>NZ_JBFTKK010000018.1:0-91296 GCF_056395905.1 Arthrobacter sp. 05T444
TTGCCGAACTCAACATGCATCAGACCCGGGATCGTTGCCTGGGGGTCGGCATCCCGGTAGTAGTGGACACCCTGCACCAGGGAAGCAGCGCAGTTACCCACGCCGACAATGGCAACACGAATCGGATTTGAAGACACGGAACTCCTTTGAGAACAAACTTCAGTGCCCTGCGCGTCGGTACCCTGTTGTACGACGGCGGCTGACGGACACAGCGCCACGCGGCGCCCTAACAGTCTAACCAACTGCGCCGGGGCCGGCTTTGTTCCCGCCGGCCCCGGGCAGTTCATTACATTTGCGTGAGCGTCACACCTTCTGCGCCCAGAGATTGATGTCAGACTCGACGGCGAACTCGTCGATCGCGGTGAGCTCCTCCGAGCTGAACTCCAGGTTGCTGATCGCCGAGAGGCTGTCTTCAAGCTGTTTGACGCTGGACGCTCCGACCAGTGCCGAGGTGACCGGCGTGCCCCTCTGCTGGTCGCGGAGAATCCAGGCGATGGCCATCTGGGCCAGGGTCTGGCCGCGGCCCGAAGCAATCCGGTTCAGCCCGCGGACCCGGTCCAGCTTGTCCTCGGTAATGGCCGATTCGGACAGGAACCGGTCCTTGGCCGCACGGGAATCCGCCGGTATGCCGTGGAGGTAGCGGTCGGTCAGCATGCCCTGGGCGAGCGGCGAGAAGGCGATGGAGCCGGCGCCCACCTGCTCAAGTGCCTCGTACAGGTTGGGGCTGCCGTCCTCGGTCCACCGGTTCAGCATGGAGTAGCTGGGCTGGTGGATGAGCAGCGGAGTGCCGAGTTCTTTGAGGATGCGCGCGGCCTCCAGCGTCTGTTCCGGGGTGTAGGAGGAGATGCCCGCGTAGAGGGCCTTGCCGGAGCGCACGGCGTGGTCCAGGGCGCCCATGGTTTCCTCCATCGGCGTCTCGGGATCCGGGCGGTGGCTGTAGAAAATGTCCACATAGTCCAGGCCCATGCGCTGGAGCGACTGGTCCAGGCTGGAGAGCAGGTACTTGCGTGAGCCCCACTCACCGTAGGGGCCGGGCCACATGTAGTAGCCGGCCTTGGTGGAGATGACCAGCTCGTCGCGGTAGGGCTTGAAGTCGTCCTGCAGGTGCCTGCCGAAGTTGGTTTCCGCCGATCCGTCCGGCGGGCCGTAGTTGTTGGCGAGGTCGAAGTGGTTCACGCCGAGGTCGAAGGCACGGCGCAGGATGGCGCGCTGCTCGTCAAAGCGCTTGTCGTCACCGAAGTTGTGCCAGAGCCCCAGCGAGACGGCGGGAAGCTTCAGGCCGCTGCGTCCGACGCGGCGGTACGGCATGGTTTCGTAGCGGTTGTCCGCTGCCAAATAAGTCATACGATCCATCCTGCCAGTTGTGACGCAGGCTACAGCCCGCAAGTCCGTTGTTACGCCGCGGGCTGACAGAATCAGCCCGCGGCGCACGATAAGGCCGCCTGTGTCAGTCGCTAAGGACGACGGCGCTCAGCGCCGGCAGCTCCACCTTGCCCCCGTCGACGCGGACGGCATCATCGGTGGCCAGCAGTACGCTCGCTCCCGGCCGGTCCAGGGTGACGGCCTGATCGCCGAAGTTCAGCAGGACCTGAACCGCTCCGCGCCGGTACCGCAGCCAGCGGGCGTCGTCGTCGAACTCCACTGCTGTGTCTTCGAAGCCCAACTTGGTGAGATCCGGACTCGAGCGCCGCACCGCAATCAGGGAGCGGTACAGCTCCAGCAGCCTGGCGTGCTCCCCGTCTGACGCTTCCGCCCAGTTCAGTTTGGAGCGGGTGAAGGTTTCTGGATCCTGCGGATCGGGCACGACGGCGGGGTCCCACCCCATGCGCTCGAACTCCTTGATCCGGCCCTCGGCCGTGGCTTTGCCAAGCTCCGGCTCCGGATGGGAGGTGAAGAACTGCCAGGGCGTGGTTGCCCCGTACTCCTCGCCCATGAACAGCATGGGCGTGAACGGCCCGGTCAGGGTCAGCACCGCGGCCAGGGCAAGGCTGCCGTACGGGAGTGTCTGGGACAGCCGGTCGCCGGTGGCCCTGTTGCCGATCTGGTCATGGTTCTGTGAGCAAACCACCAGTGCGGACGGAAGGACGGCGCTGAAGTCGATGGGCCTGCCGTGGTGGCGTTCCCGGAAGCTGGAGTAGCTGCCGTCGTGGAAGAACCCGTCCTGCAGCACCTTGGCCAGCGCCCCGAGCGAATCGAAGTCGCTGTAGTAGCCGGTGGTTTCCCCGCTGACGTTGACGTGGACGGCGTGGTGGAAGTCATCGCTCCACTGGCCGGCCAGCCCGTAGCCGTTGGCGTCCCGGGGGTACAGCAGGCGCGGGTTGTTGAGGTCGGATTCGGCGATGAGGGTCAGCGGACGCCCGGCCTCGGCCGACAGTTCGTCGGCCAGTGCACCGAAGTCCTCCAGGATGTGGACGGCCCGCTCATCCTTGAGGGCGTGCACGGCGTCCAGGCGGAGGCCATCCACCCGGTAGTCGCGCAGCCACATGGTGAGGTTGTCCAGGATGTACTTGCGCACGTGGTCCGATCCCGGACCGTCAAGATTGACCGAGTCACCCCATGTGTTGCCCTCGCCGTGCTTGAGGTACGGCCCGAATCTGGGCAGGTAGTTCCCGCTCGGGCCGAGGTGGTTGTAGACCACGTCCTGGATGACGCCGATGCCCGCGGCGTGGGCGGCGTCCACGAACCGCTGGTAGGCGGCCGGTCCACCGTAGCCCTCGTGGACGGCGAACCACTGCACGCCGTCGTAACCCCAGTTGTGGGTGCCATTGAAGGCATTCACCGGCAGCAGTTCCACAAAGTCGATGCCCAGCCCGGCGAGGTAGTCCAGATTCCCGGCGGCGGCGTCGAGCGTCCCTTCCGGCGTGAACGTTCCCAGGTGCAGTTCGTAGATCACGGCACCCTGGAGCTCCCGGCCCTGCCACGCGGCTTCCTGCCAGCTGTGGGCACTGGGGTCGAAAGTGCGGGAAAGGGCGTGGACGCCGTCGGGCTGGCGGCGGGTCCGGGGGTCGGGCAGCGGCGTTTCGTCGCCGTCGAGCAGGTACCCGTAGTCCACGTCGGCGCCGGTCGGTGCGTCCGGGGCCGTCCACCAGCCCTGGTCCGCCGGCGCGTTGCCGGGCCGGCGGCTCATCGGGTAGCGCTCCCCTCCGGCCAGCAGCGTGACGGCGCCCGCCTCCGGCGCCCAGACGTCGAACCTTTCTGCTCCCCGCACGGGTTTGGCGGCTTGGTGGGGCTGTGCTGCAACGTTGGTCTGTGTCATGGCTTTGCTCCTGTCTCGGGAACCAGCAATGCCACCGGGTAGGCCCGGAAGACCTCCGAAAGCGGCGCCGGGCCCGGTCCGTAGCTGGTACCGGTCAGTTCGTCCTTCATAGCCGTTTCAAGTTCGACGGCGGTGTCCCGCCAGCCGCCCGACTGTTCCAGTCCGTAGGGAAGCCGGGTTGCCAGGGTGAGTGCTCCCGGGCCTGCAGCCCCGCCGGCCCCGCGGCCGAACGCCAGCAGGTGGGAGACAGCGGGACCGCTGGCCTGCAACGGACGGTAACCGGCGAAGAGCTCCGGCCGTTCGCGGCGCAGCCGCAGGGCACGGGACGTCACCAGCAGCTTGGCCCGCTCGTCGAGGAATGATTCCGGACGGGATCCGGCATCCAGCTGTTCCAGGGCCTGCTTGCGGTCCTCGAAACTGAACGGGCGGCGGTTATCGGGGTCCGTCAGTGAACGGTCCCAGAACTCGGTTCCCTGATACACGTCGGGTACCCCCGGCATGGTCAGCTGCACGAGCTTTGCTGAGAGTGAGTTCGATGCCCCGTACGGTTCCAGCAGCGCCACGAGGGCTTCCAGTTCCGTGCGGACCTCCGGATTGTCGAAGGCGGAGTCTACGGCGGCCGCCAGTTTCTCCTCGAACGCGGGATCGGGATCGGTCCAGTTGGTCGAGTTCCCGGCTTCGCGTGCGGCCTTGAGGGCGTACGACTGGAGGCGTTCCCGGTCGGCGGGCCACGCGCCGGCGACGGCCTGCCAGAGCAGGACGGACAGCGGCCCGTCAGGCAGCGGCGCCAGGGCGCTCAGCCTGTCGAGTGCCTTTTCCCATTCAGGCGCCACCTCGGAGATGACCGAGATCCGGGCCCGGGTGTCCTCGCTCCGTTTGGTGTCGTGGGTGCTGAGCGTGGTCATGGACAGCGGAAGCTCCGCCTGGCGGCGGGCCATCCGGGCATGGAACTCCTCCGGTTCGAGCGCGAACTCGGTGGGGTCGGCGCCCACCTCCGTGAGGGTTCCCAAGCGGTTGTACCGGAAGAACGCGGTGTCCTCCACGCCCTTGGCCATGACCATTCCGGAGGTCTGCTGGAAGCGGCGCGAGAGCTCCAGGTCGGTATCCAGCAGCAGCGGATGCAGAACCTCAATGGCCTGGTCCAGCTCCGGGCGCCACCGGGCTGCCAGCTCGCAGGCTTCCTTCTGGACTTCCGCACCCTCGGGCAGGTACGTGCGGTAAACCGGGAAGGCGGCGATGATTTCCGCGATGGCATCCGCTGCCGCCTCCTGCGGGATTCCGGCGTCGCCAGGCACCAGCCTGGCGAGCCGCAGGATCTCCGAGTGGAGGATGCCGTCGGTGATCCGCCGCTTGGTGCCGCGGATCATGGCCTGGTAATCCGCAGCTTCGCCGCCGCGGAGCTGTGCGTCGAGCCGGTCCAGCGCTTCGCGTCCCTGCGGATCGACGAAGATCCGGTCGACGTCGGCGAGGGCGTCGTAGCCGGTGGTGCCTTCGCACTCGAAACCGGCAGGCAGCTGCTCTCCCGGCTCCAGGATCTTTTCGATGAGCAGGTACGCTCCCCCGGTGGCTCTGCGGAGCCGTTCGAGGTATCCCTCCGGATCGGCGAGGCCGTCCGGGTGGTCGATCCGCAGTCCGTCCGCAAGACCCTCTTTGAACCAGCGCACCACTTCCTCATGTGCCTCGTCAAAGACGGACGGCACCTCGACGCGAATGCCGGCCAGCGTGTTTACCGCGAAAAACCGACGGTAGTTCAGCTCATTGTCTGCACGGCGCCAGCCGATGAGTTCGTAGTGCTGCCGGCCATGGACGTCCCTCGGCGAGTCGCCCTCGGCATAGCTGCCCTCGGCCAGCGGGAAGCGGTGGTCGTAGTACCGCAGCTCGCCGTCCTTGATCTCGAGCTGGTCCAGATCGTCATCGCTGCCCAAGACGGGGATACGGATTCGGCCCCCGGCCAGGTCCCAGTCGACGTCGAACGCCTCGGCATAGCGGGACCCGCGGCCCTCCTTGAGCAGCGACCACCACCAGGGGTTCTGCACCGGCGAGGCCACGCCCACATGGTTGGGCACGATGTCGATCAGGACACCCATGCCCGCTGCGCGCGCTGCCTTCGAAACCGCCGCCAGCCCCTCCGGGCCGCCGCGCTCCGGATCCACCACGGACGGATCCGTGACGTCATAGCCGTGGTCGGAACCGCTCTCCGCCTTCAGGATGGGCGACAGGTAGACCCAGTCCACGCCGAGCGACTTCAGGTAAGGCACCGTTTCGGCGGCATCAAACAGCGTGAACCCCTCCCGGATCTGCAGCCGGTAGGTGGAGACGGGCGTCCTCATGAGCGCGTCCCGCCCTGCTTGCCCGCCGGCTTGCGGCTCCGCTTGGTTGCCGGCTTCTGTACAGGAGCCTCCGCCGGCTTCTGTTCAGGATCTGCCGGCTTCTGTTCAGGAGTCTCCTCAACAGGAGTCACGTCCGGCTCGTCAACAGGAGTCTCTTCCGGCTTCTCATCCGGAGTCTCTTCAGGATTGGCCCAGGCTTTCTTGGTCTTCTTCGGTTCCGGAAAGGTGGGTGCCGTGAGTGCCGCAGTCTCGGTCGTCGCCGTCTGCGTCAGCGCCGCAAGGGAGGCGGCCACCGAGTGGTCCGGTTCCTCCTCCGGCGCGCTGTGGGCACGCAGCACCACGAGCGATTTCGCTGCGACGTTGAGCTTGCCGCCAGCCTGCACGGGTTCGGAATCGGCACCCGCGCCGGCGGTGTCGATGATGACGTCCCAGGCCGGGGCGTATTCATCCGACGGGAGTCTGAACACGACGTCGCCGTCGTGCGCGTTGAAGTACAGCACGAAGTTGACATCCGTGATGCGGCGCCCGCGGTTGTCCTTGCCCTGGATGCCGTCACCGTTGAGGAAAACGCCTACGGACCGCCCGAACCCGCTGTCCCAGTCCTCCGGCTGCATGGTGTTGCCGTCCGGGTCCAGCCATTCGATGTCCGGCAGACGTTCGCCTTCACCGCGCCGGACGGGCCGGCCGTCGAAGAACCGGCTGCGCCTGAACGTGGGGTGCTTGGCCCGCAGCGAGTTTACGGCGGCCGTGAACTCGATCAGCGGCTGGTCCACGTTGTCCCAGTTGATCCAGGTCAGTTCGGAGTCCTGGCAGTAGCCGTTGTTGTTTCCGCGCTGGGTGCGGCCCAGTTCGTCGCCGTGCAGGAGCATGGGCACGCCCTGCGAGAGCAGCAGCGAGGCGATGAAGTTCCGCTGCTGCCGGGCGCGCAGTCCCAGCACCTTCGCGTCCTCCGTGGGGCCTTCGGCTCCGCAGTTCCAGGACCGGTTGTGCGATTCGCCGTCGTTGTTGCCTTCGCCGTTGGCGTCGTTGTGCTTCTCGTTGTAGGAGACCAGGTCCGCGAGGGTGAAGCCGTCGTGGGCGGTGACGAAGTTGATGGAGGCGACGGGGCGGCGGCCGGAGTGCTCGTAGAGGTCTGCGGATCCGGTGATGCGCGAGGCGAATTCGCCCAAGGTGGCTGGCTCGCCGCGCCAGAAGTCACGGACGGTGTCGCGGTACTTTCCGTTCCATTCCGTCCACTGCGGCGGGAAGTTGCCCACCTGGTAGCCGCCGGGGCCGACGTCCCACGGCTCCGCGATGAGCTTCACCTGCGAGACAACGGGGTCCTGCTGGATGAGTTCGAAGAAGGTGGACAGTTTGTCGACGTCGTAGAACTCGCGGGCCAGCGTGGACGCGAGGTCGAAGCGGAACCCGTCCACGTGCATCTCGGTCACCCAGTAACGCAGGGAGTCCATGAGCAGCTGCAGGGAGTGCGGCTGGCGGACGTTCAGCGAGTTGCCGGTGCCGGTGTAGTCCATGTAGTGCTTTTCATCGCCGTCCATCAGACGGTAATAGGCGGCGTTGTCGATGCCCTTGAAGGACAGCGTGGGCCCGAGGTGGTTGCCCTCTGCGGTGTGGTTGTAGACCACGTCGAGGATGACTTCGATGCCGGCGCGGTGGAGCGAGCGGACCATCGCCTTAAAGTCCTGCACCTGCTGGCCGGTGTCGCCGGTGGAGCTGTAACTGTTGTGCGGGGCGAAGAACCCGATGGTGTTGTAGCCCCAGTAGTTGTTCAGCCCCTTGTCCTCAAGGATGCCGTCGTTGACGAACTGGTGCACCGGCATGAGCTCGATGGCGGTGATGCCGAGCTTCTGCAGGTGGGAGATGACCGAGGGGTGGGCCACGCCGGCGTAGGTGCCGCGCTGCTCCTCGGGGATCTCGGGGTGGAGCTGCGTGAGGCCCTTGACATGGGCTTCGTAGATCACGGACTGGTGGTACGGGATCCGCGGGAGGTGGTCGCCGTCCCAGTCGAAGAACGGGTTGATGACCACGCCCATCATCATGTGGGGCGCCGAGTCCTTGTCATTGCGGGAGTCGGGGTCGCCCATGTTGTACGAGAACAGGGCGGGATCCCAATCGATCTGGCCGTGCACTGCCTTGGCGTACGGGTCCAGGAGGAGCTTGTTCGGGTTGAAGCGGTTGCCTGAGTCCGGGTCATAAGGGCCGTGGACGCGGAAGCCGTATTTCTGGCCGGGCTGGACCTGCGGCAGGTAGCAGTGCCACACATACCCGTCCACTTCCCCGACCTCTACGCGGGTTTCAGTGCCGTCCTCCTCGAAGAGGCACAGCTCGACTTTCTCTGCCCTTTCGCTGAACAATGCGAAGTTGGTTCCGGTTCCGTCGAAGGTGGCGCCAAGGGGGTACGCCGTTCCGGGCCAGATTTCCATTCGTGCTCCTATTACGTTGTCCAACACTTGTGTCCGGCCGGTATGTCGTGCGTCACCGCCGGGAACTAGGTCTTACCGTAGCCGGTAGGTGTGACTATTACGATTACCGGCCGGCTGATTACTAAGCGTGCTGACTTTATCCCAGATTCCGGGGAGGGCGTCGGCAATCCGCCCCGAGGTCAGCGGCGCGCCGTCCGATGCGGCGGCTCCGGCGCGGCCGTGCAGGCTGGCTCCCATGGCGGCGATCGCCGCCCACCGCTCGTCCGGGTCGATGCCAAGTTCCCTGAAACGGCCGACGTCGGACCCCACCTGGGCGAGCAGCGCACCGATAACCCCGGCCAGCACGTCGCCGCTGCCGGCCGTTGCCAGCCACGGCGTACCGTCGGCCTGGCTGTAGAAGTCCTGGTACGGCGATGCCACCAGCGTTGTGGCGCCTTTCAGCAGCACGGTGGCCTCGGTGAGACCTGCGGCCTGGCGGGCCGCTGCGAGCGTCGAGGCCTCCACGGCGGCGCGGTCCAGGCCGGCTCCGAGGCGCGTCAGCAGCGTTGCCAGCTCGCCGGCGTGCGGGGTGAGCACCACCTGCGGCGCGAGGACGTCAGGCAGTGCGGGCAGCGCTCCGGCGTCCGCCACGGTAGGCAGGCCTGAATCCGCGGCGTCACGGACCCGCTGCATCTGCTCGTCATCCGAGCCGTCCATGCCTGAACCCACGAGCCACGCCTGGACGTGGGTTTCGGCCACGGTCCCGGAGCTGCACACCACCTCGGGGCAGGTGTGCCGGATGAGGTCGGCGACGTCGGGCGGGCCGACATACCGGACCATGCCGGCCCCGGCGGCGAGGGCCCCGCGGCAGGCGAGCACGGCGGCGCCCGGATACGCCGGGGACCCGGCAACCACCCCGAGGACGCCCCGGGAATACTTGTGTGAGCGGCGACCGGGTTTGGGCAGGAGCGCGGCCAGATCGGAAGCTTCCAGGCGCCGCAGCGCCGGCCAGGGAAGCCCTTCCTCGATCCCGATCGGGATCACTCGGACAGTCCCGGCAAAGTCGGCGCCCGGGTCCGCCAGCAGGCCGGCCTTGGCGCCGCCGAACGTGACGGTGAGATCGGCCGGGAGCACCGGTTCCGCCGCTTCCCCGGTATCGGAGTTCACGCCGCTCGGCACGTCGCAGGCCACCACCAGGCCATGCGGACCGGCGGCAAGCAGGGATACGAGCCCGGCGGAGGCTCCGCGGAGCCCGCCCTGCGCGCCCGTTCCCAGCAGGGCGTCAATCACGACGTCGGCCCTGCCGGTTTCCGCTGCCAGCTCGCCGAGGTTGGCGTCGGTCAGGTGCCGGACCCGGCCACCGGCCCGCTCGAAGGCCGCCAGCGCTTCGGGATGGGCGCTGCCCGAGGCGAGGACCGCCGTCGTCCGCATGCCCCGTCCGGCAAGGCCCGCGGCCGCGAAAAGGCCGTCGCCGCCGTTGTTCCCCTTGCCGGCCAACACCACAACGCTGGAACCGTAGAGCCGGCGGCCCCCGGAGCGCAGCTCCCCGATGACCGCATTGGCAAGGCCGTGGGCTGCCCGCTGCATGAGAACAGCGCCCATTCCTGAATCCAGTAAAGGCTTTTCAGCCTCTCGTATCTGGGTTCCGGTATAGGCGCTGATCATTCAGTCCAATCCGTCCGGTATCAGCCCTCGGCCAGGACAGTGGCAGTGGCGATGCCGCCGTCGTGGCTCATGGACAGGTGCCAGCGCTTGACGCCCTTAGCCTCCGCCACGGCCAGCACGGTGCCCTTGACCTGGATTGTTGGGCCGTTCTGGTCCAGCCCGATCCAGCAGTCCTGCCAGTTCATGCCGGCCGGGGCCCCGAGGACCTTGGCCACGGCTTCCTTGGCGGCAAACCTGGCAGCCAGGGAGCGGGTGTTCAGCTCGCGCTCGGCCGGAACGAACAGCCGGTCGCGCAGCCCGGGGGTGCGCTCCAGCTGACGGCCGAAGCGCTCAATGTCCACGACGTCTACGCCGATGCCAACAATCATGGGCTTACTCTACGGTGACGCTCTTGGCCAGGTTGCGTGGCTGGTCCACGTCGTATCCCTTGGCCGTGGCGAGTTCGAGGGCGAAGATCTGCAGCGGCACGGTGGCCAGCAGGGGCGCCAGGAGGGTGGGGGTCTCCGGGATGTAGAAGACGTGCTCGGCGTAGGCCTTCACGGCCTCGTCGCCTTCCTCGGCGATGACAATGGTCTTCGCGCCGCGGGCCCGGACTTCCTGGATGTTTGAAACCACCTTGGAGTGCAGCGAGTCGCGCCCGCGCGGGGACGGGACCACCACGAACACCGGCTGACCTTCCTCGATCAGCGCGATCGGGCCGTGCTTGAGCTCACCGGCGGCGAAACCCTCGGCGTGGATGTAGGCGAGCTCCTTGAGCTTGAGGGCGCCTTCCATGGCCACCGGGAACCCGACGTGCCGGCCCAGGAACAGCACGGACTTCGCGTCCGCCATGGCCCGGCCGAGTTCCTTGATCTGGCCCTCGTTGTCCAGGATCCGCTGGATCTTGGCCGGGATCTTGCCCAGGTCGGCCAGGATGTCCTTGATCTCGCCCTGGAACTTGTTCCCGCGCAGCTGTGCCAAATACAGGCCCAGCAGGTAGGCGGCCGTGATCTGAGCCAGGAACGCCTTCGTGGACGCCACCGCGATCTCCGGCCCGGCGTGCGTGTACAGCACGGCGTCAGACTCACGCGGGATCGTGGAACCGTTGGTGTTGCAGATCGACAGGGTCTTCGCGCCCTGTTCCTTCGCGTAGCGGACCGCCATCAGCGTGTCCATGGTCTCCCCGGACTGGGAGATCGACACGATCAGGGTGTTCGCGTCCACGATCGGGTCGCGGTAACGGAACTCATGGGAGAGCTCCACCTCGGTGGGGATCCGGCACCAGTGCTCGATCGCGTACTTCGCGACCTGCCCGGCGTACGCGGACGTCCCGCAGGCCAGCACGATGATCTTGTCCACGCTCTTGAGCAGCGCCGGGTCGATCCGCAGCTCATCCAGCGTCAGCTTCCCGTGAATGTCCGACCGTCCCAGCAGGGTCTGGGCCACGGCGTCGGGCTGGTCATGGATTTCCTTCTCCATGAAGGACGGGAAGCCGCCCTTTTCCGCCGATTCCGGGTCCCAGTCCACGTGGTATTCCTTGCCCTCCGCGGGCGCGCCGAAGAAGTCGGTGATCACCACGGAATCCGCGGTGATCGTCACGATCTGGTCCTGGCCGAGCTCCACCGCCCGGCGGGTGTAGTCGATGAACCCGGACACGTCCGAGCCCAGGAAGTTCTCGCCCTCGCCCAGGCCAACCACGAGCGGTGAGTTGCGGCGGGCCGCGACCACCACCTCGGGCTGGTCCGCGTGCACTGCCAGCAGCGTGAACGCACCATCGAGGCGCTGGCAGGCCAGCTCCATGGCCTTGGTCAGGCCGCCGTCGGAGACGTCGCCGCCGAGCTTGTTGCGGAAGATGTCGCCCAGCAGCGCCGCGGCCACCTCGGTGTCGGTCTCGGAAGCGAACTCCACACCCTTGGCCACGAGCTCAAGCTTGAGCTCCGCGAAGTTTTCAATGATGCCGTTGTGGATCAGCGCCAGCTTCCCGCCATCAGACAGGTGCGGGTGCGCGTTCTGATCCGTAGGGCCGCCGTGCGTGGCCCAGCGCGTGTGACCGATCCCGGTCATCGACTCCGGCAGAGGCCGCGCCTCCAGTTCAGCGAGCAGATTGCTCAGCTTCCCGGACTTCTTCCGCGAGGAAATCTCCCCGCCGGCAACCACGGCGACGCCCGCCGAGTCATAGCCCCGGTACTCCAGGCGGCGCAGACCCTCAAGAACAACATCCAGCGCAGTGTGCCCGGCATCAGCCCGGCCCGACGTACGCCCTACATAACCCACGATTCCACACATGGGTATAAGCCTAACCGGCTTTGGGGAGACCGGACGTCGGACAACCTCCGCCGCAGCATGCCGGAAGGGCGCCAAACGGCCGCCGACAAAGCACACGGGCGGCCCCAACCGGCCCGTCATCAGGCAGTTTACGTCCGGACGCATTTCGCTCTCGGCGTCGCGGAGGGCAGAATCTCTAGGGTGACTTCGCAACGCAATGAAGCGAACGGGGAGGGTGTCTCGCCGTTCGTGGAGCTGGACCGGCAGACCTGGTCCCGGCTCGCAGCCCAGATGGAACAGCCCCTTAACGAAGAGGATGTGCTGCGCCTTCGTGGGCTCGGTGACCCCCTGGACATGAAGGAGGTCCGGGAGGTCTACCTGCCGCTGTCCCGGCTGTTGCACCTGTATGTGGAGGCGGCAGGCCAGCTGCACGCGGCCACCACAACGTTCCTGGGGGAGCAGACCCAGCGGACCCCGTTCGTCATTGGTGTCGCCGGTTCGGTGGCCGTGGGCAAGTCCACCATCGCCCGTGTGCTCCGGGAAATGCTGCGGCGCTGGCCGGGCACCCCCAACGTTGAGCTGATCACCACCGACGGGTTCCTGTACCCGCTCGCCGAACTCAAGCGCCGCCAGTTGCTCGAGCGCAAGGGCTTTCCGGAGTCCTACGACCGCAGGGCGCTGCTGCGTTTCGTGAGTGAGATCAAGGGCGGCGCCGAGGAAGTCCGGGCTCCCTGGTACTCACACGTCACCTACGACATCGTGCCCGGCAAGGAAGTGGTGGTCCGCCGCCCGGACGTCCTCATCGTTGAAGGCCTGAACGTCCTGGCGCCCGCGCGTCCCCGGCATGACGGCCGGCAGGGACTGGCACTGAGCGACTTCTTCGACTTCTCCATCTACGTGGATGCCAAGACCTCCTACATCGAGGAATGGTATGTGGACCGGTTCCGGAAGCTGCGCTCCACCGCGTTCGCCCAGCCGGAGTCATACTTCCACCGCTACGCCACCCTCTCCGATTCCGAGGCCGAGACCACGGCCCGCGAAATCTGGAAGCGGATCAACGAGCCGAACCTTGAAGAGAATGTGCTGCCCACGAGGGGACGGGCCCAGCTAGTGCTCACCAAGGAAGCCGACCACTCCATCCGCCGCATGCTGCTGAGGAAGGTCTAGCACAGGTGTGCTACGACTGCTCCCCCACGCCGGGCCAGGCGGCACAGGACGCGGGGACACAGGAAGCCGCGGCCCCTGAAGCGGCTGCGCCGGGCCGCCGCATTGTCACCCGACTCCTCCTCGCCGGCGCCGGCCTGTCCGCGCTGGCGGCCTGCACACCCGCAGGTCCTGCCGCGGCACCTTCCGCTACGGGAAGTACGACGCCGGCACCCCCGTCAGCGTCCGGGTCTCCCGGCGCTTCTGCCGGCAGCTCCTCGGCGCGGGCTTCCGCCACCGCGTCGCCCTCTGCCACCGCTGCTTCCAGCGGTTCAGCCGCTGCGTCCGCGTCAGCACCGCCGTCGGCAGCCACCGCCCCCGCGGCAGCGCCGGCGCCGCCGTCGGCCGCCTCCCGGCTGCCCAAGCAGCACTCACTGACCGACCCAACCAGCCCCTGGGTGGTGGTCAACAAGCGGCGCCCGCTGAAGCCGGCCAACTTTGTTCCGCGGGATCTTGTCCAGCCGAGCGTTGCCCTTGCCGTTTCCGGCGAGGCAGCGCTGCTGAACCGCACCACGGCGGCCGCCGCGGAAAAGATGTTCGCGGCAGCGGCGGCGGACGGCGTGACCATGACGCTGGCCAGCGGCTACCGGTCCTACGCCACGCAGACAGCCACCTACAACGGCTACGTCAGCGCGCGGGGGCAGGCCGCGGCCGACACCGCCTCGGCGCGGCCCGGGCATTCCGAGCACCAGACGGGCTGGGCGTTCGACATCGGCGACGGCGGCGGCGCGTGCAGTTTCCAGCCCTGCTTCGCCGAACAGCCGGCCGCTGTGTGGGCCAAGGCCAACGCGTACCGGTTCGGCTTCGTGGTGCGGTACCCGTGGATGCTGCATCCGATTACGGGGTACTACTACGAGTCGTGGCACTTAAGATATGTCGGCGTCGAGGCGGCCAACGACATGCGGAAGCGCGGAATCGCCACCCTCGAGGAGTACTTCGGGCTCGAAGCCGCACCGGGTTACCCGTAACCGCTGCCCGCCGGCCCCGTAACCGCTGCCCGCCGGCGACGGCCGGTGCGATAGTTTGGACCCATGCTTACCGGATTCAAAAAGTTCATTCTCAAAGGCAATGTCATTGACCTGGCCGTGGCCGTGGTCATCGGCGCAGCGTTCAGCTCCGTGGTGGACGCGCTGGTCAAGAGCGTCATGATGCCCCTGATCTCGCTGCTCGTCGGACAGCCCAACTTTGATGATTTCCTGGCCTTCGGCGACGTCCGGATCGGCGTCCTGCTTACCGCTGTGGTCAACTTCCTGCTGGTTTCGGCCGCGATCTACTTCGTCATCATCCTGCCGATGAACCGGCTGATCGAGCACCGGAACCGCAAGCTGGGCATTGGACAGGAAGTGAAGAAGGAAGCAGCCGAGGATCCCCAGATCGCTTTGCTGAAGGAAATCCGGGACGAGCTGCGCAAACAGCCCACCCGGTAATCGCCCCGGCGAGCAATCCAAGGAAACAAAAGCGGTCCGCCTCCCGAGAGGGAGGCGGACCGCTTTCTTAATTCTCGGTGCTGCGGGAGCTGCCCTACCGGACGAGCTCAGTCGGGACGGGATCCAGCGCCAGCTCGCGCTTGACCACCTGGGCCAGTCGCTCGGCGATGACCTGGGCGGTCTCCTGGGTGCCGGCTTCCACCATGACGCGGACCACGGGTTCGGTGCCGGAAGGGCGGAGCAGCACACGCCCGGTGTCGCCGAGCTCGGCTTCGGCCAGCTTGACGGCGGCTGCGAGGGCTTCGTCGCCGCTGACCCGGCTGCGGTCCACGCCCTTCACGTTGATGAGGACCTGCGGTAGCTTGGTCATGACGGTGGCGAGCTCTTTCAGCGGGCGGCCGGTGAGGGCCACCTGCGCTGCGAGCTGCAGGCCGGTCAGGACGCCGTCGCCGGTAGTGGCGTAGTCGGCGAGGATCACGTGGCCGGACTGTTCGCCGCCGAGGTTGAAACCGCCGTCGCGCATTTCCTCAAGGACGTAACGGTCGCCCACCCCGGTCTCGCGGACCTCGATGCCGGCGTTGCGCAGGGCGATCTTCAGTCCGAGGTTGCTCATCACGGTGGCAACCAGGACGTTGTCCGTGAGCTTGCCGGCGGCCTTGAGCGCGATGGCGATGATGGCCATGATCTGGTCGCCGTCCACCTCGTTGCCCTCGTGGTCCACGGCGAGGCAGCGGTCGGCGTCGCCGTCATGGGCGATGCCCAGGTCTGCTCCGTGCGCCACCACCGCGGCCTTGAGCGGGCCCAGGTGCGTGGAGCCCACGCCCTCGTTGATGTTCAGGCCGTCCGGCTCGGCTCCGATGACCACAACATCGGCTCCGGCATCCTTAAACACCTGAGGGGAACAGCCGCTGGCGGCACCGTGGGCGCAGTCCAGGACCACCTTCAGGCCGTCGAGGTTGTGCGGAAGGGTGCCCAGCAGGTGCACGATGTAGCGGTCCTCGGCGTCGGAGAAGCGCTGGATGCGGCCCACTTCGCCGCCGACAGGCCGGAAGGGCTCCTTGCCCATCTGTTCCTCGATGGCGTCCTCCACCTCGTCGGGGAGTTTCTGGCCGCCGCGGGCGAAGAACTTGATCCCGTTGTCAGGCGCTGGGTTGTGCGAGGCGGAAATCATCACGCCGAAGTCCGCGTTCAGGTCCGCCACGAGGTAGGCGGCTGCGGGAGTGGGAAGTACGCCGGCGTCGTAGACGTCGATTCCGGAGCTGGAAAGCCCTGCCTCCACGGCCGCGGCAATGAACTCACCGCTGGCGCGGGGGTCCCTCGCCACCACGGCGCGCGGCCGCGCACCCTCGCTGGTGCGTTCATGGCCAAGCACGACGGCGGCGGCCTGGGCCAGCTGCAGTGCGAGCTCGGCAGTCAGCAGGCCGTTCGCCAGGCCACGGACACCGTCTGTTCCAAATAATGTAGACATCGGGTCAAGTTTAGACGATGCAGGTCCCCGCCCCTGCCTCGGGCGGCCCTCGGCAAGGGGACCGCCGGGCGTCCGGGGACGTTTGGCCTGCTCAAGAGGGCATCCCGCCAGGTCATAAAGGCTTAACGGCAGAAGCCCGCCCCGCCGAACGGCGGGACGGGCTTCTGTGAAGCGGCAGCGCTTCGGAAGCGGGATTAGCGCTTGGAGTACTGCTGAGCCTTGCGGGCCTTCTTGAGACCGGCCTTCTTACGCTCGATGACGCGGGCGTCACGGCGCAGGTAACCGGCCTTCTTCAGGGTGGCGCGGTTGTTCTCGGTGTCGATCTCGTTCAGTGAACGGGCGATGCCGAGGCGCAGGGCGCCGGCCTGGCCGGAAATGCCGCCACCGTGGATGCGGGCAATGACGTCGTAGGCGCCGTCAAGATCGAGGATCTTGAAGGGCTCGTTGACGTCCTGCTGGTGCAGCTTGTTCGGGAAGTAGTTGGCCAGTTCGCGGCCGTTGATGATCCACTTGCCGGTGCCGGGCACGATGCGAACGCGTGCGACGGCTTCCTTGCGACGGCCAACTGCTGCGCCGGCGACGGTCAGTGCCGGGCGTTCCTTCTTCGGCGCTTCTGCTTCTGCAGGACCGCTTTCCGAGGTGTAGCTGGTCGGGTTTTCCTCTGCCACAACGGCTTCGGTGGTCTCTTCGTTCTGAGCCACGGTTCTCCTTGTATAGATAAGTTGGTTGGTGGCCAGGACTACTGGGCGACCTGGGTGATTTCGAAAGTCTTGGGCTGCTGGGCGGCGTGCGGGTGCTCAGCACCGCGGTACACCTTCAGCTTGCCCAGCTGCTGTGCAGCGAGGGAGTTCTTCGGGAGCATGCCCTTGATGGCCTTCTCCACGGCGCGGACCGGGTTGGATTCCAGCAGCTCCGCGTAGTTGACGGAGGTCAGGCCGCCCGGGTAGCCGGAGTGGCGGTATGCGCGCTTCTGCTCCAGCTTGGCGCCGGTGAGGGCTACCTTTTCAGCGTTGATGATAATGACGAAATCGCCCATGTCCATGTGGGACGCAAAGGTGGCCTTGTGCTTGCCGCGCAGCAGGATTGCGGTCTGGCTGGCGAGACGACCAAGGACAACGTCGGTGGCGTCAATGACGTGCCACTGGCGGTTGATATCGCCGGGCTTCGGGGTGTACGTACGCACGGTGTTTGCCTCGTTCTTGTTCTGGCGTTCTTGTTTTAGGCGTCACTCTAAGGTGCACCTACTATCTATGCGCTACCGGAACAGAGGTGAGGGCTCTATGAATCCAGTGGTCCAGGAGTCCCGAATATGCCCGAGGAGTAGTTATCCTGCAACCGGATTCTCAGCGGGCACGCATCATCGGAAAAGGACACGCACAACGACTACCAAGAATAGCGTGAACCGGGCGTCAGGGTCAAAATGGGGTATCCGGTCTCGGGGTGCAACGCGCCTTGGCCTGCGCCGGGCCGTACCAGCCAGGGAGTCTCTGTGTCCATTATGAGTGGTGCCACCGGCGCCGGACCGCTGCTTGTGCTTGCCGCCGGCCTGCTCGGAACTCTCCTGTGCATACTGACTGAGCTGGTAATCGCACGCCTGCTCCCCCGCCTCGGCGGGCTCCCGCGCATAAGGACAAGAATTACGACGGCGGCCCTCACTGGAGTTCTCTGCGCCGCCCTCGCGCTGCGGTTCGGGATGGACTGGTCTCTCCCGGCATTCCTGGCGCTGGGGGTACTCGCGGTGCAGCTGGCCCGGATTGATCTGGCCCACCATCTGCTGCCCAATCCCCTGGTTTTGTCCCTGCTGGTTGCCGGCCTGGGACTGCTCACGGTGAGCAGCACGGCCACTTCTGGCTGGGCCGAGCTGCTTCGTGCGGCCGTCGGGGCCGCCATCCTGTTCGTAGTGTTCCTGATTTTGGCGATTGTCTCGCCCAGCGGCATAGGAATGGGCGATGTGAAGCTTGCTGCTCCGGTCGGCCTCTACCTGGGCTACTTGGGCTGGAGCCAGCTGTTCTACGGCGGAGCCCTGGGCTTCGTGCTGGGCGGTATTTTCTCCGCCATCTTGATTTCGCTTAGGCGCACCGAAAAATCATCAGAGGTGGCCTTTGGGCCGTCCATGCTGGCTGCTGCCCTGGGGATGGTCTTGTTCGCCTCCTGACGTATTGCGGCCACTGTTCTGCTCATTGTTTTTCCGATAACAAAGCCAAGCCAGCTTATCAATCCAAGTAGTTACGAAGCCTTGGAACTTTCTGAGCGAGTACCTTTTTGAGGGGCCCACTAAGTGCCCCCCCACAAAAGTCGGGTACGGCTACGCATTGTTGCATTTCTGCCCCGGTGGAATTCTTTAGCTATCGAAGAACCAGCCCTTCGCGGACATGGGGGGAGCTGGAATTCGGTGAAATATTCCATCGAATTTAAGGAAATCACAATGACTACTCTCATGGTCTCGGTGCTTGCTTTCGTTTCGGGAGTCAAGGACCGGCTTTCATCAGAAAAGGGCGCCACCGCAACCGAGTATTCGCTGCTCATTGCTTTTATTGCATTCGCTGTAATCGGCGGAGTTACGGCTTTCGGCGGCGCACTCAATACGTGGTTCACCGACCTCGGCACCACCGTTACGGGCTGGGCCAACTAGCCTGCGACGTGCGAACCAATAGGTGTGCCGCGTTCGCCAGGTCGGACGCGGCACACCGTCCTCTTCCAGCTGTAGCTAAACGCGGGGGTTCCAGTGAAACGCAGCAGATCCAGAACCGCCCGGCGGGACCGCGGAGCGGCGGCCGTAGAGTTCGCCCTCGTCGCGCCAATTCTCTTAGCCCTGGTCGCCGGCATCGTTGAGTTTTCCTACGCCTACAATCTGCAGATTTCGGTGACCCAGGCGGCCCGCGAAGCGGCCCGCACCATGGCTATCCAAGACAATCAGGGCGAGGCGGAACTCGCCGCCGCGGCCGGAGCGCCGGGGTTGAACACCGGCGCCTTTCAGTACTCGTTCACGCCGGCCGCCTGCACCGCCGGCGACAACGTGACTGTGGGCATCACCTACCAGGCCGCAACCCTCACCGGAATCTTCGGCGGCAGCGTCACGGTGAGCGGGCTAGGAGCAATGCGATGCGGCGGCTGACGAACTCTCCCAACGACAACGACAACGAGCGCGGCGCAATAGGCGTTTTGGTTGCCGTCATGATGCTGGTCCTGATCGGGGTCGGGGCGCTGGCCGTCGACGTCGGCCAGATCTACGCCGAACGCGCCCAGCTGCAGAATGGAGCAGACGCGGGGGCATTAGCCGTGGCAGATAGCTGCGCGGAAGGTTCTTGCGACGACGCCCTGGCCGGGCCGCTGGCGGATGCCAATTCGAATGACGCGCACAGCGACGCCACCGTGGACGCGACCTCGGTGCCCGGCCAGGTGACAGTCACCACAAGCACCCGAAACGGCAGCAAGAGTTTCCTCACGAATCTCTTTGCGAGCGCCCTCCCCGATCCTCCAGCAATAACAGTCGGCGCCAAGGCCACTGCCACCTGGTCTGTAGACGCCGCTGCGGGTGCCTTCCCTCTGGTTTTCGACCAATGCCAGATCGGAGTCGTGTACGCGCCACCCGGCGTAACAGTCCTGATGAAGGAACATGGCAAGAGCCCCTGCGTCGGCAGCCCTTCCGGGCATCACATTCCGGGCGGCTTCGGTTGGCTCGATGAAACTGGCGCCTGCGACGTGGCGGCCGACGCCGCCGGCTGGGTCGGTTCCAACCCGGGCAACAGCAAGACACCGACCAGCTGCGGCCCTACCCTCGATTCCTGGCGTGGGCAGATTGATTTTTCCAAGAATCAATTCGCCTATGCATTTTTCCCAATTTTCGATGATGGGCAGGATAACGGGAGTCACGGCAAGTTTCATCTTTCCGGTTACGCCAAGGTTCAAATCCATGGTTGGTCCTTTGTCAAGGATCCAGACAATCTCACGGGACTTAGGGCGGACCCCGTCTGCACCCTGCTTTTCAAAAAGGGAACCGATCGCGGTATTTGCGGCCGATACGTCGAGTTTATTCCTTGGTCCCTCAGGTCGTCCGAGCAGGGACCGTATTTTCAGAATTCAATTGTAAAACTCATCAAATGATGATTAGAGGGGACTGAAAGTGAAAACTCGAATGCTGGGAGGCATCGCCGCGCTGCTTGTAGCCATCATCGGTACGGTACTGCTGGTCTCATACGTTCAGAATGCGGACAAAAGGGCCATGGCCCAGACGGAAACGGAGTCAGTCTACGTCGTCGACGAGGCTGTTGCCGCCGGCACTGGCATCGATAAGGTAGCGGGCGCCGTCGTCAAGAAGGACGTTCCGAAGTCGGCCGTTGCCTCGGGTGCCGTAACGGACCTGTCCGACGTCGGGCAGCGGGTCACTGCCGTGGCGCTGGTTCCCGGGGAGCAACTGCTGTCATCGCGGATGGTCGACGCCTCCACCCTCCTCGGTCCCTCCAGGGTGGCAGTGCCGCAAGGGCTTCAGGAAATCACCCTGAAGCTCCCCATCGAACGCGTGGTCGGCGGCACGGTGGCCGCCGGCGACTCCGTTGGAATCTTCCTTTCGGTTGCTGACCCCGCCTCCAGTTCCGGGGAGACTCAGCTGACCTTCCAGAGGGTCCTGGTGACCGCTGCCCAGTTCAGCAACGGCAGCGCGGCGAAGACCCAGGAGGCCACTTCTGAGGATGGTTCCACAAAAGGGGCGCTTGCATCCAAGAAGGCGACGTCCGATGACACCTACCTGATCACGGTGGCGCGCAACGCCGCTGACGCGCAGCGGATCATCTTCGCCACAGAGTTCGGCAAGGTTTATCTATCCAAAGAACCGGTGGGCGCGGTCGAGGGCACGTCGGGCGTCGTGAACAGGGCCAGGTTGTTCCGATGAGCCGCTTCGTCCTCATCACCCCCAACACCGACTTCGAAAGACGAATGCAGCTGGCAGTGGCCGGCATGCACGGTTCGCTCCATGTCTTCCAAGCGGACTACCTGCCGGAGAGCCCCCATGATTTCCTCCGCCAGCTCGCCGGCGAACCGCCCGAAGTGTTGATACTTGGCCCCGGGTTGCCAATCGACGGGTCCCTGAAGCTGGCGTCGGTCATGGACCTCCAGTATCCGGAGATCAGCGTGGTCCTGGTGGTGCCGGAAACGAAGGAAGTGGTCCTGCAGGCCATGCGATCCGGGGTGAGGGACCTCCTCGACCCGGCCGCGGATCCGGACTCGATCCGCGTCATGCTGGAGCGTGCTGCGCTTGCGGCCGCGGGCCGCCGTCGGGGTCTGGGTCCCGGTACGTCCGAGCACGCCGATCACGGTGCCGGCGGCAGGATCATTGCCGTCATGTCGCCCAAAGGCGGGGTCGGCAAGACCACGGTGGCGACCAATCTCGCCGTCGGGCTTGGCAAGTCCGCCCCGATGACCGTGGTGATCGTGGATCTGGACCTCCAGTTTGGTGATGTGGCCAGCGGCCTGATGCTGGATCCGGAACACACGATTACGGATGCCGTGGTGGGCGCCGCCAGCCAGGATTCCATGGTCCTTAAGACGTACCTGACAGTCCATCCGGCCGGCATCTACGCCCTTTGCGCGCCGCGGAACCCTGTGGAGATGGACAGGATCACCGGTGAACACGTCACCCGGCTTCTCATCCAGCTGCGAGAGGAGTTTCACTACGTGGTGGTGGATACGGCTCCGGGCTTGGGTGAGCACGTGCTCGCGACCCTGGAACAGGCGACGGACGCCGTCTGGATCTGCGGCATGGACATCCCGAGCATCCGCGGCCTCCGGACGGGCTTCAAGATCCTGACCGAACTTAACCTGGTCCCCGAGCAGCGCCACGTGGTGCTCAACATGGCCGACAGGCGGGCCGGCCTCACGCTTCAGGACATCGAAGCGACCATCGGCGCCCCGGTGGACGTGGCACTTCCCCGCTCCAAGTCCATGCCCTATTCGACGAACAAAGGCGTTCCCGTCCTGCAGGACGGGAACCGCGACCCCGCGGCGAAAGGCCTCCGCCAACTGGTGGAGCGCTTCAAGCCGAATTGGGAAGAACGACCTCATAAGAAGCTGCACAGAAGGGCGGTAGTACAGTGAGCCTCTCAGACCGGTTCCAGCTCCTCCTTGGGGAGGCCAAGGCTGAGCCAGACACCACCAAACCGCCAGGCGACGTCTTCCAGCCGAAGTCACCCGCCACTCTCGGGCGGAAGCATGACGCCCAAACCGCCGAGGCAGCGGCCAGTGCGGAGGCGGCGCTGGAGCTCCCGCCGCCCGTTTCGGTCGCCAGCGAAGCACTGAATGCCCTGAAGGAAAGAGCCACGCAGGCCCTTTTTGAGCGACTGGGGTCGCGGCTCACAGATTCGTCGCTGGCAGACGACGACCTGCACCAGTTCGTTCGGGACGAACTGAAGATCGTGGTGGACGAGGAGCAAGTGCCGCTCTCAACGGCCGAGCGGCAGCGGCTCATCCGGGAGATCATCGACGATGTTCTGGGCCACGGGCCAATCCAGCGGTTCCTGGATGATCCGTCCATCACGGAGATCATGGTGAACCGTTTCGACCAGGTCTACGTTGAACGACAGGGCCGCCTCTTCGTCACTGACACAAAATTCAGTTCGGATGACGCGCTGCGCAGGGTGATCGAACGCATCGTCTCCAAGGTGGGAAGGCGCATTGACGAGTCCTCGCCCCTGGTTGACGCCCGGCTCGCTGACGGCTCCCGCGTCAACGCCATCATCCCGCCGCTCGCAGTCAACGGGCCGGCACTCACCATCCGCAAGTTCGGCCGGGATCCGCTGACGGTTCAGAACCTCGTTTCCCTTGGAAGCCTCTCGCCGGAGATGGCTGAACTCCTGCAGGCCTGCGTGCTCGCCCGGATGAACATCATCGTCTCGGGCGGCACCGGAACGGGCAAGACCACCCTGCTCAACGTGCTCTCCTCCTTCATCCCCGCTGACGACAGGATCGTGACCATCGAGGATGCCGTCGAGCTGCAGCTGCAGCAGGACCACGTGGTGCGCCTCGAGAGCCGCCCCCAGAATATCGAGGGCAGGGGCGAGGTCTCCATTCGGGACCTGGTGCGGAACTCACTGCGCATGCGTCCGGACCGGATAGTGGTGGGTGAGGTGCGTGGCGGCGAATGCCTGGACATGCTCCAGGCCATGAACACCGGCCACGACGGCTCGATTTCCACTGTCCACGCGAACTCCCCCCGGGACGCCATCGCCAGGCTCGAGACCCTGGTCCTCATGGCAGGCATGGATATTCCGCTGAGGGCGGTGCGCGAGCAGGTTGCCTCGGCGGTCAACCTGATCGTGCACATTTCGAGGCTGCGCGACGGCTCCCGGCGGGTCACCCACATCACCGAGGTCCAGGGCATGGAAGGGGACGTCGTTACGCTTCAGGACGCCTTCGTCTTCGACTATGCGGCCGGGGTCGACGCCAACGGACGGTTCCTCGGAAAGCCCGTCCCGACCGGTGTGCGTCCACGGTTCACGGACCGCTTCGCGGAACTCGGCATAGAGGTATCTCCTGCTGTGTTCGGTACATCGCCCGCCTTGTCCGGCGCCTTGCAGCCAAGGGGGCGGTGACGATGGCTGGCGAAACCGGCATCTTCGTGGCGGCTCTGTTTCTCCTGTATCTCGCCATGTTCCTTATCTATGGGGTGGTGCTCAGGCCCAAGTCGGCTCTCCCGCTGTCCAGGCGCCGGCCCGACTCCCCGGCCCAGCAGTCCATCCTGGCGAGCCTGATCGGGCACGCAGTCGGGGCGTTGAACAAGGGCGTGAAAAGACGCGGTCCAGGTCTATTGACCCGCGACCGGCTGGACGAATGCGGGCTCAAGAAGGAGCCTGGAGATTACCTTTTGATTGGCGGGATCTTCACCCTGATGGCCGCGGTCTTCGGTTTCTTTTTGGGTGGCCTTTTTGCCACCGTTCTGCTGGCGCTGCTGACTCCTCTCGGACTCCACCTGCTGTTGAACGTCCTTTCCTCGCGCCGCCGGGCAAAGTTCGACCAGCAGGTACCGGACACGCTGCAGATGTTCTCCGGAGGCCTCCGCGCCGGGCACAGCCTGCTCAGGGCAGTTGACGCGGCAGCACAGGAAAGCCAGCCGCCGATGTCCGAGGAGCTGAGCCGGATCATCAACGAAACCCGGATCGGCCGGGATCTGGGCGAGTCGCTGGCCGACGTCGCCAGACGGACTCGAAGCGAGGACTTCCTCTCGATCTCACAGGCAATCGAGATCCACCGCGAAGTGGGAGGCGACTTGGCGGAAGTGCTGGATCACCTCGGCGATACGGTTCGCGACCGCACCCAGGTGCGGGGACAGATTCGTGCTCTCAGTGCAGAAGGCCGGATGTCCGCCATTGTCCTCATGGCGCTTCCGATCGTGATGTTCATCGGCCTCACGTTGTTCAACGACATGTACTCACGCGTCTTTACCAGCACGCTGCCCGGCTTCCTCATGATCGCGGCGGCTGTGGTGCTTCTGTCCGCGGGCGGCTTCTGGCTCAGCCGCATCATCAAGCCGAAGTTTTAGAAAGAAGGTGATCAGCTTGCAGCCTCTTGCTTATGCCGCGATTCTTGCGGTGATAGCCCCGCTCACGGTGATGACGTGGTTCGTCTTCACCGGCGACCGGGCCGGCCTGCGGAACATCAGGGCGAACCTCGGCCAGACGTCCAAGGCCAAAGGCCCGGCGCTCTCAGCCAACGACAAACTGATGCTGGTGAGCCGGCGCATCACGCCGAAAGGCTATGTCGCCTGGCTGGACAAGCAACTTGCTGGTGCGGGACGTCCCAAGGACTGGCCGCTGGCTCGGATCATCATGGTCAAGCCGCTACTGGCCTTAGCCGGTGCAGTCGCAGGTTACTTGTACTTCGCCGGAGAGCCATCGGCTCAGCGGTTCCTCATCATGGTGGGTGTCGCCGCGCTCAGCTACTTCACGCCTGATCTGCTGGTGAGGAGCCGTGCGCAAAAGCGGCGGGAGGCCGTCCGGCTGGAGCTGCCCAAGTCGCTGGATCAGATGCTGATCTCCGTCCAGGCCGGTCTCGGGTTTGAAGCAGCCATGGGACGGGCCGGCACCAACGGCAGCGGTCCTCTGGCTGAGGAACTGGTCCGGACGCTTCAGGACATCCAGGTGGGTCGGTCCCGCAAGGAGGCCTACCTCGCTCTGGCTGAAAGGGTGGATGTGCCCGATGTCCGAAGCTTCATCCGGGCAGTGGTCCAGGCGGACGCATACGGTGTGGCCATTGCCGGAGTGCTGAAGATGCAGGCTCAAGACATGCGCATCAAACGGAAGCAGCGGGCAGAGGAACACGCGATGAAGATGCCAGTCAAGATGCTCTTCCCGCTGATCTTCTTCATTCTGCCGACGCTTTTCATCGTGGTGCTTGGGCCGACCGTCCTGAGCATTGTCGACATGTTCACCGGCTAATTGCGCAGAAAAGATCGTCGACGCCGGCCGGCAAGCTGAAATAACCCGCTCGCCGTCGATTACAAAGACCGGACCCCCTCGGATCCCAGCACCGAGGGGGTCCTTTTGTGCGCGGATCTCTCTCTCGCCGGCGCACTGGAAGCGCATCGCAGCCGCAGGATTGGCGCAGGAACCACTGGAAACGCACGGCTTGGCAAGGCTTGGCACAGGATGCTGCAAGATCCATACTCCAGTACAAAATGGGTTGCTAAATTTTTTGTAGAGCTGGCATGGGGCCAGCCACTCTCACCCTTCCAGGAGCATTTCATGGTCTCTCTCATCGCCACCCTGCACGTCCTCGGCCACAACCTCAAGCAGCGGCTTACCCGCGAAGAAACCGGCGCCACCGCCGTTGAATACGCACTCATGGTCGGCCTCATCGCCGTCGTGCTGATCGGTGGCCTTACTGTGTTCGGCCCCCAGCTGAGCGACTTCTTTGATGGCTTGGGCGGCAAGCTCGGCATCGTTCCGGCGGCCGGCTGAATTCCCATACGGGAATGTGCGGAGCTAAGTGGCTCCGCCTAATCGAACGACGCGTGAGGCAGCGGTCCCAACGGCCGCTGCCTCACCCAGCACGAGAAGACAGAGCGATGAAAAAACTCAGGAACGAATCCGGCGCCGCCGCGGTCGAGTTCGCATTGGTCGTTCCCCTTCTCTTACTCCTCCTGCTCGGCATCGTAGAATTCGGCAGGGTCTTCAACGCCCAGATGCAGGTTACTGCAGCAGCCCGTGAGGGCGTGCGGGTGATGGCCATCCAGAAGCAGGTGGATGCGTCGATCGCCACAGCTGTGGCCGGCGCCCCCGGCCTTAGCCCCGCTTTGGCGTCAGGCCAGGTGAGCATCATGCCGGGGTCATGCACCACGAACATCGATGCCACTGTCACCGTTACCTATTCACTGGATCTGGTGGCAGGCCTCTTCGGTAAATCCATCCCGCTCACCGGACGAGCTGTCATGCGGTGCGGCGGATGACCCGCAGCGAGGACGGCGCCGTGGCTGTGATGATGGCCCTACTAATGGTCGTCGTGCTGGGAATGTCGGCCATTGTTGTTGACATCGGCATGCTTTATGCGGAGCGTGCCCAATTGCAGGCCGGGGCCGACGCGGCCGCGCTGGCTATTGCGCAGGACTGCGCCGCTGCCCGTTGTGGGAACTACGCTGCCACGGCGTCGAGACTAGCCAATGCAAATGCGAACGACGACCATTCAGCGGCTTCTCCCGTTATCGCCGGCAACACCGTCACAGTCCAGACGAGCACCGTCACACGCGATGGCGGGACGGCCGTGCGTCACTGGTTTGCGCCCATCCTTGGAATCGACTCAACCCGCGTTGGAGCCGTCGCGAAAGCGTCTTGGGGAAGCCCGTCTAAGGCCACAGTCTTTCCGTTCACCGCACCCAAATGCATGTTTGACCAGGCCCCGACCGACGTCGAGTTCTGGATCACCAGTGAGTCGACCTGCGTTGGGGCCTCGGGTATAAGGCTCCCCGGAGCATTCGGCTGGCTAGATGAGGACGGGCACAAAAACTGCCGCGCCAGCGTGGATGTTGACCAAATCATCATCGGTGGGGCTCCGGGCAAGAGTGGCCCACAGAACTGCAACATCGACGGCGTCACCATCCTGCTCCCCGTCTACGATCAAAAGTCCGGTCAGGGCAACAACGTCAGCTACGTTATCCATGGGTTCGCGGCGTTTAGGGTGACCGCCCACAGCTGGCCGAGCCAGCAGCTCAACCAACCGGGCTGCAACAAGTGCACCGGAGTCAAGGGAAAATTCATCACCTTGGTCTCTCTCCAAGACCTGCAATCGTTCGGCGTCGAAGAGCTGGGTGGTCCGGCCCTTAATGCCTTTTTCGTCACCCTCAGCCAATAGGAGCCGTTACCGTGAAAAGTCGAATCATCGCGGGTGCAGTTGCGGTTCTGCTGGCGGCAGTCGGTACCGTCCTCCTCGTCTCCTACGTCGGCGGGGCCGACAAAAGAGCCCTTGCCGGCGTCGAGACCGTTGACGTGCTGGTCGTAAACAAAACTGTGCCGGCGGGGACCACTGCCAAGGCTCTGGCGAACTCTGTCGGTCTGCAGACCGTGCCCGCCAAGACGCTTGCCAAGGATGCCGTGGGGTCGCTCGCGGAGCTTGGTGATCAGGTCACAACCGTCGAACTGGTGCCTGGCGAACAGCTCATCAGGGCTCGCTTCCTCGATCCGGCAGCCGTTAAGACCGAAGGAACCATCACAGTTCCCAATGGAATGCAGGAAATTTCCATCCAGCTGGAACCGCAGCGCCTCGTTGGAGGCCAGCTCAAACCAGGCGACACCGTGGGAATTTTCATGTCGCTGAAAGCCGGGGATTCGGGATTGGCGGTAACTCACTTGACACTGCAAAAGGTCCTGGTCACGGGTATTCAGGGGCTCGCTCCGAACCCGGAACCAACTGACTCAGGAAATTCTCCAACGGCGGCTCCTGTGCCGCCCGGCAGTGTCATTGTTACGCTGGCACGCACAGGGCCCGACGCGGAGAAGATTGTCTTCGCGCAGGAATTCGGCACGATTTGGCTGTCAAAAGAACCATCGAACGCATCTGAAACTGGAACCCGAGAGCTTACCGCGAAGGATCTGTACAAGTGAGCCGCTACGCAGTGGTCAGCACCATTCCCGATTACCACGAACGCGTGCTCGCGGCGGCAACCGGCGTGCTGGAAGGGGAAGTCCATTCATGGAACGGGGAGGCTTTCCCCCTCGAGCCCGTGGAATTGCTGAACCAGCTCTCGGACCCGGAGCTCCTGGATGTCGTCATGCTCGGGCCAGGAGTCCCGTTGGACGCCGCGCTTCGCCTCGCGGGCGACTTCGAAATTCAGAGGCCCGAGGTGTCCGTTCTGCTGGTGGCGCCCTCGAGTCCGGAACTTTTACTTTCTGCCATGCGTGCAGGCATTCGCGATGTTCTCGAGCCAGACGCGGATGTCAGCAGCGTCGGCGCGCTGCTCCACCGGGCCACCCGCAGTGCCTCGATCCGGCGGCGTGCGGCAGGATTTCCCGCTGACCATTCTGGCAGCGATACGAGAGGGCGCGTGGTTGCCGTGATCTCTCCGAAAGGCGGGGCCGGCAAGACTACGGTCGCCAGCAATCTCGCCGTCGGACTGGCTGGGGCCGCACCCCACGCCACGGTGCTCCTTGACCTCGACCTTCAGTTTGGGGACATCGCAAGCGCGCTGTCGATATCGCCGGACCACTCTGTGAATGACGCTGTCCAGGGCCCAGCGGGGCGCGACACCATGGTGCTCAAATCGTATCTGAGCTCCCATGCCAGTGGACTCTATGCGCTCTGCTCCCCGGAAGCGCCGGGCATGGCCGACCAAGTCACGGGCGACCAGGTTGCCCATCTCGTGGACCAGCTGGCCAGTCTGTACCGGTTTGTCGTCATCGACACAGCCCCCGGCCTTTCGGAACACACCCTTGCCGCTCTCGATCACGCCACCGATCTAGTGATGGTCAGCAGTATGGACGTGCCCGGCGTCCGCGGAATGCGCAAGGAACTGGACGTGCTCCGGGAACTGGGCATGGGGGCTACCAAGCGCCACCTGGTGCTCAACGTGGCAGACCCCCGCGACGGACTCACACTGCACGACGTTCAAACCACTCTCGGCGTCGACGTCGACGTCCTTGTCCCGACGTCACGGCAGGTGCGCCTATCCACCAATCAGGGTGTGCCGCTGCTGTCCCGTAACGGGCGTGACCCTGCCAGTAAGGCCCTGCGCAAACTGGTAGGCCGCTTTACCCCCACGACGACACCCGCCCGTAGACGCGGGGCCCGACACCGGATTGGAACGCCATGAACCTGGCCGAGCGACTTGAAGCTGTCCGCGGGCAGTCAGTTACTTCGGATGCACCTGCCCGCAAGGTCCCCAGCATTACCGACACACCGGCGCTGGGCACTGCT
This sequence comes from Arthrobacter sp. 05T444, assembly GCF_056395905.1. Taxonomy (NCBI): domain Bacteria; kingdom Bacillati; phylum Actinomycetota; class Actinomycetes; order Micrococcales; family Micrococcaceae; genus Arthrobacter; species Arthrobacter sp. 05T444. The sequence goes on from NZ_JBFTKK010000018.1 coordinate 29,388, forward strand.
AGTGTCAATACCGCCGTCCAAGAATCGAGGCCGCTACCAGTAGCGCCTGCTGAGAAGCCGGCCCGGCAGATAAAGGCGCCCGCCGTCGCCGCGCCGGCCCATGATGCCTTGGCAAAGCTCAAGGACCGGGCCGGGGCAATCCTCTTTGAGCGACTCGGAACACGGCTGCTCGATGCGTCGCTCACCGAAGACCAGCTCCACTCGCTGGTTCAGGAGGAGTTGGTCCAGGTGGTGGAAGAGGAAGAAGTTCCCCTCACCAAAGAGGAACGGCAGCGTCTCATCCGGGGCGTCAGCGATGACGTGCTGGGCTACGGCCCCTTACAGCGGTTGTTGGACGACGAGGACATCACGGAAATCATGGTTAACGGGCCAGACATGATTTATGTGGAACACAGGGGCAAGCTCACCCGCAGCGCTGTCCGGTTCGCCTCGGAAGAGCATCTTCGCAAGGTCATCGAGCGCATCGTTGCCCGCGTCGGCAGGCGCATCGATGAGTCGTCGCCACTGGTGGACGCGAGGCTCGCAGACGGGTCCAGGGTCAACGCGATCATACCTCCGCTGGCCGTGAACGGGTCTTCCCTGACCATCAGAAAATTTGCCACCGATCCCTTCCAAGTCAGGGACCTCATCGGCTTCGGCACGCTTTCCCCTGAAATGGCTGAGCTGCTGGACGCGTGCGTCAAAGCCCGCCTGAACATCATCGTGTCCGGCGGAACCGGCACGGGAAAGACAACTCTTTTAAATGTGCTGTCCTCGTTCATCCCCGATGGCGAACGGATTGTGACCATTGAAGACGCGGTTGAACTGCAGCTTCAGCAGGACCACGTCGTGCGCCTCGAGAGCAGGCCGTCCAACATCGAGGGAAAAGGCGAAATTACCATCCGGGATCTCGTCCGGAACTCGCTGAGGATGAGGCCCGACCGGATTGTGGTGGGCGAGGTCCGCGGCGGCGAGACCCTCGACATGCTTCAGGCGATGAACACGGGACACGACGGGTCGCTGTCGACAGTCCACTCGAACTCACCGAGGGATGCTATCTCCAGGCTTGAGACTCTTGTGCTTATGGCGGGCATGGATCTGCCTCTGAGGGCAGTGCGTGAGCAGATCGCGTCCGCCGTCGATGTGATCGTACAACTCACGCGGCTTAGGGACGGCACGAGGCGTGTTACCCACGTCACGGAAGTTCAAGGCATGGAGGGGGAAGTGGTCACGCTCCAGGATGCGTTTGTCTTTGACTATTCGGCGGGGCTTGACCCCAACGGCCGCTTTCTGGGGAAGCCGGTCCCGACTGGCGTCCGGCCCAAGTTCACAGAGCGGTTCAATGAGCTGGGCATCCAACTTTCTCCCAGCGTTTTTGGTGCCGCCCCGGCGAGGAAGATCGCCTGATGATTCCGGAGCCATCGCCCTTTATCCTCATTGCGGGCTGCCTGCTGTGCTACGCAGGGCTGGCCGTCGTCGGATTCTTCGTCGTCGTCCCTCGATTGCCCAAGAACTCCCTTGCCCGGGATCCAGCATCCAACTCCCGCTCCGGAACCCAACTCAGTAGCCTCACCATCCGGGTGACCGGGTTTATCGAAGGGTTGCTTAAACGCCGCAACCGGTCCGCTGGCCTCGCGGGGTCGCTGGAAGCGGCCGGTCTGAAGTTCCGGCCTGCTGAATTTGTCCTACTGGTCGCCGTGGGCTGCGTGGTGCTGACCGGCATAGGTCTGGTCATCGGCGGTGCATTTTTCGCCTTCATGCTGGCCCTCGCCACGCCCCTGTTTGCGCGGTTCGGATTGCGTATTTTGGCCTCGCGCCGGCGGAAACAGTTTGCCGATCAGCTGGACGACACCCTTCAGTTGTTGGCTGGCGGTCTTCGGGCCGGCCACAGCCTTCTTCGGGCCATCGACGCGGTGTCTGGCGAATCGGAGGCGCCCACATCGGAGGAGTTCACTCGGATCATCAATGAGACAAGACTGGGCCGTGACCTGGGCGAGGCTCTAAACGACGCCTCGGAGCGCACAAAATCAGAGGACTTTTCCTGGGTAGCGCAGGCCATCGCGATCCACCGGGAGGTCGGCGGCAACTTGGCCGATGTGCTGGACCAGGTGGGGCAGACCATTCGTGAGCGGAACCAGATCCGGAGGCAGGTCAAGGCTTTGAGCGCGGAAGGAAAAATTTCCGCCATTGTTTTGATGGTCCTCCCCTTTGGTTTGGGCGGCATTCTCCTGGTGATCAGTCCTGGCTACATGGATCCGTTCGTGGAAAGTCCGGTGGGCCTGGTACTCATGGGCGTCTCATGCGTGTTGCTGACACTTGGTGCGCTGTGGCTGCGCAAAGTCGTCAGCTTCAAGTTCTAGCCACATGGAAGCAATACGAAAGGATGCGGAATGTCGCCGATGGCGTTGAGCGGCATTTTTGCCGTTACCGCAGCGATTCTCCTGTTGACTTGGTCCGTTCAAGGACACAGACCCCCGGGTCGACGGATTATTCAGGAGAATCTCTCACGTGGCCTCACGGCCGGTAAGAAGCAGCAGAAGCAAAAGGGCCAGCGTTTTGAAGCCCTTGCGAGCCGATTTACACCCGGAAGGCTGATCTCCGGGCTCGACCGGAGGCTTGCCCTGGCTGGCAGGCCAGCCTCTTGGCCGCTGAAAAGGCTAGTAGGAGCCAAGATCGTTCTTGCAGTTTCGGGGGGCGTATTGGGAATTCTCTATTCAAACAGTGCCCCGGGGGGGAAGTCGGTGATGCTGGCACTATTCGTGACGGTCGTGGCCTATTTTGTTCCCGACCTCCTCATACATAGCAAGGGAACCGAGCGGCAGAAAGCAATCACGCTTGAGCTTCCGGATACATTGGATCAAATGACCATCGCAGTGGAAGCCGGGCTGGGCTTCGACGCGGCAATGGCGCGTACTGGCCAAAATGGCCGAGGACCGCTGGCCGCCGAATTTGTCCGCACGCTTCAGGATATGCAGTTGGGGATGTCCCGCCGGGAGGCGTACGCCACCATGCTGGAGCGGACTAGCGCCCCCGATCTTAGGCGTTTCGTTAACGCCGTTATTCAGGCCGACCGATACGGAATCTCTATCTCAGGTGTGCTTCGAACACAGGCCAGCGAGATGCGACTCAAGCGGAGGCAGCGGGCTGAGGAAAAAGCGATGCAGATTCCGGTCAAAGTGCTCTTCCCACTGATGGTCTGCATCATGCCTGTACTGTTCATCGCACTTCTGGGTCCCGCAGCCATCAATGTTATGGAAACGCTCGCAAAGTAGCGTGGCCGGCGTGCAAACACGTTCTCGCATCGAAACCTTCAGCGCCCAGTAGAGTCGAGATTCCGGATGTGTTCCACTCACCACAAGGAACCCGCAGGGTTTCCACAGGATCCAAGGTTGATCAGGTTTTTCCCAAGGTCAGAAAGTAGCCTTAAGTCATGTCCGATTCAGGGTCCAGTGCGGGTGACGGCGGCGCCAATGGCGTCTGCATCCCTTCCTCTGGCGATCCTGCCAATCATTCGGCGGACGCTCAGCCAAAGGGCGGTCTTCCCTTGCTGGACCTAACTGTGCTTCAGGAACTTGAGGATGACTTGGGCGGCACGGGCGTCGCCCGCTCCTTCGCCAAGGATTACATCGGTATCTGGGACAAGAGGCTTGGCTACCTGCAGCGATCAGTCGCAGCGAGCGATGCCGAACTCGCCATGGACGCCGTCCTCAGCGTGAAGAATTCCGCCTTCATGGTGGGCGGCGCCAGGCTGGCGTGCCTGGCGGTGGAACTCGAGCGCTTGATCAAGAGCGGGGACCTGCCCGCCGTGGAGCAGCTTCTGCCGATCGTCGCGCAAACGGGCGAAGAGACGGTCAGGGAGTTGAAGCTCGGTTACCTCCCGCCGGAGACCTAGGCGCCCGAAGCCTAGCCTTCACCAGCAGAACTACTCAGCCTTCTTCGGGGCCAACCGGTAGCCCACTCCGCGAACGGTGACCAGCCACCGGGGGTCCTGCGGATCCTCATGAAGCTTGCGGCGCAAATTTCCGATATGGACTTCAACAGCCCGTTCATCGGCCTCGCTGATGTAAGTGTCCTCGCCGTAGTACTCCCCACGGACCACACGGACCAGGTCCGCCCGCGTACGGACAGCCCCGGTCCCCTTCAGCAGCTCCTGGAGAAGATCGAATTCGCTGCGGGTTAGCCCCAGCGGCATGCCTCGAAGATCCACGGTCCGCGTTTCCGTATCGAGCGCCAGGCCGTTGTGGTGCAGCACCTTGCCGCGGCGCGCGCTCGCGACGCCAGCGCCAGTGCCGCCACCAGCAGCGGCGGCAATCTGCTCCGAAGGTTCGGCCACAACCTCCCCAACTACACCCTGCCGGGGCCGGCGCATCATTGCCGAGATGCGTGCACGCAGCTCACGGGGCCGGAAGGGCTTGACGATGTAATCGTCCGCGCCGCCCTGGAGGGCGCTAATGGTGTCCAGTTCCTCGTTGCGGCCGGTCAGCATCACCACGTAGGCGTCACTGAACTGCCGGATCCTGCGCAGCACCTCGAAGCCGTCGATGTCCGGGAGACCGACGTCGAGTGTGATCACATTCGCCTGACGATGCCTGGCAACGTCCACGCCGTCGCGGCCAGTTGCTGCAGAATGCACCTCAAAGCCAGCCTGCTGCAGGACCGCGTCAAGAAGATTGCGGACGTCGTCATCATCTTCGATCACCACGGCCACACCTAAATCGCCCACGACTATCCCCATATCCGATAAAACACCGCAACGCCCAGCGCAATGCGGGAAGCATTACCAGATTACCCACGCTACCCCGTGATTAGGCCCACACACCCGAAATTCGCGATATGTTTTGATCGAAACCACGAAGCGAGGGCCCGCCCTCCAATTGCGGAAGAACCGCCGTGCATAATTGGCTTCATGTCATGGTTTATGCAGGCGCTGTTCCGGAACGCCGAAAAGCTGAACAGGGGGTACGGCCGCGTTGGGTGAGCACGTGATGGTCCGTGACACGGACCGATTCTTCAGGCGCCTCGGGCCGCGGGTCCGGGTGGCCCTCTGCCAGCTCCCGGTAACACTCATTCTCGCCGCGCTCGCTGTTGCGGCCCCGGCCGTCTGGCCAACGCTGATAGCGAATGCCGTCTTTATTGCCTCCATCGTGATGATGGGGCTCCTCTTCCTTTCCTGTTTCCTGATTCCCTGGGAACGGCTTCCGGCCAATGCCTACCTCGTCATTCCCATTCTTGACCTCGTGGTCATCGGCCTTGCCCGCAACGGTGCAGTTCCGGCGGTGGCCGGGCTTGGTGTGCTGGCCATATTCCCCGTGATCTGGTTATCAGCGTCGGGATCCTTCGCGCGCACCACGATTTTCATCAGTTTCTTTGGGCCCCTCCTCATCAGCCTGCCCTCGCTGATGCAAAAGTTTCCCAACATTTCACCTTCGGAAATCGCCGGAGCCATTCTGTTGCCGCTCATGATGCTGGCCGTATCGCTGGCCATCCGGTTTGCCAGCGCCAATGTCAGGGTCCAGCGCCAGCGCCTGGAAAAGAAGGACGCCGAGCTGCGCGAACTGCTCATAGAAAGCAGAAACCGCGAGCGGCTGCTCAAAACGGTTCTGGACACGATCGACGTCGGCATTGTGGCCATCGATGCCGACGGCCAGAAAGTGCTGGTCAACGACCAGCAGAAGGCGTTCCGACAGGCAGCCGCTCCCGCCGGCGCCGTGGAGGTGCCGCTGGAAGCGCAGCAGGTCATGTTCGGCCAGGACAGGGTCACCCCACTCGCGGTGGACAAACGGCCCATCCGCCGGGCGGCGGCCGGCGAGACGTTCGCGAACTACCTGGTGTGGCTCGGCGAGGGAACGGCACAGCGTGCGGTTTCCACCGCGGCCCGGATCATCAAGAACGACGACGGCGGGTTCAGCGGGGCGGTCATCGTTTACAGCGATGTCACTGGGCTCGTGGAGGCGCTCTCCGCCAAGGAAGAGCTGATCTCCAACGTGTCCCACGAATTCCGCAGCCCGCTCATGTCCGTCCTTGGCAACGTAGACCTGGTGCTGGGCGACGCGGACGGCTTGTCACCCGCCGCGGTGCAGCGCCTCGAAGTGGTGCAGCGCAATGCCGAGCGGCTCCTTTCGCTCGTGTCGGAACTGCTTGTCTCCGCCTCAACAGTGCTCGCGGTCCATCCCCGGCGGACGGACCTTGCGGGCCTCATCGAGACCACCATCGGCTCCGCACAGGCACAGGCGGATGCCTCCAACGTGTCCCTCAGCGCCGACGTCCCGGTGCCGCTGTGGGCCTACGCGGATCCTCTGCGGATATCACAGGCCCTCGACAACCTGGTGTCCAACGCCATCAAATACTCTCCCGACGGCGGAGCCGTCACCGTGAGCGCCCGGAGCAGCGACTCCTGGGTGCAGCTCAAGGTGCAGGACACGGGGATGGGCATCAGCGAAGAGGAATCGTCACGGATTTTCACCCGGTTCTTCCGGACCCAGTCGGCCAGGAAGGCTGCGATCCCCGGCGTTGGACTCGGCCTCTCGATCACTAAGACCATCGTGGAGCGGCACGGCGGGGACATCACCTGCGTCAGCAAGCCCGGAGCCGGGACCACGTTCACCGTGACGCTGCCGGCGGAAGACGCCAAAGTCCTCTAGGTCAGGCTCGAAGGTTTTGTCAGTTAGTCCAGCGGCAGGGTGACAGTCACACACGTTCCCGCGGTGGACGAGTCGATGGTCACGTGACCGCCCACCGTTTCCAGGACGAGGCGCATGAGCCGAAGCCCCATCCCCGAATGCCTGCCGTGGGTGGCTGCTTCAATATCGAAACCAGCTCCATTGTCGGACACTTTAAGCTGAACCTCGTGGCCGGCCGCTGGATGGCTCACACACCCCAGCCGAACGGTAACAGCTGATGCTCCGGCAAATTTGTGGACATTGCTCAAGAGCTCCTGCGCCGCCCGGTACAGCAGCGTCGCGGACTTACGATCGACTTCCATGCCGTGGTGCGGTGTTTCCAGGTGCACCACGACTCCACGTTCGCGCAACGGAAGGGTCAATCGGTCAATCGCCCCCGCGACGCCAAGCGCATAGAAATCGACCGGATGCGTATCAGTAAGAACGCCTCGGACTGCGACAACCTCGTCGCTTGATAGTGATTTCATGCCTCTACCGTGCGCCTGCGCCCTTGGCATTTTCTTAGGCTTCTCCCAGCTACTCCCCCGTTTGCAGGGGCCAACTCTGCGGGTAGATCCCGGGCCGGTCAGGCCAGCGTGTAGCCCGCGCCCCGCACGGTCTTGAGCCACTTCGGTGACCTGGCATCGTCCCCCAGCTTCCGCCGCAGGTTGCCGACGTGCGCTTCGATGATGCGGCCGGCGTCGTAGGCCCCGGACGGCCCAACTTCGTGCTGCGCCAAGTCCTGTTGAACAAGACCCAGGAGACCGGCCAGCTCGGCCTTGCTCACCACTCCCGTGCCGCGCTCCAGCAAAATGCGGAGCAGGTCAAACTCGGTCCGGGTGAGCTCCAGGGACCTGCCGCGGATACTGGCGGCGCGCGTGGCGCTGTCTATCTGCAGGCCCTTGTGCTCCAGGCGGTGCGCGGCCTGTGCCGGCCGCGAAGGCCGGTCCCGCGGCGAAACCAAGGGCGGCACCCGTGGCGTCACCATCGGAGGGATGGTGAGCTGCCGCGGCCGCCGCAGCATGCCGTCCACCCGGACCCGGAGTTCCCGCGGACGGATCGGCTTGACCATGTAGTCATCCGCCCCGGCATCGAAGCCCATCAGCGTGGCCGCAAGGTCGCTGCGGCAGCTGACTATCAGAAGGTACGTGTGGCTGAATTCGCGGATGCGCCGCGCCACCTCGTAGCCGTCCATGTCCGGCAGGACCACATCCAGAGTGACGGTGTCGGGTTGCTTGGCCCGCACCAGTTCAAGCCCGGACTCGCCGTTTTCGGCGCAGTGCACCTCGAAACCGGCATCACCGAGGGTCGACCGCAACAGGGCCCGGACTTCCTCATCCTGTTCGATAACGACAACAACGCGACGATCATTCATCCCTTACCCCCTGTAAGGACCGCATGACTAAAGACTGCGGTTTAGCCTACTAGCTGCGTGGAGTAAAGTGATGCGCCACCCTCAGAACGGCGTTAACGTTGGGACTTACTCCCGCAGGGCCCGCGTCAGCTCGGCCCGGGCCAGCAGCTCACCGTCCGACGGGTAGGCCACCTCCTCCAGCACCAGCGGATGCGGCGCCGCCAGCACCGAACGGGCATCGCGTTTCCTCGCCAGCAGCCGATCATGCAGCCATCCCGGCGGTTCCAGCCCCTCGCCCACGTACAGCGCCGACCCCACCAGCGCACGCACCATGTTGTGGCAGAACGCGTCGGCCTGGACAGTGGCGACAATGACGCCGTCCTCGCCGCGGGCAAACTCAAAGCGCTGCAGTTCGCGGATGGTGGTGGATCCCTCGCGCGGCTTGCAGTAGGAAAGGAAGTTCTGCAGGCCCAGCAGCTTCGATGAGCCCTCGTTCAGGAGGTCGACATCCAGCGGGGACTTGTGCCACAGCGTGTCATACCGTCCCAGCGGATCCCACAGCGCCTGCCCGTCCGCGATGCGGTAGCTGTAGCGGCGCCACAGCGCCGAGAAGCGGGCGTCGAAGCCCTCCGGAGCGATGGATACCTGATGCACCACGATGGCGCCGGTCAGGTCCCCGAGCCCGTGGCTGAGGGCGCCCCGCAGCCGACGCAAAAGTGCGACGGCGGGATCCAGTTCCGCGCCGCGGTTCAGTCCGAGCCACTCGGTTTCCGTCAGGTCGAGGTGCACCACCTGGTCACGGGCGTGGACGCCGGCATCCGTACGGCCCGCAACGGTGACCCGGACGGGACGGCGGATGAGCAGTTCCAGGGCCTCTTCCAAGGTCCCCTGAACTGTGCGGAGACCGGGCTGCAGTGCCCACCCGCTGAAGGGGCCGCCGTCGTACGCCAAATCAAGCCGGACACGCAAAAACCCGCCGCCCCCCAAAACGGGGGCAGCGGGTTTTTGGTCGTTCATAGACTTAAGTCTATGCGAAGGAATCAGCGAATTACTTCGCGTCCTTTGCGGACTCGTCAGCAGCTTCCTCAGCCGGAGCTTCCTCAGCGGCCGGAGCCTCTTCGGCAGCGTCAGCTGCAGGAGCCTCTGCAGCTTCGGTCTCGACGACCTCGGCCTCGGGAGCTTCCTCGGCAGCCGGGGCGGCAGCAGCGGCGTCCTTCTTGTCGGCGTCGCGCTGGGCAGCGGAAGTAGCCTCGGCTACAACGGCCTGCTTGGCGGAAACCGGCTCAAGAACCAGCTCGATGACAGCCATGGGGGCGTTGTCGCCCTTGCGGTTGCCGATCTTGGTGATGCGGGTGTAGCCGCCGTCGCGGTTCTCCACTGCCTGTGCAATGTCGGTGAACAGCTCGTGGACGACGCCCTTGTTGCTGATCAGGCCGAGTACACGACGGCGGGAAGCGAGGTCGCCGCGCTTGGCGAAGGTGACCAGGCGCTCTGCGTACGGCTTCAGGCGCTTGGCCTTGGTCACCGTGGTGGTGATCCGCTTGTGCTCGAACAGTGCTGCTGCCAGGTTCGCGAGCATGAGACGCTCGTGAGCCGGGCCGCCTCCGAGGCGCGGACCCTTAGTGGGGGTAGGCATAGTTGTTTCTCCTCATATGGAAGCCGGTGGGCTGCGCACAACGTGGTGCATCCAGCCCGCCGGCCAAGATCTGCTTGTTAGAGCTCGTCGTCGCTGAACGCGGCGTCGTCCTCTTCGATGGCTGCGGCGCGGGCGGCGAGGTCGAAGCCGGGAGGCGAGTCCTTGAGGGACAGTCCCAGTTCAACCAGCTTTGCCTTGACCTCATCAATGGACTTCGCACCGAAGTTACGGATGTCCATCAGGTCAGCCTCGGAGCGGGCAACGAGTTCACCCACGGTGTGGATGCCCTCACGCTTGAGGCAGTTGTAGGAACGGACCGTGAGGTCCAGGTCCTCGATCGGCAGAGCCATGTCTGCTGCCAGGGCAGCATCCGTCGGCGACGGGCCAATCTCGATACCTTCAGCTGCGGTGTTCAGCTCGCGGGCCAGACCGAACAGTTCCACCAGGGTGGTACCTGCCGAAGCAACGGCATCGCGCGGAGCGATGGCCTGCTTGGTCTCGACGTCGACAATGAGCTTGTCGAAGTCGGTGCGCTGCTCAACACGGGTGGCTTCCACGCGGAAAGTAACCTTCAGCACCGGCGAGTAGATGGAATCGACCGGGATACGGCCGATCTCTGCGTCGCCGGACTTGTTCTGAGCTGCCGAAACGTAGCCGCGGCCGCGCTCGATGGTCAGTTCGAGTTCGAACTTGCCCTTCGAGTTCAGCGTGGCGATGTGCAGATCCGGGTTGTGGAATTCGACGCCGGCCGGCGGAGCGATGTCCGCGGCGGTGACGACTCCGGGGCCCTGCTTGCGCAGGTAAGCAACAACCGGCTCGTCGTGCTCGGAGGACACGGACAGGTTCTTGATGTTCAGGATGATCTCGGTGACATCTTCCTTGACACCCGGAACCGTGGTGAACTCGTGCAGCACGCCATCGATCCGGATGCTCGTTACAGAGGCACCGGGGATGGAAGAGAGCAGGGTACGGCGGAGGGAGTTTCCGAGAGTGTAACCGAAGCCCGGCTCCAGCGGTTCAATGATGAAACGGGAGCGGTTATCGGTGACGACCTCTTCGGAGAGGGTGGGGCGCTGTGCAATGAGCACTTAGGTTTCCTTTCGGCGAGCATCCGCTATATGACGCAACACAGGTGGTGGAAAATCGGTCTGAAGACTTAACGCGCTGGGCTTGCCCGGACCCGGCAAGGGTCCGGGCAAGCTTTTGCGGCGGAAAGGCCTTAGACGCGGCGGCGCTTCGGCGGACGGCAGCCGTTGTGCGCGGCGGGGGTGACGTCCTGGATGGAGCCAACCTCGAGGCCAGCGGCCTGCAGCGAACGGATGGCGGTCTCGCGTCCGGATCCCGGTCCCTTGACGAACACGTCAACCTTCTTCAGGCCGTGCTCCTGTGCACGCTTGGCAGCAGCTTCGGCAGCCATCTGTGCAGCGAACGGGGTGGACTTACGTGAGCCCTTGAATCCAACCTCACCGGCGGAAGCCCAGGAGATGACAGCACCGTTCGGATCCGTGATGGAAACGATGGTGTTGTTAAAGGTGCTCTTGATGTGCGCCTGGCCAAGCGCGATATTCTTCTTGTCCTTCTTACGCGGCTTGCGAACCGCGCCACGAGTCTTCGGGGGCATTTTTTCTCCTACAGAAAGTTATCGGGGGAAAGAGCCGCTAATCCCTCAGGGATTAACGAGCCTTCTTCTTGCCTGCAACGGTGCGCTTCGGACCCTTACGGGTACGTGCGTTCGTCTTCGTACGCTGTCCGCGCACTGGCAGGCCCTTACGGTGGCGAATACCTTCGTAGCTGCCGATTTCAACCTTGCGGCGGATATCTGCGGCCACTTCGCGGCGAAGGTCACCCTCAACCTTGTAGTTGCCTTCAATGTAGTCACGCAGCTGTACCAGGTCGGCGTCGCTGAGGTCCTTTACGCGGACGTCAGCGCTGATGCCGGTGGCAGCCAGGGTTTCGTGTGCACGGGTCTTGCCCACGCCGTAGATGTAAGTAAGCGCAATTTCCAGCCGCTTTTCGCGGGGAATGTCTACGCCAGCGAGACGAGCCATAGTGGCAGTGCTCCTTGAATAAACCGGAGGTCGTAGGCAGTACACCCGCACTTTCAGTGCGGCCCCAGCCTCCGACCGGGGGTTAGCTGTCCGGACTCTTTCGAGCTAAATGTTCCAGATCAGCTTGTGCTGCCTTTTATTTACTTGCGTGGGTTAGCAACCCAGGGATTCCCGAAAAGGGAATTAGCCCTGGCGCTGCTTGTGGCGCGGGTTCTCGCAGATCACCATGACCCGGCCATTACGGCGGATCACTTTGCACTTTTCGCAGATCTGCTTGACGCTCGGCTTGACCTTCATGGCGTTCCTTTGCGTGATAGCAGTTGGTCCGATGGACCGGCCTTCGGCAGTTGCTCTGGCCGCCCAGCGTTTACTTGTAGCGGTAGACGATACGACCACGTGTCAGGTCGTAAGGGCTCAGCTCCACCACTACCCGGTCCTCAGGGAGAATCCTGATGTAGTGCTGACGCATTTTTCCAGAGATGTGTGCCAGAACGACGTGCTTGTTGGTGAGCTCAACACGAAACATCGCGTTGGGCAGCGCCTCAGTCACTACGCCCTCGATCTCTATGACCCCGTCCTTCTTGGCCATATCCTCCGCTAACTGTTGTTTGCCTCAGCCCTCCGGATTGCACCGGGCATGACTGCGGACGTTTTTTGATGTGATTGATCGTCACCCTCCGGCCGCAAATGGGCGTGGCAGGGCAGACAACCAACAAGCAACACTACGGCATTTGGTCCGGAATGTTAAATCCAGCCATGTTAGCGCACATCGCCGCCGAACGCATCAAATCGGTACGCCTCAAAAGAGCCGGCAGCAGTTGTCACGGCCTCCGCGCTGCTGATCCCGTCCAGGATCGCCAAGCGCACGACGTCGGCTGCCGCGCTCTGCAGGGTAATGAGACTCACCTGCCGGGCAGGTTCCGAACTCCGGTCCAGAGTGGCCTCGCCGGTCGCCAGGCAGAACACCGTGTCCCCGTCCGCCAGGGTGTGGCTCGGGTTGAGTGCCCGGGCGAGGCCGGCGTGGGCAGCCGATGCGGTGCGATTGCACTCGGCCACATCGAGGGCGGCGTTCGTGGCGACGACGACGAGCGTGGTGTTCAACTGCTGCCGCTGATTGAGCTTGTCGAAATCACCGGCCTCGGTTTCGGCAGGCTCAACTTGCGTGGTGAACGGTATGCCCAGCGCGTTGACTACTGCCAGGGCTCCTACTACTACGCCCTTCTCCAACGTGACTGAGGCTGTCCCTACTCCGCCTTTGTATGCTCCCCGTCCTATGACGGCTCCGGTGCCGGCTCCCACGTTGCCGCGTTCGACGTCGTGCCCGTCCTTTTGGGTACCGGCGGCTGCTGCGGCGGCGTAACCCATGGCCGCGTCGGGGCGGGCGGAGAAGTCACCGCCGCGGCCGAGGTCGAAGATGGCCGCCGCCGGGACAATCGGGACCACTCCCCCGGTTACCGGGAAACCGCGGCCCTGTTCCTCGCACCAGCGCTGGGCGCCGTGGGCGGTGACCAGTCCATAGGCGCTTCCGCCGGTCAGAACCACCGCATCAACTATGGAGACCAGGGTGGTGGGGTCCAGCGCATCGGTCTCGTGGGTGCCGGGGCCTCCCCCGCGGACATCCACCGAGCCCACGGTTCCCGGCGGCGGCAGGACCACCGTGACGCCGCTCAGCCAGCCGCCGTCGGACTTCTGCTGGTGCCCGACCCGCAGGCCAGGCACATCGGTGATCGCTCCCATGGGCACCATTCTGCCCCCTGACACTCCCCGGACCTGACGCGCCGACGCAGGGAATTCCCCATGACGCGCAAAATCCCTGTCGACACTGGAATTCCGGTGTCGACAGGGACTTTGCGCATCGTGAAGCTAAAGGCGAGTCGTCAGGGGATCGGAACGGGGACCACGCCGAGCGGCGCCAGCTGGGCCGCTCCGCCGTCGGGCGCTGAAAGCACCCAGATGCCCTTCTCATGGACGGCCACGGAGTGCTCCCACTGGCAGGAACGTTTGCCGTCCGTGGTGACAACTGTCCAGTCATCGTCCAGGACGGCCGTTTCGATGCTGCCCCGCACCAGCATGGGTTCAATGGCGAGGCACAGCCCGGGCCGGATCTTCGGGCCGCGGTGGCTGGTGCGGTAGTTGAGCACGTCCGGGGCCATGTGCATCTCGGAGCCGATGCCGTGCCCCACGTAGTCCTCGAGGATGCCCAGCGGCTTGCCCGGCACCGAGGAGACGTAGTCGTCCACGGCGCAGCCGATGTCGCCGACGAACTTGCCGGTGGCCAGCGCGGCAATCCCCCGCCACATGGCGGCCTGGGTGACGTCCGAGAGCCGCTGGTCCTCGGGGTCAACCGTGCCGACAATGACCGTGCGGGCGGAATCCGAATGCCAGCCGTCCACGATTGCGCCGCCGTCGATCGAGATGATGTCGCCGTCCTGCAGGACCCTGGACCCCGGGATGCCATGGACCACTTCCTCGTTCACGGAGGTGCAGATCGTGGCGGGGAAGCCGTGGTAGCCCAGGAAGTTGGACTTCGCCCCTGCCTCGAGGAGCACGGCGGCGAACACCTCGTCGAGCTGCTTCGTGGTGACTCCCGGTGCGGCCGCGGCCACGGCAGCGTCCAGGGCGCGGCTCAGGACGAGCCCGGCCTCGTGCATGGTGCGCATCTGGGCGTTGGTCTTGTACTCAATCCGGGGCTGGCCGAATGCCATCTGCGGTTTTCCTCTCAATGGTGCCGCCCCCGGCCGATATGCCGGGCGCGCTAGCCGTGTGCGGGCTAAAAGCCGGAGGCCCCTCCCAATAAACCGGGAGGAGCCTCGTAGCGTTGTTACTGAATCAGGCTGTCTGAGCCTCTTTGATGGCCTGCATGACGCGGTCGGTGACCTCGTCAATGCCGCCGATGCCGTCCACCTGGGTGAGGATGGCGCGCTCGGCGTACTTGGCCACAACGGCCTCGGTCTGCTCGTGGTAGAGATCCAGGCGGTGGCGGATGACGGCTTCGTTGTCGTCGCTGCGGCCGGTTTCCTTGGCACGGCCGAGGAGGCGTGCAACGAGTTCCTCGTCGTCAGCGGTCAGCTGCAGGACGACGTCGAGCTTCTGGTCACCATTGGCCAGGATCTCGTCCAGGTAGTCAACCTGGGCCGTGGTGCGCGGGTAGCCGTCCAGCAGGAAGCCGTCTTCGACGTCGGATTCGCTGAGGCGGTCACGAACCATTTTGTTGGTCACGCTGTCCGGAACGAAGTCACCCGCGTCCATGTACTTCTTGGCTTCGACGCCGAGCGGCGTCTCACCCTTGACGTTCGCCCGGAAGATGTCGCCAGTGGAGATCGCAACGACGCCGAGGCGCTCCGAGATGCGTTCCGCCTGAGTACCCTTGCCGGAACCCGGTGGTCCGATAATCAACATTCTGGTCATCGCAATAGCCCTTCGTAGTGACGCTGCTGTAGCTGCGCGTCAATTTGCTTGACGGTTTCCAAGCCAACGCCCACCATGATCAGGATCGAGGTGCCACCGAACGGGAAGTTCTGGCTTGCGTTGATCAGCACGAGCGCCACCAGCGGGATCAGTGCCACGAAGCCAAGGTAAAAGGCGCCGGGCAGCGTGATCCGCGACAGGACGTACTGCAGGTAATCCGCGGTCGGCTTGCCGGCACGGATACCCGGAATGAAGCCGCCGTATTTCTTCATGTTGTCCGAGACCTCTTCAGGGTTGAAGGTGATCGCGACATAGAAGTATGTAAAGAAAACAATCATGGCGAAGTAGAGCGCCATGTAGATGGGGTGGTCCCCGCGGGTCAGGTTGTTGTTGATCCACTCAACCCACGGCTGCAACTGCTCCCCGGCCTTGGGCTGGTTGAACTGTGAAATCAACGCCGGCAGGTAGAGCATGGACGAGGCAAAGATCACCGGGATAACGCCAGCCATGTTGACCTTGATGGGAATGTAGGTGCTGGTGCCGCCCACAGTCCGGCGTCCGATCATCCGCTTGGCGTACTGCACCGGGATGCGGCGCTGGGACTGCTCAACGAACACGACGAGCGCAACCGTCAGCAAACCGATGACGAGGACCAAGAAGAACGTTCCCGGGCCCTGTGCCGTCCAGATAGCGCCCAGAGACGTGGGGAAGCCGGCAGCGATGGCGGTGAAGATCAACAGGGACATACCGTTGCCCACGCCCTTTTCGGTCACGAGCTCGCCCATCCACATGATGAGGCCGGTGCCGGCGGTCAGCGTGATGATGATCAGGATCGTGGTGATGACGCTGCTGTCCGGGATGATGGGCAGCGCGCAACCGGGCAGCAACTGACCGGAACGCGCCAGGGACACCAAGGTGGTTGCGTTCAGCAGGCCAAGGGCGATGGTCAGATAACGCGTGTACTGCGTCAGCTTGGACTGCCCCGAGGCGCCCTCTTCGTACAGCTGCTGGAAACGGGGAATGACCACCCGAAGCAGCTGCACAATGATGCTGGCCGTAATGTACGGCATGATTCCCAAAGCGAAGATGGAGACCTGCAGCAATGCACCGCCGCTGAAAAGATTGACGAGCTGGTAGATCCCGCCCTGGGTCTGCCCGTTCGACAAGCATTGCTGGACATTCTGGTAGCTCACACCAGGCGAGGGGATGAAGGCTCCCAAGCGGAAGATTGTGATGATTCCCAGCGTGAACAACAACTTGCGACGCAGATCAGGCGTTCGAAAAGCCCGGCCGAATGCGCTAAGCAAGCGTCCTCCTCAGTAGTTAATAAGTCTTGTGATGCAGGTCAATAAACCCAACAACCGAGTCTAACGGTTGTTTGCGCTATGCGAACAATCCGGAAGACCCGCAGATATGAAAAAACTCCCGGCACGGGGGCCTCGGCCCCGCGTACCGGGAGTTTGCGCAACGGGCATCAGCCCACTGCTCCTGGAGAAAATTCTCCTAGAGAGCGGTGGTGCTTCCGCCTGCTGCGGCGATCTTTTCAGCGGCACTGGCTGAGAAGGCGTGGACGGTGACGTCGACCTTGACGGTGATGTCGCCGGTGCCAAGCACCTTCACGGGCTGGTTCTTGCGAACGGCACCCTTTGCAACCAGGTTCTCCACGGTGACAGCGCCACCTTCCGGGAACAGCTCGTTGAGCTTGTCCAGGTTTACAACCTGGAACTCAACCCGGAACGGGTTCTTGAAGCCGCGCAGCTTCGGCAGGCGCATGTGCAGCGGCAGCTGGCCGCCGGCAAAGCCAGCCTTGATCTGGTAGCGGGCCTTCGTACCCTTGGTACCGCGACCGGCGGTCTTACCCTTGGAACCTTCACCACGACCAACACGGGTCTTGGCGGTCTTGGCACCCGGGGCGGGACGCAGGTGGTGAACCTTCAGCGCGTTCTGCTTGTCAGCAGATGCGTCGCTTTGTGCCTTCTCGGCAGTGTTCTTCTCGGCCATTTATTTCGCCTCCTCTACCTTTACCAGGTGCGGAACCGTGTTGAGCATTCCAACGGTCACGGCGTCGGCGGTGCGGACAACGGTGTGTCCGATCCGCTTCAGGCCGAGGGACCGCAGGGTGTCGCGCTGGTTCTGCTTGCCGCCAATGGCGGACTTGATCTGAGTGATCTCCAACTGGGCGTCGGACGGAATCAGGTTCTTAGCCATGACTCAGACACCTGCCTTCTGGTTCATGAGCGCCTTCACCATTGCCGGCGGAGCGATCTCATCGAGCGGGAGGCCGCGGCGTGCTGCCACTGCTGCCGGCTCTTCGAGGCGCTTCAGGGCATCAACGGTCGCGTGAACGATGTTGATGGCGTTGGAGGAACCGAGCGACTTGGAGAGGATGTCGTGGATGCCCACGCACTCCAGTACTGCACGGACCGGGCCACCGGCGATAACACCGGTACCGGCGGAAGCCGGACGCAGCATGACGACGCCTGCGGCGGCCTCACCCTGAACGCGGTGCGGGATGGTGCTGCCGATGCGGGGAACGCGGAAGAAGGACTTCTTGGCCTCTTCTACGCCCTTCGCGATTGCGGCAGGAACTTCCTTCGCCTTGCCGTAGCCAACGCCGACCATGCCGTTACCGTCACCAACGACGACCAGTGCGGTGAAGCTGAAGCGACGACCACCCTTGACGACCTTGGAAACACGGTTGATGGTAACAACGCGCTCTACGAACTGGCTCTTCTCGGCTTCGCGGCCACCGTCGCGGCCGCCACGGCCACCACGGTCGCCGCGGCCCTGGCCACGGTCGCCACGCTCGCCGCGACGAGCGCCACCACGGCGGTCATCGGCAGCTGCGGGGGCAGTGGTCTCAGTGGCCTCAGCAGCTACGGCAACAGGTGCCTTCTGATCTGCAGACACAGTGTCCTTTTCCTTGTTTGCTTCCGTCACAGTGACAGCCCACCTTCACGTGCACCGTCAGCGACGGCGGCGATCCGGCCGTGGTACTTGTTACCACCGCGGTCGAAGACAACAGCTTCGATTCCGGCAGCCTTGGCACGCTCGGCTACGAGCTCGCCAACGCGCTTGGCCTTGGCAGTCTTGTCACCGTCGAATGCACGAAGGTCGGCTTCAAGTGTGGACGCGCTCGCTACGGTCAGGCCCTTGGTGTCATCGACAACCTGGACGAATACGTGGCGTGCGGAGCGGTTGACGACCAGGCGAGGACGCACAGCCGTTCCGGAGATGCGCTTGCGGATACGAAGCTGGCGGCGGCTGCGTGAAGCAGACTTGCTCTTGTTCGTACGCTTCTTATTAATTGCGATGGCCATGGTTACTTACCAGCCTTTCCGACCTTGCGGCGGATGACTTCGCCGGCGTAGCGAATGCCCTTGCCCTTATAGGGGTCCGGCTTCCGCAGCTTGCGAATGTTGGCAGCAACCTCGCCGACCTGCTGCTTGTTGATACCTGAAACAGAGAGCTTGGTCGGGGTCTCAACTGCAAAGGTGATGCCGTTCGGTGCCGAGACGTTAACCGGGTGGCTGTAGCCCAGAGCGAACTCCAGGTCAGAACCCTTTGCCTGGACGCGGTAACCGGTACCGACAATCTCAAGCTTTTTCTCGTAGCCTGCGGTGACACCCTGGATCATGTTGGCGATCAGGGTGCGGGTCAGGCCGTGCAGTGAACGGGAGGCGCGCTCGTCGTTCGGGCGGGCGACAGTCAGGGTGCTTTCGACCAGGGAGACCTCGATCGGGCTGGCCACAGTGTGGCTCAGCTCGCCTTTGGAACCCTTGACGCTGACGACAGAGCCGTCAACCTTGACCTCAACGCCGGCAGGAACGGTGATGGGGAGACGTCCAATACGTGACATTATTCTCTTCCTTTCCCGTTACCAGACGTAAGCGAGGACTTCGCCGCCCACGCCCTTCTTGCCGGCCTGCTTGTCAGTCAAGAGGCCGGAAGAGGTGGACAGGATTGCGACACCCAGGCCACCGAGCACGTGCGGCAGGTTGGTGGACTTTGCGTAAACGCGCAGTCCCGGCTTGGAAATACGACGAACACCGGCGATTGAACGCTCGCGGTTCGGACCGAACTTGAGCTCGATGGTCAGCTTCTTGCCGACTTCAGCGTCTTCTTCTTTCCAGGAGGCGATGTAACCTTCGGCCTTCAGGATGTCGGCAACGCGTGCCTTGAGCTTGCTGTACGGCATAGTCACGGATTCGTGGTACGCCGAGTTTGCATTGCGCAGACGCGTAAGCATGTCTGCGACAGGATCTGTCATTGTCATTTGGGCTCTTGCCCTTCCTCGTAACGGTTTCCTTCGCGCTGATCCCTCAGGGTCAGTGCAGCCGGACCTTTTACGTAGCTAATTAAGCTTCGGTTTTGAACGGGAAACCAAGCGCCTTGAGCAGCGCGCGGCCTTCGTCGTCGGTCTTGGCAGTGGTCACAACCGTGATGTCCATACCGCGAACGCGGTCGATGGAATCCTGGTCGATCTCGTGGAACATAACCTGTTCGGTCAGACCGAAGGTGTAGTTGCCGTTGCCATCAAACTGCTTGCCGCTGAGGCCGCGGAAGTCACGGATACGCGGCAGAGCCAGCGTGACCAGACGATCCACGAATTCCCACATGCGGTCGCCACGCAGGGTCGCGTGTGCACCGATGGGCATGCCTTCGCGCAGCTTGAACTGTGCGATCGACTTGCGGGCCTTGGTTACCTGCGGCTTCTGGCCGGTGATCAGGGTGAGGTCGCGGACAGCGCCGTCGATCAGCTTGGAGTCCTTGGCGGCATCTCCAACACCCATGTTCACAACAACCTTGACCAGACGGGGAACCTGGTTAACGTTCTCGTACTTGAATTCCTCAAGAAGCGTGCTCTTGATGGAATCGGCGTACTTGGTCTTCAGACGAGGAACGATCTTGCTTGCCGGAGTCTCGAGAGTCTCAGTCATTAGATGTCCTTCCCTGAGCTCTTTGCCACGCGTACGCGCACTTCACGCTTCACGCCATTGCGCTCAACGGTCTCGGTGCGGAAACCTACGCGAGTGGGCTTCTTGGTGGACGGGTCAACCAGAGCCACGTTGGAGATGTGGACCGAAGCTTCTACGACCTCGATGCCACCGGTCTTGGTGCCGCGCTGCGACTGACCGACCTTGGTGTGCTTGGTTACGCGGTTAATGCCTTCAACCAACACGCGGTTGGTCTCCGGGAATACGCGCAGAACCTTGCCCTGCTTGCCACGGTCGCCGCCGCGCTCAGCCTTGGCGCCAGTGATGACCTGAACCAGGTCACCCTTTTTGATCTTAGCCATGGACTAGAGCACCTCCGGAGCCAGAGAAACGATCTTCATGAACTTCTTGTCGCGAAGCTCACGACCAACCGGTCCGAAGATGCGGGTACCGCGGGGGTCACCGTCAGCCTTCAGAATCACGGCCGCGTTCTCGTCAAACTTGATATAGGAACCATCCGCACGGCGGCGTTCCTTCTTGGTACGGACGATGACAGCCTTGACGACGTCGCCCTTCTTTACGTTGCCGCCCGGAATTGCGTCCTTGACGGTAGCGACGATAACGTCGCCAATGCCTGCGTAGCGACGGCCAGATCCACCGAGAACGCGAATGGTAAGGATTTCCTTAGCACCCGTGTTGTCGGCGACCTTGAGTCGCGACTCCTGCTGAATCACTATTTACTCCTTGCGTCGCGCCGGTTCTCAGACCGAAAATCTTCCTACGGAATGAGCCTTGCGGAACGGTTGATCGGGGTGTCTCTTGACCTGCCTGGATTTTGCCAGACCAGGCCTAAACGCCCGTGCCAAAAACATTTGCTTCCCAAGCGGATTTAGACGCAGTCCAAGCGCAAGGGGGCACTATGCCGTGGCACGATTGTTTACGAGGTTTGATGACGGCGCACAGAAGGCGCCATACAAACTCAAAATCTTAGCACATTTCGGGCCCAGCCCCATATCACAGCAGCTGCCCTCCCGTTAAGCCGGTTCCGTTAGCCGACGACGGCGGCGGCCGGTGCCTGTTGCCAGCCAAAACGCGGAAAACCCCCGCTCCCAAAGGGAACGGGGGTTTCCGGACAAACCTCACCGGTTACGGCGAGAGCTGCAGGTGTTACTTGGCCTTTTCGAGGATCTCAACCAGGCGCCACCGCTTGCTAGCGGACAGCGGGCGGGTCTCGGCGAGGAGAACGAGGTCGCCGATGCCGGCGGTGTTCTCTTCGTCGTGAGCCTTGATCTTCGAGGTGCGGCGGATGACCTTGCCGTAAAGGGCGTGCTTCACGCGGTCTTCAACCTGGACAACGATGGTCTTTTCCATCTTGTCCGAGACCACGTAGCCGCGCTTCGTTTTACGGTCACCGCGCTCAGCAGCCGTAGCTGCAGCGGAAACAGTTTCCGTCACGTTCTCGTCCTTTTCACTCACTTGGCGTCCTCCTCAGTCTCAGCTTCGGCCGGCGTTTCGGCCTTCTTCGCTGCGGACTTCTTGGACTTCTTTTCTTCCTTGGCTTCCGCAACAGGCGCGGCAACCTCGGCACGAATGCCCAGCTCGCGTTCACGGAGAACGGTGTAGATGCGTGCGATGTCCTTCTTTACCGCGCGCAGACGACCGTGGTTCTCCAGCTGACCGGTGGCGGACTGGAAACGCAGGTTGAACAGCTCTTCCTTAGCCTTACGGAGTTCTTCAACGAGACGCTCGTTGTCGAAACCGTCCAGCTGTGCGGATGCAAGTTCCTTGGATCCTACTGCCATTTCTATTCACCACCTTCGCGACGCAGAATGCGTGCCTTCAACGGGAGCTTGTGGATTGCCAGGCGCAGTGCCTCGCGAGCAACCGATTCTTCGACACCGGAGATCTCAAAGAGAACCCGGCCCGGCTTGACGTTTGCGACCCACCATTCCGGAGAACCCTTACCGGAACCCATGCGGGTTTCGGCCGGCTTCTTCGTCAGGGGACGGTCCGGGTAGATGTTGATCCAGACCTTACCGCCACGCTTGATGTGGCGGGTCATCGCAATACGGGCAGACTCGATCTGACGGTTCGTGACGTAAGCCGGGCTCAGGGCCTGGATGCCGTACTCACCGAAGGAGACCTTGGTGCCGCCCGTAGCAGCGCCGGAACGACCCGGGTGGTGCTGCTTACGGTGCTTGACTCGACGTGGGATAAGCATTTAAGCCTGTCCTCCTTCTGCTGCCTGTGCCGGTGCGGCAGAAGCGGCATCGGCTGCCGGAGCTGCAGCAGCAGGAGCTGCTTCGGCTGCCGGACGGTCGGTACGACGGCGGCGGTCACCACGGTCAGCGCCACCCGGGCGGCCCGGACGGTCGCTGGCACCGCGTCCACGGGACGGAGCAGCAGCTGCCTGCTGAGCCAGTTCCTTGGACGTGACGTCACCCTTGTAGATCCAGACCTTCACGCCGATGCGGCCGAAGGTGGTCTTGGCTTCGTAGAAGCCGTAGTCGATGTTCGCGCGGAGGGTGTGCAGGGGCACACGGCCTTCGCGGTAGAACTCCGAGCGGGACATTTCTGCGCCACCCAGACGGCCGGAGCAAGCGATACGGATACCCTTGGCACCGGCACGCTGTGCGGACTGCATGGCCTTCTTCATCGCACGGCGGAAAGCCACGCGGGAAGTCAGCTGCTCAGCAACGCCCTGCGCTACAAGCTGGGCTTCCATCTCGGGGTTCTTGACCTCGAGGATGTTCAGCTGGACCTGCTTGCCGGTGAGCTTTTCGAGCTCGCCGCGGATGCGGTCTGCTTCTGCACCGCGGCGGCCGATAACGATGCCCGGACGTGCCGTGTGGATATCCACGCGGACACGGTCGCGGGTGCGCTCGATTTCGACCTTGGCGATACCGGCGCGCTCCATGCCCGTGGACATGAGCTGGCGGATACGGATGTCTTCGCGAACGAAGTCCTTGTACCGCTGGCCAGCCTTGGTGCTGTCAGCAAACCAGTGCGATACGTGATCGGTGGTGATGCCGAGTCGGAACCCGTGCGGGTTAACTTTCTGTCCCACTTAGCGAGCCTCCTCTTTCTCCGGGGTAGCGACTACCACGGTGATGTGGCTCGTGCGCTTCTTGATCTGAAATGCACGACCCTGAGCACGCGGCTGGAACCGCTTCATGGTCGGGCCTTCATCAACAAACGCTTCGCTGATGATGAGGTCACCTTCGTCAAACGCAACACCGTCGCGGTCCGCGAGGACCCGGGCGTTGGAGATTGCCGACTGAACTACCTTGAATACCGGCTCTGAAGCTGCCTGGGGGGCAAACTTCAGAATTGCCAGAGCCTCGTTCGCTTGCTTACCACGAACAAGGTTGACGACGCGCCGGGCCTTCATAGGCGTTACGCGGATGTGACGCGCAATTGCCTTGGCTTCCATTGCTTTCCTTCTCTCGTCTTTGACGTAAGTGCAGGCGCCTAGCGGCGCTTGCCCTTACGGTCGTCCTTGACATGGCCGCGGAATGTCCGCGTGGGAGCGAATTCGCCGAGCTTGTGCCCGACCATCGACTCGGTGACAAACACCGGAATGTGCTTGCGTCCGTCGTGCACGGCGATCGTGTGCCCGAGCATGTCGGGGATGATCATCGAGCGGCGGGACCAGGTCTTGATGACGTTCTTGGTGCCCTTTTCGTTTTCCCTGTCCACCTTCACAAAGAGGTGCTGGTCAACGAAAGGACCTTTTTTCAGGCTGCGTGGCATGTGTCCAGGCTCCTATCGCTTGTTCTTGCCAGTACGACGACGACGCACAATAAGCTTGTCGCTCTCTTTGTTCGGGCGGCGGGTGCGGCCCTCACGCTTACCGTTCGGGTTGACGGGGTGACGTCCACCGGACGTCTTACCCTCGCCACCACCGTGCGGGTGGTCAACCGGGTTCATGGCGACACCACGGACGGTCGGGCGGACGCCCTTCCAGCGCATACGGCCGGCCTTGCCCCAGTTGATGTTCGACTGTTCGGCGTTGCCGACCTCGCCGATGGTTGCGCGGCAGCGCACATCAACGTTGCGGATTTCACCGGAAGGCAGACGCAGCTGGGCGAAACGGCCTTCCTTGGCGACGAGCTGAACAGAAGCTCCAGCGGAACGTGCCATCTTGGCGCCGCCACCCGGACGCAGTTCAACTGCGTGGATAACGGTACCCACAGGGATGTTGCGCAGGGGCAGGTTGTTGCCGGGCTTGATATCAGCGTCGGCACCGGCCTCTACGAAGTCACCCTGGGAGAGCTTGTTCGGGGCGATGATGTAACGCTTGGTGCCATCAACGTAGTGCAGGAGGGCGATGCGAGCCGTGCGGTTCGGATCGTACTCGATTTCGGCAACGCGGGCGTTGACGCCGTCCTTGTCGTGGCGACGGAAGTCGATCAGACGGTACTGGCGCTTGTGTCCACCACCCTTGTGACGGGTCGTGATCTTGCCGGAGTTGTTACGGCCACCCTTTTTGGGCAGCGGACGTACCAACGACTTTTCCGGCGTCGACCGCGTGATTTCGGTGAAGTCAGCTACGCTCGAGCCGCGACGGCCCGGGGTAGTCGGCTTGTATTTACGGATTCCCATAATTTATTTCCTCGTTAAAGTGGTCTCCGCTACGCGAGCGGACCGCCGAAGATGTCGATAGTGCCTTCTTTGAGGGTGACAATCGCACGCTTGGTGTTCTTGCGGATACCCCATCCGAATTTGGTGCGCTTGCGCTTACCGGCACGGTTGATGGTGTTGATCGATTCGACCTTGACGGAGAAAATTTTCTCCACGGCCAGCTTGATCTCGGTCTTGTTCGAGCGGGGGTCCACCAGGAAGGTGTACTTGCCCTCATCGATCAGGCCGTAGCTCTTTTCCGAAACAACGGGTGCAAGCACGACGTCGCGCGGGTCTTTGATGGTGGCTGCGCTCACTTGGCATCCTCCTCGTTCTTTGCAGCCTTGTCAGCAACGAATGCTTCATAGGCAGCCTTGGTGAAGACTACGTCGTCAGAAACGAGAACGTCGTAGGTGTTCAGCTGGTCTGCGTACAGAACGTGAACTTCCTCGAGGTTGCGCACGGACAGTGCAGCAACATCGTTGGCGCGCTCAATGACAACGAGCAGGTTCTTGCGCTCGGAGACGCCGCGCAGCGTTGCCAGTGCTTCCTTGGAGGACGGCGTGGAGCCGGCGACCAGGTCAGCAATGACGTGGATGCGTCCGTTACGGGCGCGGTCAGACAGTGCGCCGCGAAGTGCAGCAGCAATCATCTTCTTGGGGGTGCGCTGGCTGTAGTCGCGAGGAGTCGGACCGTGGACAACGCCACCGCCGGTCATGTGAGGAGCACGGATGGAACCCTGACGGGCGCGGCCGGTACCCTTCTGCTTGAACGGCTTGCGGCCTGCACCGGAAACTTCGGCGCGGGTCTTGGTCTTGTGGGTACCCTGGCGAGCAGCAGCGAGCTGTGCAACGACGACCTGGTGCAGCAGCGGCACGTTGGTCTGTACGTCGAAGATCTCTGCGGGCAGGTCAACCTTGACAGTGCTAGTCATTGAACTAGGCTCCCTTCACGGCGGTGCGTACGAGTACGACCTGGCCGCGGGCGCCGGGGACGGCACCCTTGATCAGGAGCAGCGACTTCTCGACGTCAACCGCGTGAACAGTGAGGTTCAGCGTGGTGTGACGAACGGCGCCCATGCGGCCGGCCATTTTCATGCCCTTGAAGACGCGGCTCGGGGTGGATGCGCCACCGATTGAACCGGGCTTACGGTGGTTCTTGTGGGCACCGTGGGAAGCTCCAACGCCGTGGAAGCCGTGACGCTTCATAACGCCGGCGAAGCCCTTACCCTTGGTGGTGCCGATAACGTCGATCTTCTGGCCGGCTTCGAAGAGCTCTACAGAGAGCTCCTGGCCCAGCTCGTAAGAGTCAGCATCTGCAGTGCGCAGTTCGACGACGTGGCGGCGAGGCGTGACGCCTGCCTTTTCAAAGTGACCAGCCAGCGGCTTGGTGACCTTGCGGGGATCGATCTGGCCGTAGCCGATCTGAACGGCGACGTAGCCATCAGTCTCTGCGTTACGCAGCTGGGTGATGACGTTCGAGTCAGCCTGGACAACAGTGACGGGGATGAGCTTGTTGTTCTCGTCCCAGACCTGGGTCATGCCGAGCTTCGTGCCCAGCAGGCCCTTTACGTTACGGGTTGCGGTCATAGTCTCTCAGCACCTCCCTACAGCTTGATTTCGATGTTCACGTCGGCCGGCAGGTCGAGACGCATAAGCGAGTCAACAGCCTTGGGCGTGGGGTCGATGATGTCGATCAGACGCTTGTGCGTGCGCATTTCAAAGTGCTCGCGGCTGTCCTTGTACTTGTGGGGAGAGCGGATTACGCAGTAAATGTTCTTCTCCGTCGGCAGCGGCACGGGGCCCACTACCGTTGCGCCTGCGCGCGTGACCGTCTCAACGATCTTCCGTGCTGAAACGTCAATGACCTCGTGGTCGTATGACTTCAGCCGGATGCGGATTTTTTGTCCCGCCATGTCGCCTGACTCTCTTTCAGTAAATGCTGCTCTGTTTACTTACCTGTTGTATGTGGCTGCCGAAGCATTTGAAGTCTGAACTACCACCCGCCGCACAAACTGAATCCGGATAAATCCGGGTTCCTCAACCTGCCGACGTAACCGACCCCCGCGGTCGGGCGTGTCGCACCTTCGAAGCGTGCGAGCCCGCAGTTCCATGGGGAGTGGGTTATGTTTGGACTTCGACCTGGACCCTGTCACCCGGCATTATCCGGATCGGGACGCGAAGAAGCGCTTGAACAACTCATCTAGTATGCCGGATTTTGCTGCCGGATGCGAATCAGGCCTTGTCAGGCCCGCGTGCGGACATCCTCGGTGCGGGTGACGGCCTCCCCAGGCGGTCATTGCCTTCGGCAATCTTCGAATGGATGATAGGTGAATGGCCGTGCAGAATGCTGACGCCGTAAACACCGCTTCGGTTCAGGATCTCGCGGGGCGGCTCAGACCCGGTTTCACCCTGGGGGTGGCTGCAGCAGCGTTTCAGATCGAGGGCTCCCTGGCCGCCGACGGTCGAGGACCGTCCGGCTGGGACGCTTTCGCCGAAAAACCCGGGAACATCGTTGACGGGCACTCCCCTGCAGTGGCCTGCGACCATTACAACCGCGCGCCCGAAGACGTGGCCCTCATGCGGGAACTGGGCATCGACTCCTACCGCTTCTCCCTTTCCTGGCCGCGGATCCAGCCCGACGGGCGGGGCGCCATCAATTCGCACGGCCTGGATTTTTACGACAGGCTGATCGACCAGCTGCTGGCCGCCGGCATCTCCCCCATGGCCACCCTCTACCACTGGGATACTCCGCTCCCCCTCGAACACAGCGGCGGCTGGATGAACCGTGCCACGGCGGAGCACTTCGCGGAATATGCCGCGGCCGCCGGCGGACGGCTCGGCGACCGCGTGGCGCAGTGGGTCACACTGAACGAGCCTGTGTCCGTGACCCTGAACGGCTATGCCCTGGGCGTTCACGCGCCCGGCCGGGATCTACTGTTGGACGCCTTGCCCTCCGTTCACAACCAACTGCTGGGCCACGGGCTTGCCGTCCAGGCGCTCCGGGCGGCGGGTGTCGCCGGTGGCATCGGTGTCACCAACCTGCATTCGCCCGTGCGCCCGGCGTCGCGGAAACTGACCGACCGGCTGCTGGCGAGGGTGTTTGACCTGGTCCTCAACAGGGTTTACGCCGACCCCATCCTCCTGGGCCGCTACCCGAAACCTCCGGCCGCAGCCAAGCCCTGGTTCAGATCCCTGACCAAAGCGTCCGACGACGACCTCCGCCTCATCAGCCAGCCTCTCGACTTCTATGGGGTGAACTACTACTACCCCGTGAAGGTTGCCACCGGGCAGGGTTCCGCAGACACCCCGGCCGGAACCGCGGACGCCATGGCCCGCATGCCGTTCCATCTGGCGGCCTTCCCGGAATACGACACCACGGGCTTCGGCTGGCCGGTTGCGCCCGAGCATCTGGGAATCCTGCTGCGTGAACTCAAAGACCGGTACGGGGCTGCGCTGCCGCCGCTGTACATCACAGAAAGCGGTGCAAGCTTCCCGGAGCCGGAGCACGTCACTGGTCCCATCGCGGATACCAGGCGCATCGACTATCTGGCCCACCATCTGCACCAGGCCATGGTTTCCACCGCCCCCGGCGGTATTGCACACGATGTGGAACTGCTGGGCTATTACGTCTGGACCCTGATGGACAACTTCGAGTGGGCGGCCGGGTACTCCCAGCGTTTCGGCCTGGTCCACGTAGACTTTGACACGCTCAAGCGCACCCCCAAGAAGTCCTTCTACTGGCTTCAGGCGCTCAGCCGGGCGCGGAAGGCGCTCGCCTGAGGAACCGCCGCGGGTTACTGGTTCTTGTTGGCGCGGTTGATGCGCTTTGCGCGTTCAATCTCGTTGCGGAAATGCTTCTTGG
This sequence comes from Arthrobacter sp. 05T444, assembly GCF_056395905.1. Lineage (NCBI taxonomy): Bacteria > Bacillati > Actinomycetota > Actinomycetes > Micrococcales > Micrococcaceae > Arthrobacter > Arthrobacter sp. 05T444. The sequence continues at coordinate 57,896 of NZ_JBFTKK010000018.1, forward strand.
CCCAGAACACACCGGCAACAACGATTACAGCCACGATCAGGAAAATAAGCCATCCCATGATGTGCCACCTCTCTTTTCAGCAACGATAGCAGGGCACATCACGCAGTCAGCCAGTCCGTCCGTCAGTCGGTCCCGGCAGGCTTGCTGCGGCTGAGCTTCCGGAGGGCGAGCGCGATGAGGCCGACGGCGATCAGCGCCAGCAGCACGTAGGTGTACTGGCGTATCGCCCACATGATGCACAGCCCAACCCCCGCTGCACCCCACCAGACGAGCATCCGTTCGCTGTACCCCAGCCCCACCACCAGCACCGCTGCAAAGAACGCCAGCACCCAGAGTTGCTGGGCACCATTGCCGCCGAAGATCACCAGGAGGCCGCTCAACGAGACCAGAGCGGCGGCGAGGCCAAGATACAGCCTGCCGGCGCCGGGCTGGCCCGACCTATACCGCAGCACGCCAAGCACCGAGGCGAGGACCACGTACCACTGGACCGTCCAGAATGTATCCGGCCAGGAGGAGCCAGGCAAGATCCCGTCCAGCCAGCCCGCGTGCTGCTGGGAGGGAGCGGCGAAGAGCGCCGCACGCTGGACGGCGGCCGTCACGGCCAAGGACCCGAGTTCTGCTGCCGGGCGTCGCACCGCAGCGGGGACCTCCAGCCAAATCACGACGGCGGTCATGGTCACCAGCGCTGCTCCCGCCCACGACGTCTCGCTGTACAGCAGCCCCACAATTCCCGCCACGGCGAGGCCCAGGACGGCAGCCCCGACCAGTGCAAGAAAGCGAACGTCGCCGCCCTGACTGGCCGCGGCGGGCGATCCTTCGGCCAGCGGCTCCCGGCCGTGCGGCCGGTGGCCGCGAATCTTTCCGGCAACGTAGAGTGCTGCGGCCGCGGTTCCGCACCCTGCCAGCCACGGAAGGTAGAAGCCCCAAAGCCCCGGAACATCCCCGAGGATTCCGTCCGCCGTCATCGTGGCCCCTGTCAGCGCAGCCAGGACTGCCGGCGGGTAGAACCCGGGCATGCACTCCACATGCGACGCCGCAAAGCACGCCGCCGAAAGACCCAGCACCGCCGCACCGGCAATCCAGTCCCCGGACGGAGGTGCCAGCATGGCTGACGCGGTGCCGAAGGAGACGGCTGCCGCCAGCCACAGCCAGTGGTCAACGCCGCCGCCGTTCCTGTGCCGGAAGAGTGTTCCGCCTACCGTGGCGGCCAGGGACAGCCCCAGCAGCGCCAGCGCGACGCCTGCATGACCCAGCAAGGGGGCTGCCAGGAAAGCAGTGGCCGCAAAAAGTTGCCCGAAGGGCAGAAGCGGCCCCATCGCAACCACCGCGAACAGCGCCGCATACACAGCCAGGTAGGCAGCCCCCCGGGCGGCAAACAACCGGCCGGCAGCGACAGCGGAGACCAGCAGCAGAAGCAGGGACAACAGCACTACCCAGCGGCCGCCGTCGTCCGCAATCAATCCCGCCCGGAATGGTTGCGCTACGTACGCGACCGGAAGAATCGCCTGGCTGGCCAGCGTGATCCAGACGGCTGCCTGCTGGAAGGGAACCTCCGTAAGGCGGTGCCGCATGAGCCAGCGGATCACGTGCTGCGCCGCGAGCACGAGCGCGAAGGTCACAGCAACAACGGTGGGTGAGGCCGAAACGTCATGACTGAGCACCACTGCCAGCGCTGCCGCAAGGATGCGGGCGGCAGCGAAGTACGCGCCCTTTGATGTGCGGTCCTCCACGGCAGCCACCATGGCTGCGCTGAAGACCGCGAAGACACCCAGCAGGATTTCGACGTCGGGGAGACTTGCCCCGCGCAGCACCAGCAGCAGGGCCAACACTGCCGGAGCGAACACCGCAGACCACCGGTGCGTCCGCAGCACGTAGCCGGCGGCTGCGGCTCCCCCGGCCAGGAGCAGCGGTGCGAACGTGGCCTGCCACGACGGGGTTTCCGACGCGAAGACCGTGGCCGCCGCTGATACGATCGCGGCCGACTGCAGCGCCAGAAGCACGGCAGCGTCTGCCAACTGGCTGTCTTGTACTCTGCCGCGGGCTGCCGCCCGCAGGGGTATTGCGAGCTGGAGGGACAGTGCGACGGCGAGGACAGTGGCCGGGGCCAGCGCCTCGCCGCCCACGAGGATGGGGCCGTTGTCCCGCAGAATCTGATGGAACACTGTCAGCACCAGAGAGGTCGCGGCGGCGCGGCTGAACCACGAGTAGTACCGTCCCTGGGTTGGCGTTCCCGCGGATGCAATGCTGGAGCCTTTCCTGCCGGCGCGGACGGCAGTCACTGCCAGGTAGCCCGTAACGGTCAGCAACGCGGAGTTTCCCAGCGTGAGCGATACTGCGCAGAAGGCAAGCGGCACGGCAACAAGCGAGACGGCCAACGGAACGGCTTCCGCGATGGACGGCCGCCAGGGCTCCTCCCCGTATCGGCGAAACAGCAGCAGGCCGGCGGCCAGCGATGCCATGAGCTGGGCACCGATGGCGATGCCGCCAAAGTGTTCTGACGCCGGATAGAGGAACGGCTCGGGTTCGCCGAGCACCAGCGCAGCCATGGTTCCCACGCCCGCGACGGTGAACACGGCCAGGCTGATCTGCGGCGTCAGCGCTGGCACGTGGAGGCGGATCATCGCAGCTGTTGCCAGCTGCTGAATGACCAGGACAAGGCAGAGCGCCAGGGCTGCGGCCCGGAAGCGTGCGTCGTTCTCGCCGACGACTGCCGCCGTCAGGACAGGCACCGCCACCGTGAGGGTGATGCGCGCTGCGAGGACAAAATGCAGGCGCAGCGGCTCCGTGCGGGGGCGGGAGCGCACGGCCCAGAAGGCGGCTCCGGCGACGAGCAGTCCCACCAGCGTCCATGCCCCGAGCCAGTCCGCCAGCAGTATGGCCATGCCGAGCGCAGCAACCGGGGCCCACTCGGCCCTCTCGCGGTGCCTGGCCGCAAGCACCGCGCCCGTCAGCAGCGCCAGCAGCGCGAGGGCCCACAGCGGGCTGCCGTCCGCACCCACCGGCGGCCCGGCCAGGAAGTCGAGCCGCTCCGCCACGGCGTAGGCCACCGTCAGCAGCAGTTCCAGGGCGAAGGTAACGAGGACGTCCAGCCTCCACCGGCGGTGGCGCAGGACGCCAAGGAGCAGGGACGGGAGGCGCCAGGCTCCCAGCCGGCCCGCTGTGCGTTCCTGGTCCGGAGGCTCATTACCCACGACCGACACAAGGGCCTGGATGGCCAGCAGCACGGCCGCCGCGGCAAGGGCGGCACTCCCCCGCCCGCTCAGGTTCCAGACGGCCACTGACGCCGCCACCGTCAGGCTCGCCCGGGCAGCCAGAAACTGGAGCGTCCGGAGCTGCGACCCGGGGGCCACGGACGTCACCGCGAAATAGCATCCGCACATCGCCATGATCCGGGCGTAGTCACCGCGTCCGAGCATCAGCGGAACCAACGTGGCAGCCACCGCAACAGCGGGAACGATGAACGGATGCAACTGGGCAAGCGGCCTGACGTACAGGGGCGGCAGCCACCGTGGCTTCAGTATGGCCAGGACAGTGAAGAAAACCGCCACCCCGATCAGTGCAGTGAAGTACCAGATGAGCGCCCCACCCAGGACGGACACCCCGGACCAGGCAGTGGACGCAACGAAGCTCAGTGAAAGATAGACGAGGACCCGGCTCTCGAGCCGGACGGCGGCCACGACGTATGCTGCGGTGCCGACGGCCGATGTAGCCAGCCATGCAAGCGGAGCATCGTGGAGGGCAAGGCTGTACATGGCGAGGCCTGTCACGGGAATCAGTGCCAGCCCAGTGCCCGAGAAGGCAACGGCGGCAGGCCTCAGCCGCGGCGCCCTCGCATGGAGCATCAGTCCCGCAGCATAAAACAGCGCGGTGATGGTGCACACGCCCACAAACCGAAGAGACACAGGAAGCCCCGTGCCAACAAAGAGCGCACCGGCGGCGACCAGGAGCAAACTGGCGACGTAGAGCGTGACATTGATATTCTGCCGCTCACGTTTGGCCCGCGCCATGTCCCGCTCCGCACGGAGTTCTGCCTCCACACGGGGAGGGACGGAAGCGTACACCGGAGCGGTTGCCGGTTCCAACGGAGCCGGCCGCCTCACCGGCCCGGCTGCCGGCGGCCGCGGCTGGCTGGCGGGCGAGGGAGGCGCAGCGAGCGAGGCCGGCCGGTCCGGTTCACCCGCTGCCGGTTCAGTCGCTGCCTCGGTATTGGCCAAAGCGTCCAGCCATCCTTGGAGATGGCCGGCCCTAAAGCCGGCGCTGTACGCCTCATCAGTAGAGGTCCACATGCCGCCGCCTTCCGACCACTGCTGGCGGCGCAACGCCCCGGCAGCAATTAATCCAATGAATGGATAAAGGATAGCAAAAAACAGCCCCGCTGCACTAGCAGCGGGGCTGTTTAGAAGATCCGTCAGGCCGTTACCGGGCCCTCTGATCCATGATCAGCAAGGACTACTTGATGATCTTGGTGACGCGTCCCGAACCAACGGTGCGGCCGCCTTCGCGGATAGCGAAGCCGAGGCCCTCTTCCATGGCGATGGGCTGGATGAGCGCAACGGTCATCTCAGTGTTGTCGCCAGGCATAACCATTTCCGTGCCTTCCGGCAGGGTGATAACGCCGGTTACGTCCGTGGTGCGGAAGTAGAACTGCGGGCGGTAGTTGGAGTAGAACGGGTTGTGACGTCCGCCTTCGTCCTTGGAGAGGATGTAGACGTTAGCCTCGAAGTCGGTGTGCGGGGTGATGGAACCCGGCTTGACGACAACCTGGCCACGCTCTACGTCATCGCGCTTCAGACCGCGGAGCAGGAGGCCACAGTTCTCGCCCGCCCATGCTTCGTCGAGCTGCTTGTGGAACATCTCGATACCGGTAACCGTGGTCTTCTGGACCGGGCGGATACCGACGATCTCGACCTCGGAGTTGATGGCGAGGGTTCCACGCTCGGCGCGGCCCGTTACAACGGTGCCACGGCCGGTGATGGTGAAGACGTCTTCGATCGGCATCAGGAACGGCTTGTCACGGTCACGTACCGGGTCCGGAACGGAGTTGTCGACAGCTTCCATGAGGTCCTCGACGGACTTAACCCAAACCGGGTCGCCTTCGAGTGCCTTAAGGCCGGAAACGCGAACAACCGGAGCCTCATCGCCATCGAAGCCCTGAGCGGAAAGCAGCTCACGAACTTCCATTTCGACGAGGTCGAGGAGCTCTTCGTCATCGACCATGTCGGACTTGTTCAGCGCGACCAGCAGGTAGGGAACACCAACCTGGCGGGCGAGCAGAACGTGCTCGCGGGTCTGAGCCATCGGGCCGTCAGTGGCGGCAACCACGAGGATTGCACCGTCCATCTGTGCAGCACCGGTGATCATGTTCTTGATGTAGTCAGCGTGACCCGGAGCGTCTACGTGTGCGTAGTGGCGCTTCTCGGTCTGGTACTCAACGTGGGAAATGTTGATGGTAATGCCGCGCTGACGCTCTTCGGGAGCAGAGTCAATAGACGCGAAGTCGCGCTGCTCGTTGAGAGTCGGGTACTTGTCGTACAGCACCTTGGAAATGGCGGCCGTCAACGTCGTCTTACCGTGGTCAACGTGACCAATGGTACCGATGTTAACGTGCGGCTTAGTCCGCTCGAACTTTGCCTTTGCCACAGGTTCCTCCTAGAACGTTTTCAAATGACTTACCCTTCGACCGCGCTTGTCGCGGCAGAAACTTCAGCAAGTCTACTTGGGGGGCTTTGGATTGGTGAAATTTGCAGATTCAGGAACTAATACTAGTGCCTAGAGCCTGTTTGCGCAGACGGCAAGATCCGATCAGGACCGGGGCCGGCCGTCTGCGCCGGGCGAGGTTCCGTTTCCGGAATCACACCCAAGTTGCTCGCGAGGACAGTCGGAAGACTATTCGCCGCGGTTCTTCTGGATGATCTCGTCGGCAAATGCCTTCGGGACCTCCGCGTAGCTGTGGAACGTCATGGAGTACACAGCGCGGCCCTGGGTCTTTGAACGCAGGTCGCCGATGTAGCCGAACATGCCGGACAGCGGGACGTGCGCACGGATAACCTTGACGCCCTGGGCATCCTCCATGGACTGCATCTGGCCACGGCGGGAGTTGAGGTCACCAATAACTTCACCCATGTATTCCTCAGGGGTGCGGACCTCGACATCCATCAGCGGTTCGAGCAGGATGGGGTTCGCCTTGCGTGCGGCTTCCTTGAAAGCCATACGGCCGGCGATCTTGAACGCCATTTCCGAGGAGTCAACATCGTGGTACGCGCCGTCAATCAGCGTCGCCTTGATGCCAACAACCGGGTAGCCGGCCAGGACGCCGTCGTTCAGTGCATCCTGGATACCGGCGTCAACGGACGGGATGTACTCGCGCGGGATACGGCCACCAGTGACCTTGTTCTCGAACTCGTACAGCTCGCCTTCGGACGTGTCCAACGGCGCGATCGCGATCTGGATCTTCGCGAACTGGCCCGAACCACCGGTCTGCTTCTTGTGCGTGTAGTCGTGACGCTCTACACCACGCTTGATGGTTTCGCGGTAAGCAACCTGCGGCTTGCCAACGTTCGCCTCGACCTTGAACTCGCGGCGCATGCGGTCCACCAGGATGTCCAGGTGGAGCTCGCCCATGCCGGCGATGATGGTCTGGCCGGTGTCTTCGTTGAGGGAGACCTGGAAGGTCGGGTCCTCAGCGGAGAGCTTCTGGATGGCCGTGGAGAGCTTCTCCTGGTCACCCTTGGTGTTCGGCTCGATCGCCACAGAGATCACGGGCTCCGGGAAGCTCATGGACTCGAGGACGATCTGGTTGCTGGAGTCGCACAGGGTGTCGCCCGTGGTGGTGTCCTTCAGCCCGATCGCTGCGTAGATGTGGCCGGCGGTAGCGCCCTCGACGGGCATTTCCTTGTTGGCGTGCATCTGGAACAGCTTGCCGATGCGCTCCTTCTTGCCCTTGGTGGAGTTGACCACCTGGGCACCCGCCTCGACGTGACCGGAGTACACGCGGATGAAGGTGAGCTGACCGAAGAACGGGTGGGCAGCAATCTTGAAGGCCAGAGCCGAGAACGGCTCCTCGGAAGACGGCGCGCGCGTCAGTTCCTTCTCTTCGTCGCGAGGATCGTGACCGATCATCGGCGGGACGTCGAGCGGGTTCGGCAGGTAGTCCACCACTGCATCAAGCATCGGCTGGACGCCGCGGTTCTTGAAGGCGGAACCACAGAAGACCGGGTACAGCTCAGAGTTGATCGTCATCTTGCGGATGCCGGCCTTGAGCTCATCGACGGTGATTTCTTCACCTTCGAGGTACTTTTCCATGAGTTCTTCAGAGGACTCGGCGACGGCCTCGACAAGCGCTGCGCGGTACTCCTCGGCCTTTTCCTTGAGGTCAGCCGGGATCTCCTGGACCTCGTATTTGGCGCCCATGGTCACATCGCCCTTGGCATCGCCGGGCCATACGAGTGCGCGCATGTAGAGCAGGTCGACGACGCCAACGAAGTCGTTCTCTGCACCGATCGGCAGCTGCATGACCAGCGGCTTGGCGCCAAGACGGCTGATGATCGTGTCTACGGTGAAGTAGAAGTCAGCACCGAGCTTGTCCATCTTGTTGACGAAGCAGATACGCGGAACGTTGTACTTGTCAGCCTGACGCCAAACGGTCTCGGACTGCGGCTCAACGCCTTCCTTGCCGTCGAACACGGCAACTGCACCGTCGAGGACGCGCAGGGAGCGCTCAACCTCAACCGTGAAGTCCACGTGGCCCGGGGTGTCAATGATGTTGATCTGGTTGTTTTCCCAGAAGCAGGTCACGGCGGCAGACGTGATGGTGATGCCGCGTTCCTTTTCCTGTTCCATCCAGTCGGTGGTCGACGCGCCGTCGTGCGTTTCGCCGATCTTGTGGTTCACACCTGTGTAGAACAGAATGCGCTCGGTGGTGGTGGTCTTGCCGGCATCAATGTGGGCCATGATGCCGATGTTGCGGACCTTACTAAGGTCTGTAAGCACGTCCTGTGCCACGGTGTCTCCCTTTCGGATGGACTACGCGTTCGCCGCCGGCTCGTCTGAGCCGGCGGCGTACGGGAAGTTTTACCAGCGGTAGTGTGCGAAGGCCTTGTTCGACTCGGCCATCTTGTGGGTGTCTTCGCGACGCTTCACAGCGGCACCGAGACCATTGGAGGCATCCAGGATTTCGTTCTGGAGACGCTCGGTCATCGTCTTTTCGCGGCGGGCCTTCGAGTAGCCGACCAGCCAGCGGAGGGCGAGGGCGGTGGAGCGGCCCGGCTTGACCTCAACCGGAACCTGGTAGGTTGCGCCACCGACACGGCGGGAGCGGACCTCGAGGGAAGGCTTGACGTTGTCCATGGCCTTCTTGAGGGCGGCAACGGGGTCGCCACCGGACTTGGCGCGTGCACCTTCGAGGGCGCCGTAGACGATGCGCTCTGCGGTGGACTTCTTGCCGTCAACCAGGACCTTGTTGATCAGCTGAGTGACCAGCGGGGAGCCGTAAACGGGATCTAGTACGAGCGGCCGCTTGGGGGCCGGACCCTTGCGAGGCATATTACTTCTTCTCCATCTTTGCGCCGTAGCGGCTGCGGGCCTGCTTACGGTTCTTGACACCCTGGGTATCGAGGGCGCCGCGGACGATCTTGTAGCGGACACCGGGAAGGTCCTTCACACGACCACCACGAACGAGCACAATGGAGTGCTCCTGGAGGTTGTGGCCCACACCGGGGATGTAGGCGGTTACTTCAATGCCACCGTTAAGGCGCACACGTGCAACCTTACGCAGAGCCGAGTTCGGCTTCTTCGGGGTCGTGGTGTACACGCGGGTGCAGACACCGCGGCGCATCGGGCTGCCGTTAAGCGCGGGAGCCTTGGTCTTTTTGACCTTCGGCGTGCGGCCCTTGCGGACCAGCTGGTTAATCGTAGGCACTTTCGTGTTCTCCGTTTTATCCGGAGCGGCCTCTGACAGCCGCTCTCCTGTTGCTTTGCCCCGCCGCCCGAGCTTTGAAGAAGTCTCCAGAGCAGCTGAGGCGAAGCCTTTAATAGTCGGATCGCACACATGGGGAATGACGTGACTTTCGTCTTCAAAAGTCCCCTAGGCATGCAAAAATGTGGCATACGTTGCACAAGAACCCTGCAAACCGGAAACGTCGCTCTGGTTCAGCCTTTCGGCTGTACCGGCGCACTCATCCACTGCCACAATAACAATTGGTCACAAGTCTAACACGGACTCCCACCAGGCCTTAATCGGAGGGGATCCCTGCCCTTAAACAACAACGCGGGGTCACTCTGAGCCCAATCCACGGTGCGGATTGGGCCGTAAGTGACCCCGCGTTGTCAAGAGCGGCTACCGGAAGTCGTTGCCGAGGTCGTAGTCATCCAGCGGGATGGCGTGGAACTCGGGAGCTCCGTCGCCGCCCAGGGTGTCGTAGGAGAAGTCGCTGAACGCGCTGGGGCCGGTGAACAGGTTGGCCTTTGCTTCTTCAGTCGGTTCCACCGTGACCTCGGTGTAGCGCGGGAGACCCGTGCCGGCCGGGATCAGCTTACCGATGATGACGTTCTCCTTGAGGCCGAGCAGCGGATCGCTCTTGCCTTCCATGGCCGCCTGCGTCAGGACGCGGGTGGTCTCCTGGAAGGAAGCTGCGGACAGCCAGGACTCGGTGGCCAGGGAGGCCTTGGTGATGCCCATGAGCTCAGGACGTCCGGAAGCCGGAGTCTTGCCCTCGGACACAACGCGGCGGTTGGCATCCTCGAAGCGGCTGCGCTCGGCCAGCTCACCGGGGAGCAGGTCCGATTCGCCGGATTCGATGACCGTGACGCGGCGCAGCATCTGGCGGACGATGACCTCCACGTGCTTGTCGTGGATGCCGATGCCCTGGCTGCGGTACACGCCCTGCACTTCGTCCACGAGGAACTTCTGTGCGGCACGCGGGCCCATGATGCGCAGGACCTGCTTCGGGTCGACCGGACCGTTGATGAGCTTCTGGCCCACCGTGACGTGCTGGCCGTCTTCGATCAGGAGACGTGAACGGCGCAGTACCGGGTACGCGATCTCTTCGGAACCGTCGTCCGGAGTGATGACCAGACGCATCTGGCGCTCGGACTCTTCGATGGTGATGCGTCCGGCTGCTTCCGCAATCGGTGCCACACCCTTCGGAGTACGGGCTTCGAAGAGCTCCTGGATACGGGGCAGACCCTGGGTGATGTCGTCTCCACCGCTGGCGGAAACAGCACCACCGGTGTGGAACGTACGCATGGTCAGCTGGGTGCCCGGCTCACCGATGGACTGCGCGGCGATGATGCCAACAGCCTCGCCGATGTCGACGGTCTTGCCCGTGGCCAGCGAACGGCCGTAGCACAGCGCGCAGGTGCCGACGCTGGACTCACAGGTGAGTACAGAGCGGACCTTGACCTCGGTGATGCCGGCTGCGAACAGCTCGGCGATCACGACGTCACCGCAGTCGGTGCCGCCGGCTGCCAGGATGTTGCCCTTGGAGTCAACGACGTCCACGGCCAGCGTACGGGCGTAGGCGCTGTTCTCGACGTTCTCGTCCAGGACGAGTTCACCGTTGGCATCGACGACGGCGATCGGGGTCACGAGGCCGCGCTCGGTCCCGCAGTCCTCTTCGCGGACGATGACGTCCTGCGAAACGTCCACCAGACGACGGGTCAGGTAACCCGAGTTGGCGGTACGCAGGGCGGTGTCAGCCAGACCCTTACGGGCACCGTGCGTGGCGATGAAGTATTCCAGCACCGACAGGCCCTCGCGGTACGAGGACTTGATCGGACGCGGGATGATTTCACCCTTCGGGTTGGCCACCAGGCCACGGATACCCGCGATCTGACGGACCTGCATCCAGTTACCACGTGCACCGGAGGACACCATGCGGTTGATGGTGTTCATCGGCGACAGGCTGTCGCGCATTGCCTGGGCAATCTCGTTGGTCGCCTTGTTCCAGATCTCGATCAGTTCCTGGCGACGCTCGTCGTCGTCGATCAGGCCCTTGTCGTACTGGCCCTGGATCTTGGCAGCCATGGTCTCGTATCCGGCGAGGATCACCGGCTTGTCCTTGGGTACCTCAATGTCGGAGATAGCCACGGTCACGCCTGAACGGGTTGCCCAGTAGAATCCGGCATCCTTCAGGTTGTCCAGCGTTGCGGCTGTGACCACCTTCGGGTAGCGCTCGGCAAGGTCGTTGACGATCCGGGACAGTTCGCCCTTGTCTGCAACATCCTCAACCCACGGGTAGTCCTCGGGCAGGGTCTCGTTGAAGAGAACCTGGCCGAGCGAAGTCTCAACCAGCGCGGTCTGACCCTGCTCCCAGTCTTCCGGAGCTTCCCAGCCGGCGTAAGGGACAAAGCCCTCAAGCCGGATTTTGACCTTGGAGTTCAGGTGCAGCTCGTGCAGGTCGTAGGCCATGATGGCTTCCGACACCGAAGCAAAGATCCGGCCTTCGCCAGCTGAACCGACACGCTTGGTGGTCAGGTGGTAGAGGCCGATGATCATATCCTGCGAAGGCAGGGTGACCGGACGGCCGTCGGACGGCTTCAGGATGTTGTTCGAGGAGAGCATCAGGATGCGTGCCTCAGCCTGCGCTTCGGGGCTCAGCGGCAGGTGGACTGCCATCTGGTCGCCGTCGAAGTCGGCGTTGAAGGCGCCACAGACCAGCGGGTGAAGCTGGATGGCCTTGCCTTCAACGAGCTGCGGCTCGAACGCCTGGATGCCGAGGCGGTGCAGGGTAGGTGCACGGTTCAGCAGCACCGGGTGTTCGGTGATGATCTCTTCGAGGACGTCCCAGACCTGCGGACGGTAACGCTCAACCATGCGCTTGGCCGACTTGATGTTCTGCGCGTGATTGAGGTCAACCAGGCGCTTCATCACGAACGGCTTGAAGAGCTCCAGGGCCATCTGCTTGGGCAGACCACACTGGTGCAGCTTCAGCTGCGGGCCGACGACGATGACCGAACGGCCGGAGTAGTCAACGCGCTTGCCGAGGAGGTTCTGGCGGAAACGTCCCTGCTTGCCCTTGAGCATGTCGCTCAGGGACTTCAGCGGACGGTTGCCCGGTCCGGTGACCGGACGGCCACGGCGGCCGTTGTCGAAGAGGCTGTCAACGGCTTCCTGAAGCATGCGCTTCTCGTTGTTGACGATGATCTCCGGGGCACCCAGGTCAAGCAGTCGCTTGAGACGGTTGTTGCGGTTGATCACGCGGCGGTAGAGGTCGTTGAGGTCGGAGGTCGCGAAGCGGCCACCGTCCAGCTGGACCATCGGGCGCAGTTCCGGCGGGATCACCGGGACGGCGTCCAGCACCATGCCCAGGGGGCTGTTGTTGGTGGTCAGGAACGCGTTGACAACCTTCAGGCGCTTGAGGGCACGGGTCTTGCGCTGGCCCTTGCCGTTGGCGATGATGTCGCGCAGCTGATCAGACTCGGCCTGCATGTCGAAGTTCTCAAGACGCTTCTTGATGGCTTCGGCACCCATGGAGCCTTCGAAGTACATGCCGTAGCGGTCGCGCAGCTCGCGGTAGAGGCCTTCGTCGCCTTCGAGGTCAGCGACCTTCAGGTTCTTGAAGCGGTCCCAGACCTGCTCGAGGCGCTCGATCTCGGCGTCGGCACGCTTGCGCACGTTCGCCATCTGGCGGTCGGCGGAGTCGCGGGCCTTCTTCTTGTCGGCAGCCTTGGCGCCTTCGCCTTCGAGGCGGGCAAGCTCGTTCTCGAGGTCGCGGGCGATCGTGGCGATGTCGGAGTCGCGGTTGTCGATCAGCTGCTTCTTCTCGATGTCGTGCTCAACCTGCAGGTTGGGCAGTTCTTCGTGGCGGCTGTCGGCGTCGACGCTCGTGATCATGTAAGCAGCGAAGTAGATGACCTTTTCGAGGTCCTTCGGTGCCAGGTCAAGGAGGTAGCCCAGACGGGAGGGAACGCCCTTGAAGTACCAGATGTGGGTTACGGGCGCAGCCAGTTCGATGTGGCCCATGCGCTCACGGCGCACCTTGGCACGGGTGACCTCAACGCCACACCGCTCACAGATGATGCCCTTGAAGCGCACGCGCTTGTACTTGCCGCAGTAGCATTCCCAGTCACGGGACGGGCCGAAGATCTTCTCGCAGAAGAGGCCGTCCTTCTCGGGCTTGAGCGTGCGGTAGTTGATGGTTTCCGGCTTCTTAACCTCGCCGTACGACCAGCCACGGATGTCTTCCGCGGTGGCGAGGCCGATCTGCATGAGGCCGAAGGAGGATTCGCTGGACATATGGTCCCTGTTCTCTCTTGTTCTCTAAATTCTGAAGTCTTGGGTTACGGGAAAAGGGAGGGAGGAGCCGACGGCGGGTGGTCACCCGCCGTCGGACCTCACCTAAACCTCTTCTACGGAACTGGGCTCTGCACGAGACAGATCGATGCCCAGTTCTTCCGCAGCCGTGAAGACTGCGTCATCAGAGTCACGCATTTCAATCGTGGTTCCGTCTGTGGAAAGCACTTCCACGTTCAGGCACAGCGACTGCATTTCCTTGATCAAGACCTTGAAGGACTCAGGAACGCCCGGCTCCGGGATGTTCTCGCCCTTGACGATGGCTTCGTAGACCTTCACACGACCGTGGATATCATCCGACTTGATCGTGAGGAGCTCCTGGAGCGTGTAGGCGGCGCCGTAAGCTTCGAGCGCCCACACTTCCATTTCACCGAAGCGCTGGCCACCGAACTGTGCCTTACCACCCAGCGGCTGCTGCGTGATCATGGAGTACGGGCCGGTGGAGCGCGCGTGGATCTTGTCGTCCACCAGGTGGTGGAGCTTCAGGATGTACATGTAGCCGACCGAGATCGGATCCGGGAACGGCTCGCCGGAGCGGCCGTCAAACAGGCGGGTCTTGCCCGAGGAGTTGATCAGGCGCTCACCATCGCGGGTCACGTTGGTGGAGTCCAGCAGGCCCGTGATTTCCTCTTCGCGGGCACCGTCGAAGACAGGCGTTGCAACAGTGGTCTGGCCACTCTCGCGCGGCAGGTTCGGCAGCTGCTTGGCCCACTCGGGCTCGCCTTCGATCTTCCAGCCGGTCTTGGCAACCCAGCCGAGGTGCGTTTCCAGCACCTGACCGACGTTCATACGGCCCGGGACACCCAGCGGGTTCAGGACGATATCAACGGGGGTACCGTCGGCAAGGAAGGGCATGTCCTCGATCGGGAGGATCTTGGAGATAACACCCTTGTTGCCGTGGCGGCCGGCGAGCTTGTCGCCGTCGGTGATCTTGCGCTTGGCGGCCACGTAGACGCGGACCAGCTGGTTCACGCCCGGGGGCAGCTCGTCGTCGTTGTCGCGGTCGAAGACGCGGACGCCGATGACGGTGCCGGACTCGCCGTGGGGCACCTTCAGGGAAGTATCGCGGACTTCGCGGGATTTCTCGCCGAAGATGGCGCGCAGCAGGCGCTCCTCCGGGGTCAGCTCGGTTTCACCCTTCGGGGTGACCTTTCCGACCAGGATGTCGCCGGCTTCAACCTCTGCACCGATGTGGATGATGCCGCGCTCGTCCAGGCCCGCCAGGACTTCCTCGGACACGTTGGGGATGTCACGGGTGATTTCCTCGGCACCAAGCTTGGTGTCGCGGGCATCGATCTCGTGCTCCTCGATGTGGATGGAGGAAAGAACGTCCTCGGCAACAATGCGCTGCGAGAGGATGATGGCGTCCTCGAAGTTGTGGCCTTCCCATGACATGAATGCCACGAGCAGGTTCTTACCGAGGGCCAGTTCGCCCTGGTCCGTTGCCGGGCCGTCAGCGATGATGCCGCCGACCTCCAGGCGCTGGCCTTCGCTCACCAGAACGCGGTTGTTGTAGCAGTTGCCCTGGTTGGAGCGGGCGAACTTGTTGATGCGGTAGTTGGTTTCCGTACCGTCGTCGTTGAGCATGATGACGAGCTCGGCGGACACCTCGGTGACCACACCGGCCTTTTTCGCGATGGTGACGTCGCCGGCGTCGACTGCAGCGGCGCGCTCCATGCCGGTACCGACGAACGGCGCCTCGGAACGGACCAGCGGCACGGCCTGGCGCTGCATGTTGGCACCCATGAGTGCGCGGTTAGCATCGTCATGCTCGAGGAACGGGATCAAGGCAGTAGCCACGGACACCATCTGGCGCGGGGAAACGTCCATGAACTCGACCTCGCCGGCGGGAACCAGCACAGGCTCGCCTCCACCACCACGGGCGCGGACCAGGACGGTCTCTTCGGCGAACTTCTTGTTCTCGTCCAGCGGAGCGTTGGCCTGAGCGATCAGGACCTCTGCTTCGTCGTCGGCCGTCAGGTACTGGACCTCGTCGGACACGACGCCTTCGGCGACGAGACGGTAAGGAGTCTCGATGAAACCGAACGGGTTGATGCGGCCGTAGGAAGCCAGCGAACCGATCAGACCAATGTTCGGGCCTTCAGGGGTTTCGATGGGGCACATACGTCCGTAGTGGGACGGGTGAACGTCTCGGACTTCCATGCCTGCACGGTCACGGGACAGACCACCGGGGCCAAGCGCAGACAGACGGCGCTTGTGGGTGAGACCCGAGAGCGGGTTGTTCTGGTCCATGAACTGCGACAGCTGGGACGTTCCGAAGAACTCCTTGATCGCTGCCACAACCGGGCGGATGTTGATCAGGGTCTGCGGCGTGATCGCTTCGACGTCCTGGGTGGTCATACGCTCGCGGACGACGCGCTCCATGCGGGACAGGCCGGTGCGGACCTGGTTCTCGATGAGCTCGCCAACGGCGCGGATGCGGCGGTTGCCGAAGTGGTCGATGTCGTCGATCTCGACGCGCAGCTCGTGGTCCTGGCCATCGCGCTTGCCCGTGAGGGTCTTCTCACCGGCGTGCAGCGCAACCAGGAACTTGATCATGGCGACGATGTCTTCAACGTGCAGGACCGAAGCTTCCTTGTCGCCAAGGGAGCGGTCGATGCCAAGCTTGCGGTTGATCTTGTAACGGCCAACCTTGGCCAGATCGTAGCGCTTGGAGTTGAAGTACAGGTTGTCCAGCAGGGACTGGGCAGCCTCGACGGTGGGCGGCTCGCCCGGTCGCAGCTTGCGGTAGATGTCCAGCAGGGCGTCTTCGCGGGTTTCGGTGGCGTCCTTCTCCAGCGTGGCGCGCATGGAGTCGTACTGGCCGAACTCCTCGAGGATCTGGCCTTCGGTCCAGCCGAGGGCCTTCAGCAGCACGGTGACGGACTGCTTGCGCTTGCGGTCGAGGCGCACGCCGACCTGGTCGCGCTTGTCGATCTCAAGCTCGAACCATGCACCGCGGGACGGGATGATCTTTGCGGTGAAGATGTCCTTGTCGCTGGTCTTGTCAGCGGTGCGCTCGAAGTAGGCGCCCGGTGAGCGGACCAGCTGGGAGACGACGACACGTTCGGTGCCGTTGACGACGAAGGTGCCCTTCTCGGTCATCAGCGGGAAGTCACCCATGAACACGGTCTGCTGCTTGATTTCGCCCGTGTTGTTGTTCATGAATTCGGCCTTGACGTACAGCGGTGCCGAGTACGTTGCGTCCCGGTCCTTGCATTCAGCCATGGTGTACTTCGGATCAGCGAACTCCGGATCGGAGAAGCTCAGGGACATGGTGCCCTGGAAATCCTCAATCGGGGAGATCTCTTCGAAGATGTCGGAAAGACCGGAGGTGGTGGCGACGCTGAGGTCGCCTTCTTCGACGGCCTTCGCTACGCGCGCCTGCCAGCGTTCGTTTCCGACCAGCCAGTCGAAGCTGTCCGTCTGCAGGGCAAGGAGATTCGGAACGTCAAGAGGTTCGTGAATCTTTGCGAATGAGAGCCGGCGAGTGGCACCATCGGTGCTTGCCGTATTAGCGGTTTCGTTATTAGAGGTGCTCGAGGCGACCAAGAGGGATCCTTCCACAGACCTTCAGGCGTTTTCAGATCTCCCCCGCTATGTACCCTGCAGAGTGACTCCGCAGTGCTACCATCCGGTTCCGCTATATGACCCGGGACCTGGTCTGCCCATGCTGGTGACGTTGTATACGGCACATTGATGGAGCAGCTGCCAGGAGAAGCCCACCGCTATATGAAGGCTGAAGGTAAACAGGGAAGACGCAAATATCTACGATACGGCAAAACTTAACGCGTGTCTACCCCACTTCGAAGCTTATTGCAAGCACCGTTGCCGTAGGCACCTAGTTGGCGCGGCACAGTGCCGCAGTGGAATTCCGGCACCCGCCGCAGCGTTTGAATGGTTAGGTGACGGGGCTCACGGTAGCCTAGGCCTACATTCATTCAGATCGGAAGAGATAACCATGACCAACTCCGCAGACAACAATGACGTTGTCATCCTGTCCGGCGCCCGGACGCCGCAGGGCCGTCTCAACGGACAGCTGGCGAGCTTCACCGCCGTCGAACTCGGCGCGCACGCCATCAAGGCGGCCATCGCCGCCAGCGGGCTTCGCGCCGACCAGGTGGACGCGGTCATCATGGGCCAGGTGCTTCAGGCCGGGGCCGGCCAGAACCCGGCCCGGCAGAGCGCGATCGGCGCCGGCATCGGCTGGAACGTGCCTACGGTGACCATCAACAAGGTCTGCCTTTCAGGGCTGACCGCCGTGATCGACGCGGCGAGGATGATCCGCAGCGGCGATGCCGCCGTCGTTGTCGCGGGTGGCCAGGAATCCATGACCCGGGCACCGCATGTTCTTCCGGGCTCGCGCCAGGGCTGGGCGTACGGCGCTGTCCAGGCGCTCGACGTGGCCGCGCACGACGGCCTGACGGACGCCTTCGACGGGCAGTCCATGGGACTCTCCACCGAGACCAAGAACCTGGTCCTGGGCATCGACCGGGCGTCGCAGGACAACGTGGCGGCCCAGTCTCACCAGCGCGCGGCCATCGCCGCCAAGAACGGGGTCTTCGACGGCGAAATCGCACCGATCAGCGTCAAGCAGCGCAAGGGCGATCCGGTGGTCGTGGCCACGGACGAAGGGATCCGTCCGGACACGTCCGTCGAATCGCTGGCAGGGCTTCGCGCCGCGTTCGTCACGGACGGGACCATCACCGCCGGCAACTCCTCTCCCCTGTCCGACGGCGCCTCGGCCCTGGTGCTGACGTCCCGCAAGTTTGCCGAGGACAACGGGCTGGAATTCCTGGTGGTTGTCGGCAGGCCCGGCCAGGTGGCCGGGCCGGACAACTCACTCCACTCCCAGCCCTCCAACGCGATCCGGAATGCCCTGGACCGGGCGGGCTGGACCACTGCCGATCTGGACTTCATTGAAATCAATGAGGCTTTCGGTTCTGTGGCCGTGCAGTCGCTCAAGGACCTGGACTACCCGCTGGAGCAGTGCAACATCCACGGCGGCGCCATCGCCGTCGGCCATCCGATTGGCGCCTCCGGCGCCCGGCTGGCGCTGCACGCGGCACATGAACTGAAACGGCGCGGCCAAGGCAAGGCTGCGGTCTCCCTGTGCGGCGGCGGCGGGCAGGGCGAAGCCCTCCTGCTGTACCGGGACTGATGAAAGCCCTATCGGCCGGAGGCGCGGACGGCTCTGGCAGGGAGCGCTTCCTTGCCGACGCCGCCGCCCGCGGCCTCGACGTCGAACTCGTGGAGCGGCTTGCGGCGCACAGCCTCGAGGAGGCTGCGCAGATCCTCGGCATCACGCCGGCCGATATTGTGAAGTCCCTCGTCGTGAAGCACAAGGACGGCAGCTTCCTGTTCGCCCTCATTCCGGGCGACCGCCAGATCTCCTGGCCCAAGCTTCGGAGCCTGGTGGGCGTCAACAAACTCTCGATGCCCGCGGCGGACGTGGCCCTGGAGGCCACTGGCTACGAACGCGGGACCATCACCCCGCTGGGCAGCACCACGGCCTGGCCCGTATATGCAGACCAGACCATTGCCGGCCGCCGCATCTCCATGGGCGCGGG
This sequence comes from Arthrobacter sp. 05T444, assembly GCF_056395905.1. NCBI lineage: Bacteria > Bacillati > Actinomycetota > Actinomycetes > Micrococcales > Micrococcaceae > Arthrobacter > Arthrobacter sp. 05T444. The sequence continues at coordinate 76,757 of NZ_JBFTKK010000018.1, forward strand.
CCAGCACGGCTACAGCGCCTTCGTGGACGCCGACGCCCTGACAGCGGCGCTCGGTGCGGTGGTGGCTGATATCAGCGACCCCAATTAGACGCAGCTGTGGTTTAAAACGCAGGAAACCCCGCCCACCGGAGTGGACGGGGCTTCCAAGAGCAAAGCGTGTGTTACTTGAGGGTAACGCGTGCGCCGGCTTCTTCGAGCTGAGCAATAGCCTTCTCTGCAGCTTCCTTCGTAACGCCTTCGAGAACAGCCTTCGGAGCGCTGTCAACCAGGTCCTTGGCTTCCTTGAGGCCGAGGGAGGTGATGGCGCGGACTTCCTTGATCACTGCGATCTTCTTGTCGCCAGCAGCTTCGAGAACGACGTCGAATTCGGTCTTCTCTTCGGCTTCTTCAGCAGCGCCGGCAGCGGGGCCAGCAACGGCGACAGCAGCAGCCGTAACTTCGAAGGTCTCTTCGAAGAGCTTGACGAACTCGGAGAGCTCGATGATGGTCAGTTCCTTGAAAGCTTCAATGAGCTCTTCGTTGCTGAGCTTCGCCATGGTGTGGCGTCCTTCCTATAGGTGGTGCTTGGCGGCCTGAGCCGTTGCCTTCACACCGGAGTCTGGTTTGAAAGAGAGTTAGTTCTCTTCGGGGGCTGCGGCTTCGGCCGGAGCTTCGGTCTCTGCTGCTTCTGCGGCCGGGGCTTCTTCAGCGGCGGGCGCGTCGGCTTCAGCCGGAGCACCGTTCTCTTCTTCAAGCTTGAGGCGCAGGGCGTCAATGATGCGTGCAGCAGCGGCAGCAGGAGCCTTGAGGATGCCTGCAACCTTGGCGAGCTGCAGCTCGCGGGACTCGAGTGCTGCCAGGGCAGCAACTTCGCTGGCGTTCAGTGCCTTACCCTCGAAGTAACCGGTCTTGATAACCAGCTGCTTGTTGGTCTTGGCAAAATCCGTCAGGCTCTTGGCAGCTGCAACTGCGTCACCCTTGATGAACGCGATTGCAGTGGGGCCGGCGAGCTGGCCGTCGAATGCTTCGACACCAGCTTCCTTGGCTGCAATGGCGGTCAGGGTGTTCTTGACGACCGAGAACTTGGTGTCCTGGCCGAGAGAAACACGCAGCTGCTTGAGCTGTGCAACGGTGAGCCCACGGTATTCGGTCAGGACAGCGGCGTTCGATTCCTTGAAATCGTTAGTGATCTCAGCTACTGCTGAAACCTTGGTAGGCGTTGCCATAACCCTCCTTCCGGGGATAGTGCCGGTATTCCGGGTCCCCGCTCAGGTGAGCTAAAACTAAAAACGCCCCGCGCAGATGCACGGGGCTTGGCTCAACGCAGTTCAGAACCGCGGAGCTTTGCTTCGTTCACCTGCGCTGGCCGCCCTATGTTCAGGGTCCTTCGTCCGGAAACCCACTGGCTCCTCCGCGCACAACTACAGAGTTGAGCTGAGCTCGAAAGAATGGATTTCCAACAACCGACGGTCTTTGGTCCTCCAAGCTTACGGGACGCCGCGCCGGACCGCCAAATCGGCGTCCAGCTGATGGCATCCAGCCGGCACAGGTCAACTGGTACTGGGCCCCATATCCGGCAGTTCCTTCTGCCAGATGCCGGTGACACCCGCCGTCGTAAATCCCAACTGGCGGTTTACGGTCAGAAGGTACCGGTTTTCCGGGGCGTTCCAGGTGTAGATCACGCGTGCATCGGGGAACTGCTCCGTCAGCCGCTCCATGTTGGCCACCTTGATCAGCAGCCCCAGCTTGTTGCCGCGGTGCTCCTGCAGCACCACCGTGTCGTCCTGGAAGACGACATCCTGGCGCTGCGCCAGGACGCTGATGGTGGTCAGTCCCACCAGGGTTTCAGAGGCAACGTGCTCGACGGCGGTCACCACCGTGCGCCGCCCCTGCGCTATGGTCACGTCCTCGGCTTCCCGCAGGATGCGGGCATCGAACACCATGCCGTCCTCCTCGCTTCCGCCGGCGGGCATGGTATCCCCGCCGGCCTGGTTCTCTAGGGCGGCCACGGATTCCAGCCACCGCTCCGGGCACCGGTCGGTCCAATGGTGCAGCCGGTAGCGGCCGTTGTTTGCTTCTTCCGCCTCGGCCTCGAGCTCCGCCACGAGCTTGGTGTCGAGCGGCAGGGCGCAGGAGCTGAACTGCTCGATGTGCTGCAGCGTGTAGCCGGTGCGCCGGGCGAACTCCACTTCCCGGCTGCCCAGCGGCACGAAGCCCTGCCCGGATCCGGGCACCAGCTGCTCGGATTCGAACTCATGGAGCGAAGACCCGGGATGGTTGGTGTCGATCAGGATCATGGACCTACCCTCGTCGCGGGCGAACCGTTCCGCGGCATCCAACAGCTGCCGGCCCACCCCCTGACGCTGGTATTCGGGCAGGATGTCCAGCGTGAACTCCGCCAGGTCAAGATTGTCGGTGAGGGGCAGTGCGATGTCCACGGTACCCACGATCCTGCCGTCCACCTTGGCCACCAGGATGACCTGGCGCTCATAGGGATCGTCCAGTTCGAGGAGCTTCTCAAGCGGGGCGTATGCGAGGTCATCGCTCCCCCACGTCTGCATCCGGACCTTACGGCCCACTTCCACTGCGGCCAGGAAGTCCGCTGCGTCGGGCGCGTCGACGGACTCCGGGATGAACAACTGCTCGATCCGCACTTCACTTGCCATAGGGGGCATCTTCCCAGCTGTTCTGCCGCTCACCCTGTCAGGCTACGGGCTTGAGTCCACGCGGAGTATCCGTCGCCAGCATATGACGGTTAGCGGCGTCGCTGCCACTCGCCGTCGTACCCCGCCGGGCGGAAGCCCAGGGCGATGTTGATCGCGAGCATGTGGTCGTTCTCCGCGGCGTTAAACGTGAGGATCCGTTCAACCGAGGGATGCTCCGCCACCATCCGCCGAAGATTCAGAATTTTCACGAGCATGCCCAGGCGGTTTCCACGGTGTGCCTTGATGACAAGGGTGTCGTCCTGCTCCGCGACCCAGGGTTTTGACCCGGAATACTGCAGGACCGAGTAGGCGGCCAGCTCACCGCTCGCCTTGTGCCGCGCCACAGCAAACAGAGCCTCCTGGCCGGTCTGCTGCCACTCATCCTCAACGTGCCGGACGCGTTTGGCGTCCCACACTTCGGCATCGTAGTGGAGGGCGCCGGCCGGGCTGTCAGTGCTCATTCGGGACATGAGCACAGCCAGCTGGTCAATATATTCGTCAGGGCAGCGGTCGGTCCAACTGAGGAGTTCGTAGCTGTCCCCGGCAATGGAGCTTGCCTCCCTGTCCAGGGCGTCGAGAGTGCCATCCGCTACCGGCATGTCCAGTGCGCTGAACCGGGTGACCTGCTCCAGAGTGTAGCCGCCGGCTGCGGCGAACCTGGCCGCTCGCGAGTCTGCGGGGACCCCTCCCGTGCCTGTTCCCGGCTTCAGGACGCCGGGCCCGTCCGGATCAAAGACCGCCGCGTGTTCCGTGAAGCTCTGCAGGGTGCTGCGGCCGTGGCTGGCGGCCAGCTCCTCGCCATGCCGCAGCAGCGCCTGCCCGATTCCCCTTCCGGTGAATTCGTTCAGGACGTCCACCCTCACCATCGCGTCCTGGAGGTTCTCCTGCAGCGGCAATCTGATCCAGGATTTGGCGACCATGCGCCCGTCCAGACGGACGAAGAAGATCCGGAGCTGCTTATAGTCATCGTCGCGCCAAGCCTCGAGGCGGGCCTCCCTCGGGGTGGCACGGTCAAGGTTCTCCCACGTTTCCAGCACCAGCGCGTCACTGAGATCGCTGAACTCCAGAAAGTCTGAGGCATCCGGGGAATCGATGGAGGAAGGCAGGACCAGAGGTTCTATGGGGTAAGCCGGCGTCGTCACGGCATCAGCCTAGCCGCACAGCCTTGCGCGCTCCAGGGGCCGGCAGAGGCCGGCAGCAAGAACAAAGGACCGCCCGGCGCAATGCCGGGCGGCCCTTGTTGCCCGCCGGATGACCGGCGGGTGGTTCGCGAGGATTAGACCTCGGTCAGCACCTTGGTGACGTTCGGGTCTACGGAGATGCCGGGACCGAAGGTCGTGGCAACCGTAGCCTTCTGGATGTAGCGGCCCTTTGAAGCGGACGGCTTCAGACGAAGTACCTCTTCGAGAGCGGCTGCGTAGTTCTCGGCCAGCTTGATGACGTCGAACGAAACCTTACCGATGATGAAGTGCAGGTTGGAGTGCTTGTCGACGCGGAAGTCGATCTTGCCGCCCTTGATGTCGTTGACAGCCTTGGTGACGTCAGCGGTCACGGTGCCGGTCTTCGGGTTCGGCATCAGGTTACGCGGACCCAGGACCTTACCGAGGCGGCCAACCTTGCCCATGAGGTCAGGGGTGGCAACGGCTGCGTCGAAGTCGGTCCAGCCGCCGGCGATCTTTTCGATCAGGTCATCGGAACCAACGAAGTCGGCGCCTGCAGCGATGGCTGCTTCGGCCTTGTCGCCCGTGGCGAAGACGAGAACGCGGGCAGTCTTACCGGTGCCGTGGGGCAGGTTGACGGTGCCGCGGACCATCTGGTCAGCCTTACGGGGGTCAACGCCCAGGCGGAAAGCGACCTCAACGGTGGCGTCGAACTTGGACGGGTTGGTGTCCTTGGCGAGCGTCACTGCCTCGAACGGCGCGTAGAACTTCTCCGCGTCGATCTTGGCGGCGGCTGCCTCATATGCTTTGCTGCGCTTTGCCATGCTGCTTATTCTCCTTGTGCAGTTGTGGTCTGCGGACCGCGCTGGGCCCTGCCACAGTTGGCGGATCCGGCGTGGATCTCCAACATTTCAATGTTTCAGTGGTGCCGGTTTCCCGGCGGTGCTGTCCGGCGTCGTCGTCGGTTTCCCGAAGCCGCGCCGCTTCAGCGGTGAGGGAATTAACCCTCGACGGTGATACCCATGGAGCGGGCGGTGCCGGCGATGATCTTCGCTGCGCCTTCGAGGCTCGTGGCGTTGAGGTCTTCCATCTTGGTGGAAGCGATCTCGTTGACCTGGGCCTGGGTCAGCTTGGCAACCTTGACGGTGTGCGGGGTAGCGGAACCCTTGGCGACGCCTGCAGCCTTTTTGATGAGCTCTGCAGCCGGCGGGGTCTTGGTGATGAACGTGAACGAGCGGTCCTCGTAGACCGTGATTTCAACAGGAATAACGTTGCCGCGCTGGGCTTCCGTCGCAGCGTTGTACGCCTTGCAGAATTCCATGATGTTGACACCGTGCTGGCCAAGCGCAGGACCGATCGGCGGAGCCGGGTTAGCGGCACCTGCCTGGATCTGCAGCTTGATGAGGCCGGTGACCTTCTTCTTGGGAGCCAATGTAGGGTCCTTCTCTCAAATGCGTCCTGGGACACAGGAGCGTGCCTCAGGTGGTTGACCGCCATGGCGAGGCGGTCGGCCGCTTCGTGGCTGCTAAGCGGGCAGCCCCGGAGCGAATTCTGTGGGTATTGCTAGATCTTGGTGACCTGGTTGAATGCCAGGGTGACCGGCGTTTCGCGCTCGAAGATGGAAACCAGCACCACGAGGGTCTGGGAATCAATCTTGATCTCGGAGATCGTGGCGGGGAGGGTCTCGAAGGGACCTTCCTTGACGATGACCGATTCGCCAACCTCGAAGTCGACGTCCACCGGGGCGGCGGCGTGCTTGACGGGCTTGCCCTTCTCGGCTTGCTCTTCCTCGAAGACCGGAGCGAGCATGGAGAAGACCTCGTCGAGGCGCAGCGGCACTGGGTTGTGGGCGTTGCCCACGAAGCCGGTGACGCCCGGGGTGTGGCGGACGGCGCCCCACGAGGCATCCGTCAGGTCCATGCGGACGAGAACGTAGCCGGGGATCCGGACGCGGTTGATGACCTTGCGCTGAGCGTTCTTGATCTCAACGACTTCTTCCATGGGAACCTGGATTTCGAAGATGTAATCTTCCATGTCCAAGGTCTGGATGCGGGTCTCAAGGTTGGCCTTGACGCGGTTTTCGTAACCTGCGTAGGAGTGGATGACGTACCAGTCACCCTCCTGGCGGCGCAGTTTGCCCTTGAACTCTTCTGCGGGGTCGACGTCGGCCTTGGCTGCCGCAGCTGCCAGGGCGTCTGCGTCTTCGTCATCGCCTTCGGATGCGTCGGCGTCGTCTTCAGCGTCTGCTTCGTCGACTACGTCAGTTTCGGCCTCTGCCTCATCGGCGTCGCCTTCGGAATCGGGTGCAGCAGAATCAGCCTCAGACCCTTCAACGGCTTCAGCCGCGGCGTCGGCCGTGCTGTCCGCGGGGCCATCCAGCTCAGCCTCAGTTACCTCGAGCTCCTGCTCAGACACTTGGTCTCCTGCTTCCTCATTGCTTAACATGCCTATTTAAATGGCTCAATTCCGCACACTCCGCAGCTCCCTCCGATAATCGTAGGAGCCCGCGCAGTCTGCGGACCTATCGCCTTAGCGGTCCTTGGCGCCTGTACCGCCGAAGACCCAGCCCACCGCGGTCCCGAAGCCCAGGTCCAGCACGGTGACGATGACCATCATGATGACCACGAATACCAGCACCACGAGCGTGTAGTTGATCAGTTCCTTGCGGGTGGGTGCGACGACCTTCTTCAGCTCGCCGATGACCTGGCGGACGAAGAGTGCAATTCGAGCGAAGAAGCCTGCCTTGGCGGCTTTCTTTGCGGGGCGGCCCTTGGAGCTGCTTGCAGCTGTTTCGGTCACCTGGTCCTCACTCATCCTCGCAATGTCGGATTACCCGGCTCTGAACTGAACCATGGTTGCTGCGCTTGCCCCGGTTTTTCACCGGGACAGCTTGCGCAGGGCAGACAGGACTCGAACCTGCAACCTGCGGTTTTGGAGACCGCTGCGCTACCAATTGCGCCACTACCCTATGGATCAAAACTGATCCTGTGGGTTGAAAACTGATCGAGGCCATGCTTGACCCAGACTTCCCTGAGGCGCACGTCATCATCGTGTTTTCAACACCGGAGAACTAGTCTACGCAACAACTTCGCGTACGTCGAACCAGCCTCATTTCGGACCGTCTTGGTGGCTGTGCAAAACCTGACCAGGCTGCAGTCACATTGCCGCGTCCCACCTCGAACGATCCGGTGAACAGCATAGAGTAGATTCCGTCGAATTCCACCATTCAGCTACCCAGCTGCAAGCGAAGAACGGACCCGCCATGTCTGCCGCCCGCGTTTCCAAACGCATTTCCGCCATTGCCGAATCTGCCACCCTGGCTGTCGACGCCAAGGCCAAGGCGCTGAAAGCAGCCGGCCGGCCAGTGATCGGTTTCGGTGCGGGCGAGCCGGACTTCCCCACCCCGGACTACATCGTCAAGGCGGCCATCGAGGCCGCCAGCCAGCCGAAGTACCACCGCTACTCCCCCGCCGGAGGCCTGCCGGAGCTGAAGAAGGCCATCGCCGAGAAGACGTTCCGCGACTCCGGCTACAAAGCGGACCCTTCCCAGGTGCTGGTTACCAACGGCGGCAAGCAGGCCGTCTACAACACGTTCGCCACACTGGTTGACCCGGGCGACGAAGTGATTGTGCCCACCCCGTTCTGGACCACCTACCCGGAAGCGATCCGGCTGGCCGGCGGCGTGCCCGTCGAGGTCTTCGCCGGACCCGAGCAGGACTACCTGGTGACTGTGGAGCAGCTGGAGGCGGCCGTCACTGACCGCACCAAGATCCTGCTCTTCGTGTCGCCGTCCAACCCGACAGGCTCCGTCTACTCCGCCGAACAGGTCGCGGAAATCGGGCAGTGGGCCGCGGCCAAGGGCTTGTGGGTGGTCACCGATGAGATCTACGAGCACCTGACGTACGACGACGTCCCGTTCACCTCGATCGCCACGGCCGTTCCGGAGCTCGGCGACAAAGTGGTGATCCTCAACGGCGTGGCCAAGACTTACGCGATGACCGGCTGGCGTGTGGGCTGGATGATCGGGCCGGCCGATGTCATCAAGGCCGCCACGAACCTCCAGTCCCATGCCACGTCCAACGTGTCCAACATCCCGCAGGTGGCAGCCCTTGCCGCCGTCTCCGGCCCGCTGACCGCCGTCGACGAGATGAAGGTGGCCTTCGACCGCCGCCGCAAGGCTATCGTCGCCGGGCTCAATGCCATTGAGGGCGTTGAATGCCCGACGCCGAAGGGCGCCTTTTACGTCTACGCCGACGTCCGCGGTCTGCTCGGGAAGGAATTCCCGACGGCGAACGGTCCGGTTCGTCCCGGAACGTCCGCCGAACTGGCGGCGATGATCCTGGACGAGGTGGAAGTTGCCGTGGTTCCGGGCGAGGCTTTCGGCCCGTCGGGCTACCTGCGGCTGTCCTACGCCCTGGGCGATGACGACCTCGCCACCGGCGTGGGACGGCTGCAGGATTTCCTGGGCAAGGCGAAGTAGGCGCGCTCTCTCACCTCCCGCAGGAAAACCCCCAACGCTCTCTCACCTCCCGCAGGAAAACCCCCAACGCTCTCTCACCTCCCGCAGGAAAAACCGGGACGTTCTCTCACCTGATGAGAGAGCGTCCCGGTTTAAGCGACAGGAAGTGAGAGAGCGTCCCGGTTTAAGCGACAGGAAGTGAGAGAGCGTCCCGGTTCAAGCGGCAGGAAGTGAGAGAGCGTAGGGGTTGGCTAGAGGAGCCGGCGTTCCGCGGCCCATTTGGTCAGCTCGTGGCGGCTGGAGAGCTGCAGCTTCCGCAGGACCGCCGACACGTGCGTTTCCACGGTCTTGATGGAGATGAACAGCTCTTTGGCCACTTCCTTGTAGCTGTAGCCGCGCGCAATAAGCCTCATGACCTCGAGTTCCCGGGCTGAGAGCCTGTCCAGTTCGTCGTCGGCGATGTCGGCGGGGGCCGTGCCGAAAGCGTCCAGAACGAACCCTGCGAGCCGCGGCGAAAACACGGCGTCGCCGCCCGCAACACGGAAGACCGCGTCAGTGATCTCGGCCCCGGAAATCGTCTTGGTCACGTAGCCTCGGGCCCCGGCGCGGATCACGGCCACCACATCTTCGGCGGCGTCCGACACGCTGAGTGCCAGGAACTTGGTTGTGCCCAGCAACGCAGCCGAGCCGGCGATGACCTCCCGCCCTCCTCCGCCCAGACCGCCGGGCAGGTGCACATCGAGCAGCACCACGCCGGGCCTGGTCCGGGCAATCACCTCGATGGCCTGCTCCACCGTGCCGGCCTCCCCCACGACCGTTACCCTCGGATCGAGGTCAGCCTTGAGGCCCGAACGGAAGATGGCGTGGTCGTCAACGATCACCACCCTGACCGTTTCCCGCTGGTTTCCTGCTGCTGTTCCGTCCAATGCCGGAGTGCTCATGGCTTCCCTTCCCCGTTCTCCGCGACGGCGGCAGGCAGCTTGAGCCGAACCTCCGTGCCGTCCGGACTGCTGATAATCTCGGCGGTTCCGCCGTGGCGCTTCATGCGGCCGATGATGGATTCCCGGACGCCGAGCCTGTCCTCCGGAACGCCGCGAAGATCGAATCCGGAGCCGCGGTCCTTGACGAAGACGTCCACTCCGCCGTCGGACACCTCAAGGTACACGGAGACGGGCCCGCCGCCGTGGCGGGAAGCGTTCAGCATGGCCTCGCGGCTGGCCTGGACCAGCGCCTCGTGCCGGTCGGTCATGGCCGTGTCTCCCACGCTCACGACGTCGACCGCGTTGCCGAGTCCGTCCTCGACTTCGGCCGCGGCCGCCTTGATCCGGTCCGAGAGCTGGCCCGCGTCCTTGGCCGGGTCCTTGAAGAGCCAGCCGCGCAGTTCGCGCTCCTGCGCCCGGGCCAGCCGCACCACATCGTTCTCGCTGGCTGCGCGCCGCTGGATCAGGGCAAGGGTCTGCAGCACCGAGTCATGGAGATGGGCGGCGATCTCCGCCCTCTCGGTCTCGCGTACGCGGCCGGCCCGCTCGGTCTCGAGGTCACGCCAGAACTTCAGGCCCCAGGGAAGGAGCACCAGCGCCACGCCGCCGAGCACCGCCACCGACGCCAGCAGCGCCAGCCACGTCTGCTCCCAGGAGCCGGAACCGGACACCATCACGAGCACACCGGCCACCACGAGCGCCAGCCCGGCGGCAAGTCGTGCCCACCCGCCCGCCTGGTCCGCCTTGGTTTTGTCCACCAAGCCGGCGCGGCGCGTTTCATCGAGCTGCATCCAGGCAATGGCGGCACCGCCCAGGATGGCAGCGGCCGGGATCAGGGTACCCAGCGGGACCTCGGCGCCGAGCAGCCGGGCGATCAGGATCCCGGCCACGAGCAGCAGCCCGGAACCGAGCAGGATCTCTTTGCCGTAGCGCATGCTGCGGACGCGGAACCAGGCTCCGGTCCCCGGGACACCGCTGACCGGAACAGCGGTGCCCGCGCCGACGGTGCCGGGAACGGCGCCAGCTGCCGGAGTCTGGAAGGGGGTCCCGGCGTCGTACATTGCGGACGGAGCGGGGCCGGCAGCGGGGGCGTAAGCTCCCGGCGAAATGGAGCCCGGCCCGTAGCCCCTGAGCGGGTAGGCGGGAGGGTACGTTCCAGCGGAAAACGGCGGGTCGACGGCGGACCCCGGCTCGTGCGGGGAGCCCGCGGGCGGGGTGCTCACCGCGGGGGCGATGGGCGACGCCGGCCGCCTGGCGTTCCGCCGGGCGGCTTCGTCCGCGGTGGGAACCATGATCCAGAGCCAGGCATAGAACGCGAAGCCCGCACCGCCGGCAAGGGCGGCCACTGCCATGCCGATCCGCACCATGCGCACTGGCCAGCCCAGGTGCGCAGCGAGGCCCGCACAGACTCCGGCGATCATGCGGTCGCTGCTGCGGACCAGCGGCGGGCGGACAGGGGCGGTGGTCATGCATCAATCCAAACACGGATCAGGGTATCGGAGACCGCTTTCAGGCCTGGACCAGGGGTAAGTCAGGGACCACTCAGGGTACTCCCCAATAGAGCCGGAGACCCTCCGAACGGCAGTATCGAAGTATGAACTCGCAGAACCCCAATCCCTCTGAAGGGCAACAGCCCGCCAACACGTCCGACGACCAGCCCAGCTCGCGGGAAGAACAGCAGCCGGAGCCCCAGGCAGACCGTCCGGAGGAGCCGCCGACCGCGGCCACTCCCGAGCCACAGACCGAGCCGCTGCTCCCTCCGCCGCTCCATAACTCCCATGATCTGCCGGGCGGCCACGGCGCGCCAGGCGCCCCTGCCTTCGGAACCGGCTACGGCCGGCCGCCGCAGCAACAGAACTTCTTCGATTGGATCCGCGGCCACGGCATCCACCGCGGCCGCGACCGCTGGATCGGCGGCGTTTCGAGCGGCATCGCCGAGCGGATGGGCATCGATCCGCTTATCGTCCGCGGCATCTTCATCGTCCTCACCCTGTTCGCCGGCATCGGCGTCTTGCTCTACGGCATCGGCTGGGCGCTCCTCCCGGAGCCGGACGGACGGATCCATACCCAGGAGGCAGGTGCCGGCCGCTGGACCAGCGGCATGACAGGCGCGTTGATCACCACCGTCCTCGGCCTCACGGGAATGGGCGGCGGTTTCTGGGGCTGGGGGCACGACGGCTTCGGCTTCTTCTGGACCCTGTTCTGGATTGGCGGCTTCATTTACCTTGTCTACTTCCTCACCCAGCGCAACAAAAATCCCATTGGAACAGCCATGAACAACACTCCGGCGAGCAGCCAGCCCGCTTACAGATACGCCGCCCCGACTGGCGGCCCGGCATCTGGCGCCACGGCCACTTTCGCAGCCGGCACGCAGGCGGACCCAACGCCGTACGGGACCGGTCCGACGTCGGACCCCAACCTGCCGTACTCACCCAACCCGCCGTACGGCGGGGCCGGGCCGGCACACATTCCCGCCTCCTACGGCGGCGGCTACGGCAGCGTTCCGCCCCGCGGAGCGGCTCCGGTGCCCGCCCCCGTTCCGGCACCGAAATCGAAGCCGGGCGGACCCGGCGCCCCTGCGGTGGCCATCACCGCGGGCGTGGCCCTGCTGGTGGGTGGCACCCTCAAGGCGCTCGACGCCGGCAACGTGATTGAGCTGGGCAATTCCGCCAACGCTGTGGTCTGGGCAAGCGGCGCCGCCGTCCTGGGCCTAGGCATCCTGCTGGCGGGCTTCCGCGGCCGGACCTCGGGCATCCTCGGCTTCTTCGCGGTGGTCGCACTGATCATTGGCGGCATCTTCAACGCGGTGCCGAACGGTGACCGCTTCCGCTTCCAGGACGCGGACTGGAACCCCACCAGCATCCAACAGGCCCGCGAGGGCTTCCAGATCACCGGAGGCAAGGGAACTGTTGACCTGACCGGGCTGAGCCTGACCGCACCGCTGCCCGCCGACGTCGTCATCCCCATGGATGTGACTGCCAGCAACGTCACGGTCGTCATCCCCAGCACCGTGCCGGTGGACGTCAGGGCTGACATGACGCTGGGCAACCTGAACGAGGGCTCCGCCAGCCGCAGCGGCATCACGTCCCGCCAGAGCAGCTACAACACGGACAAGCCCGGCGCCCGGCTGATCCTGCAGATCGACGGAACCGTCAGCAATGTCACCATCCAGGAAGGAAACTGACATGAGCAACTTTGACCCATCACCGGAAACGCCGCGGGGGCCGGAAACGTCCCGGGCGCCGGAAGCCTCCGGGTTTCCGCGGCGGCCCGTAACGGATAATGGCGAGCCCGCTCCTGCATCGGCCCGCGTCGGCACCATCGTCTGGGGCCTCGTGGTCCTCGCACTGGCCGTCCTCATCATCATCTCCCAGCTGGGGATCGTGGCCCTGAACGGGACTTACGTACTGATCGGCCTCATGATCGGCGCCGGCGCCGCATTGGTGATCGGCGGACTGCTCTCGGCCCGCCGACGTGACAACAGCCCCACAACCGGGAAGTCTTGAACCATGGAAAAGTTCTACAGCATTGTCAGGGGCCTCGGCCTGAAGCGTGGTCCGCAGCGCTGGCTCGGCGGAGTCTGCGGTGGGATTGCCGAAAAGCTGAACGTGGATGTCGCGTTCGTCCGGATCGGTTTCCTCCTCTTCTGCCTCCTGCCGGGGCCGGCCGTGGTGTTCTACCTCGCCGCGTGGCTGGTCCTCCCGGACCAGAACAACGGCATTGCCCTTGAATCCTTCCTCGCGAAGCGCGGCAACCGCTACTGACCGGGCGGCGGATAACCGCCCGCAGCACCAACGGGTTCATGTGCCCCTGCCCTCCGGAGCAGGGGCACACCTGCGCAAGACGCTCACTCAAGCCGCCCGGCTGCCGCCTTTCCCACGCCGGCACGGTGCCGGACCGGGGCCCCATGTAACCGTTTGTGTCCTTCCCCACACTGGCCACTAGACTCTCTTGTGAGCTCAGCGTGGCGCTCTGCCTGTATACCCTTCGAACCAGGATTTGAGCCTAGATAATGAAAATTGGAATCCTCACCAGCGGCGGAGACTGCCCCGGACTGAATGCCGTGATCCGCGGCGCTGTCCTGAAGGGCATTGCCATCCACGGCCACGAATTCGTGGGGTTCCTGGATGGCTGGCGCGGAGTGGTGGAGGGAGACATCATTCCCATTCCCCGCACACTGGTCCGAGGCATTGCCAAGCAGGGCGGCACCATCCTGGGCACGTCCCGCACCAACCCGTTCGAGAACGGCGGCGGTCCGGACGTTATCAAGGCCCACATGGACCGGCTCGGCATTGACGCCATCATCGCCATCGGCGGCGAAGGCACTCTCGCGGCCGCCAAGCGCCTCACGGACGCCGGACTGAAAATCGTCGGCGTCCCCAAGACCGTGGACAACGACCTCGACGCCACGGACTACACCTTCGGCTTCGATACCGCCGTCCAGATCGCCACCGAGGCCATCGACCGACTGCGCACCACCGGCGAGTCGCACCACCGCTGCATGATCGCCGAAGTCATGGGCCGCCATGTCGGCTGGATCGCACTTCACGCCGGCATGGCCGCCGGTGCCCACGCCATCCTCATTCCGGAACAGAAGGTCAGCATCGAGCAGATCGTCGAATGGGTGAACGAAGCCCACGACCGCGGCCGCGCTCCCCTCATCGTCGTCGCCGAAGGCTTCGTTCCGGGCCACATGGAATCCCCGCACTCCGAGCGCGGCCTGGACACCTTCGGCCGGCCCCGGCTCGGCGGCATCGCCGACCAGCTCGCTCCCGAAATCGAAGCCCGGACCGGCATCGAGACCCGCGCCACCATCCTCGGCCACATCCAGCGCGGCGGCGTGCCCTCGGCCTTCGACCGTGTGCTGGCCACCCGCCTGGGCATGGCCGCCATCGACTCGGTGGTCGAAGGCCGATGGGGCACCATGGTGTCGCTGAACGGCACCGACATTGACCACGTGGGCTTCGAAGCGGCCCTCGGCAAGCTCAAGACCGTCCCGCAGCACCGCTACGACGAAGCCGCGGTCCTCTTCGGCTAAACCGCCCGGCGCCCCGCCCTCACGCTGCGGAAGCCGGACGCGAACGAACACTTGAGGCCCTGGATCCTTGGGGCGGTTTCTAGGGGTCGTTGCAACACCTGTTGGTTAGGTGGTTAGTAGTAAAGCACGTAAACGCTCGGCTGGGGTTTCCCAGCCGAGCGTTTTACGTGGCCGGCCGTTGAGTTTCTGAGCGACGAGTTCGAGGTCTTCGGGACCGTA
>NZ_JBFTKK010000019.1:0-90731 GCF_056395905.1 Arthrobacter sp. 05T444
CGTACTCCCCAAGCGGTCAAACACCGCGAAAAATGCATCCTTCTGATCCTGCGAGTACCACCCGGATCCTGATGAATCACCGCTTAAACGAACCACGGTCGTTGCAACTCCCAAAAGTCGGGGTGTTGCAACGACCGCTAGAACCCAAGTGGGCGATTCAGGGCCTCATCTGTCCGTTCGCGATTTTCGGGGCGTAAGTGTCCGTCCGCGCTTTTCGGCGGGGGCTTAACTGTCCGTTCCCGCCGGGCTTGGGGGCGGGCCGGGGTCGGTAGGCTGGAGGCATGAGTCTTGAGCCCCACTCCGCCGCCATCATCCAGCTAGCCTGGGCGCGCCGTTTGGGGCTCGACGACGGCGCTTTCGCCACGGCCCTGGAAACCGGCGAACGCATCACCAGGGTTGAGGACTCTGCCCGGTCGGTGGAGTTCGTCCGACTCTTCGGCAGCTCCGTGCTGGTGGGGCCGCAGTGGGCGCTGGATGCCGCCGTCGGAATCTCCGATGAGGAAATGGCACAGCACGTCACCCTGCTGACCATCACGCGCCACCACGGCGGGCACGGACAGGGCTCCGCAGCGCTGTTCTTCGCCGATGATCTGCCGCTGCTGCAGCCCTCCGAGGAACTGACCGTCTCACACGGCAACCCGGAGGCGATCGAGCTGGAGGGCCTTTGCCCCCCGGACGACGTCAACGAGGTAGGGCTCTCGGACCTGGAAAACCGCTACACCATCATCCACGACGAGGACGGCCGCAAGGTGCCTGTGGCCTGCGGTGCGTACTCGGAATGGGAAGGAATCCTGGCCCACATGGGCGTTCTCGTGGCTCCCGAATGGCGGCGCCGAGGCCTGGGGTCGCTGGCGGCTTCGATCGCCGCGCACGAGGCCCTCGCCTCCGGGCTGACGCTGCAGTGGCGCTCGGACGTCAGCAATAAGGGCTCCCTGGCCACAGCACGCAGCCTGGGCTTCTCCACCGGCGGCATCCAGACCAGCGTGCTGCTGGGCTGAGCACGCCCGCACAACACAAGCCGGCACAAGCCGCGCCACCGGGCACAACGGCACCGCCGGACCAAAAGGTCCCGCCGGGCACAAAGGTCCCGGCGGCACGGCAGGCTTACAGCGTCTTCGCGTCCGCGCTCTCAGGCGTCGCGGCCTGCTGACCCGCCCAGCCCTGCACCGGCTTCGGCCGGGCGAAGAAGAGAGCCACCGCTGCGCCGAGCACGATCACGGCCGCGGGCAGCATGATGGACTGGCCCATCGCCGTCGAAAATCCCTCGTGGAGGGCTTCCGGCAACTTGCCGCCGAAGCTCGCCGACTCGCCGCCCGACCCGCCGGGCGCCCCGGCGGCAGGAAGTTCCGCCGCGAGCCTGGCCTGCATCAGCACCGCAATGGCGGCGCTGCCGAGGACGGCGCCGATCTGCCGCGTGGTGTTGTACACGCCGGCGCCGGCGCCCGCCTGCCGCGGCGGCAGGTTGCGGGTGGCCGTTGAACTCAGCGGAGCCCAGATACCGGCGTTCGCGAAGCCGAGCACGGCGCTCGGCAGCAGGAACAGCCACACCGGGGTGTCGGGATGCATCAGCGCCGAGTTCCAGAACAGGGCCACGGCCATGAGCACCAGCCCCGCGGAGGTGATGTATTTCGGGTTTACGCGGTCGATGATCCTGCCCACCACGGGGGCGAGGCCACCCGAAATCAGCGCCATCGGAACCATCATGAGGGCGGACTGCGTCGGCGTCATGCCGCGCACCATCTGGTAGTAGAAGATCAGCGGCAGGCCGAAGGCCGTGACGGTGAAGCCCACTGTGGTGATCCCGATGTTGGCGAGCGAGAAATTGCGGTCCTTGAAGAGACCAAGCGGCAGCAGCGGCTCGCCCTTATTAACGGCCTGCCAGACGACGAACAGCACCAGCACCACGATGCCGCTGATGATCAGGCCCCACACCGTTACGGGAC
Organism: Arthrobacter sp. 05T444; assembly: GCF_056395905.1. Classification (NCBI taxonomy): domain Bacteria; kingdom Bacillati; phylum Actinomycetota; class Actinomycetes; order Micrococcales; family Micrococcaceae; genus Arthrobacter; species Arthrobacter sp. 05T444. Next base: position 1,944 of record NZ_JBFTKK010000019.1, read on the forward strand.
CGGTGATGGCGCCCCAGTCGTAGGTCTCGCCTTCCTGAAGACCGAAGACGAGGAGGAAAAGCCCGACGGCGCTCAGCACCACGCCGGGGATGTCGAACTTGTGCGGGTGGGTGGTGAGCGACGGCACCAGGCGCCAGGCGAGGATGAAGCCAACGATCCCGATGGGGACGTTGATGAAGAAGATCCACTCCCAGCCAAGCCAGTCCACCAGCACGCCGCCGAGGATCGGGCCCACCAGCGTGGCCACGCCGGCAGTGGCGCCCCACAGCCCCATGGCGGCGCCGCGCCGGTCCGGCGGGAAAATGCGCGTGATCACGGCCATGGTCTGCGGCGTCATCAGCGCTGCGCCCAGGCCCTGGAGAACGCGCGCCGCGATCAGCATCTGGACGTTGCCGGACAGCCCGCACCAGAGCGAGGCCAGGGTGAAGACGACCAGGCCTGACAGGTAGAGCCGCTTGGGGCCGAACCTGTCACCGAGTCTCCCGGTGATCAGGAGCGGGACCGCATACGCCAAGAGGTAGGCGCTCGTGACCCAGATGACGGCATTGATGTCCGTGTCCAGCCCGGCCATGATGCTCGGGTTGGCCACGGAGACGATCGTGGTGTCGATCAGGATCATGAAGAACCCGATGACGAGCGACCAGAGGGCCGGCCACGGCCTGCTTACGTTTTCCAAGAAAGATTCCTTCAGTTGCAGACGGCTGGTGGGTGCCGGCGGTGTATTTCAGTCGGTGCCGGCCCTATGCCAGCAGCGCCTGGATGTCTTTGCGGGCGAACATCTCGGCGGCCGCGCGGGCCGAGGGGGTTCCGGCATCGGGGTCGGCTCCCGCGTCAAGCAGGACCCTGGCCACATCGGTGTAGCCCTTGAAGACGGCGCCGGCGAGCGGGGTCTGCCCGCGGTCGTTGGCGCCGTTGGCATCTCCGCCATGGTAGAGGATCAGCTGAACTGTCTCGGCGTGGCCGTGGTAGGCCGCGAGCATCAGCAGCGAATCCCCTGCGGCGTTGGTCAGGGTGGCCGGAGCGCCGGCGTTGAGGTAGCACCTGAGCGTGTCGGTCTCCCCGTTGCGTGCGGCGTCGAAGAGCGAGTGCGCCAACGCGAGCGTCTCCTCATCCGGCTCCGGCGACGGCGCGGTCCCCGGTGCCCCCGGGGCGGTCGGGTCTGTCATTTGTGGGTCCCCCTCAGGAATCCGGTCTGCCGGCCAATGACCTGCCCGGCGTCGGGAGCCACGATCACTTCCTGCGCGGCTGTGTACGGCTCTTCACCGTCCATGACAGTCAGTATTTCATCCGGAGCGACCGAACGCTTGATGACCGCCAGCGCAATGGGGCCCATCTCGTAGTGCTGAGCCACGGACGTGGCGGTTCCCACCTTGCGCTCCCCCAGCAGCACGGGACTTCCGGCCACCGGCATGGTGTGCTGGGAGCCGTCGAGCTGGAGGAACACGAGCCGGCGCGGCGGGTGGCCCAGGTTGTGCACGCGGGCAATGGTCTCCTGGCCCTTGTAGCAGCCCTTGGCCAGATGGACGGCGGTCCGGAGCAGATCAAGCTCGTGCGGAATCGTCTTGTCGTCGGTTTCGGCGCCCAGCCGGGGGCGCCAGGCCGCGATGCGCAGGGCCTCGGCCGCCGACACCCCTGCCAGGGGCCGGTCCCCCAGCGTTGCCTCGAGCTCCGCCGCCGGAACCAGGTATTCGAACCACGGGCGCTCGGCGCCGGGATGGGCGTCCTCGCCCACCACGGAATAGGCGTATCCGCCGGCACTGACGTGCGGCCACGGGTCCTGCCATACCGTCAGGGCAGACCACTCCGGCACGGCCCGGGTGGATCCCAGCACCGCCCAGTCGTCCGAGACGTCCGCAATTTCGACCCGCAGCATGAACTTCATCTTGTTCAGCCACTCCGCCAGCGGCATGGCTTCGGCTGCCTCGACGATCAGCCAGGTGCTGCCGCCGTCGTCCACCACCCGGGCGTCGAATTCGATGCGCCCCTGGACGCTCAGGAGCAGCAGCTCGCTGGATTCACCGGGCTGGAGATTGGTGACCTGCTGGGAGGAAAGCGTGTTGAGCCAGCTCAGGCGGTCGGGGCCGGTAACGGTCACCACGCCGCGGTGGGAAAGATCGACGACGGCGGTGCCGGTTGCGAGGGCGCGCTGCTCACGCAGCGGCTCACCGTAGTGGGACGCGACGCCGGAATCGGCACCGCCCGCTTCGACGGCTCCAGGGCGCGACAACAGAGGGCTCTTGATAGTCATATGAAAGGGAACGTCCTTGGCTCGGCGGGTATTCCGGTCTTGCAGGACCGGGCTGCGGGTCCGGCACCCGCCGTCAGCGGTACTCCGGATTTTCGAAACCGTACTTCGATCCGGCCTTCCATTCTTCCGGAAGGTTGCCGTAGGCGGGAATTCCGCCGGAATCCTTGAGCAGCCGGGCCAGATGAAGGAGATTCCACGTCATGAAGGTGGTGTTTCTGTTAGTAAAATCACTCTCCGGACCCCCGGACCCTTCATCGAGGTAGCTGGGCCCGGGGCCCACGGGGCCGATCCAGCCGGCGTCGGCCTGCGGAGGAATGGTGAACCCGATGTGCTGGAGGCTGTAGAGGACGTTCATGGAGCAGTGTTTGATGCCGTCTTCGTTGCCCGTGATCAGGCACCCGCCCACCTTGGGGTAGAAGGCCCACTGGCCCTTTTCATTGAGCTGCCCCGAATGCGCATAGAGCCGCTCGATGAGTTTCTTGGTCTGGGAGGAGTTGTCCCCCAGCCAGATGGGCCCGGCAACTACCACGATGTCGGCCTCCTGGACAGCGGGATACAGCTCCGGCCATTCATCGGTCTCCCAGCCATACTCGCGCATATCCGGGTACACACCGCTCGCAATGTCGTGGTCCACGGTACGGATGAGCCGCGTCGACACCCCCTGCTTTTCCATGATCAGCCGGCTGATCCGGATCAGGCCCTCCGTGTTGCTCGTTTGGGGCGAGCGTTTGAGGGTGCCGTTGAAGAAAACCGCCTTGAGGTCGCTGTAGATCGTCGGGACTTCAGCTTCAGCCATGTGGTGCTCCCTTGGTTGCGTCGGGCAGAGGAACTCGGGACCTCAGACCAACGTAGCCCACGGGAGCGGGCGGCGGAACAGAGCGGATCGCCGGGCTGTCAGGCGCCCGGCCGGGGAGCCGTCAGGAAACCTTTTTCAGGAACGCCGAGGCGTGGGCTTCCAGTCCGTTGCCCGGCTCCGAAGTGCCGGCTGCCGGGGAAGCGCCGCCGGTGGCGACATCCCAGCGCCACAGGAGGTTCCCGTCAACGAGACCGAAGATCCGCGTGGCCGCGCTGTAGTCCTTGGAGTGGCTGCCCCGCATCACCATGTCGGTGCTCAACTGGATCTGCGGGCCCTTGATCTGCCCGTAGTACAGCTCGGAAATCCCGCCCGGATGGGCGATGGAGACGGAAATGTCGAATCCGCCGTCCTTGTTCCGCAGTGCCTCCACCTCGTCGGCACTCTTAAGCGCCGGCACGATGTCCGCGGGGACAAGGCCGGGACCGCCGTCGGCGTCCAGTTGTTTGCGCTCAAGGGCCCAAAATCCGGTCTCGACCGTGAGGGGCCGGAGCTTGGTTCCGTCCTCATCGGTCAGCCAGCTCTCCGCACGGTACTGCAGGTACGGCAGGCCGTTGTGGGTGAACGAAACGCGTTGCACAAAGTGCTCAGAGCCTTCGTCGCCGGAACCAAGCCGTCCATGGCCCTCCCACTCACCAATGAGCCAGGACAGCGGAACCAGTTCGGGTGTCAGGTCTGTTGGAATCTCAATAGGCACGGTTGTTACCTCTGGAAGCTGCTAACAGGGGAAGCGGTTCTACTTCTGGCCCTTGAACAGGCGGTAGACCACGAAACCGGCAAACCAGGCCATGGACAGGCTCGCTACGCCGAGCAGGACAAGGAAGAAAATTTCATATGCAAGTACGGACATGGTGCCATCCTAACGCGTTAGAAGATGAGTAGTTTGTCTATGAAGTAGGCAAGGGATCCGACCGCCGCGACGGGCGCCAGGCCCATGCCCAGGGCCGCCGGGAAGTTCAGCGGCGTCCCCCGCAGTGTCACGAGTCGCCGGAAGCTGACGAGCACCGCCCCGACCACAACCCCGAACACCGCGGCGGGCAGGACAGCGATGTCGGAGAACACCAGTCCGGCCAGCGGGCCCGCGAGACCGGCCAGAACGATTCCCAGCGGCGCGACGATCCTGTCCGGCCAGCGGAGGAGGCCTGCCAGCAGCGCGACGGCGGCGCTGACGCCGGCGACGAGCAGCATTTCCCTGACCCCGTTAAACCGCGCTCCGGCGATCCAGCCTGCGCCCATGCAGGACAGTATGACGCCCACGCAACAGCCCAGGATCGATTCGAGCCGCTGAGCCTGCCCCGTTCCGCGGATCAGCTGGACCACGAACACGGAGGTGACCCCCAAGGCGATGAAACCCGGCGTCCAATTGAGGTAGCCCGGGGCGGAAACGGTGGCCGCCGCCACCGCGGAGCCGGCACCTGGCAGGCCGATCACCGCCGCGAGGGTCTTTTTGGCCGGTATCCCCAGGTAGTGCGGCCAGCCGACGCCCACGGCCAGCGCAACGACGACGCCGACGGCGAGGAGGACATCCGGTGTCCGGTAGACGCTGGCGATGATGGTGGCCAGGCCGGCCAGGCCAATGACTCCGATGCTCCACGACTTCACGGCGGACCCGGTGTGCGCCGCAGCGCTCACTTCCGGCGTGGCCATGGCGTACTCATCTCTGACTCTGAACTCAACTTCGCTGCGTCCTCATCCTGGCTGTGCCGTTGAAGGGCAGGGCTGACGCCCTGACGGTTTCAATCCTGCCCTATGTGACTGCCATATGTCGCAAATGAGGCACGCTGCAGGCCAGGATCAGTGCCTGTCTGGGGGCCGTTAGGTATACTCAAAGCTCAGCTACGCTTCCCGCTGCGGGAACCGGAGACGCCGGCTCGCCGGAGGCTCCGCCCGTTGCAGCCAGCACAGTACCGGCCGGTGAAAGCCCGGTTCAGTCGCCCAATGATGCGCGGACGGCCCCTTGGAGGAACAATGTCGCACATCCTGTTACTGACCAACAGCACCGGATCATCGGTGGACATTCTGCCTGCCTTGGAGCTGTTGAACCACCGGGTGCACATCCTGCCCGCGGAGCCCACTGCCCTGCTCGAAACGGATCCCTGCGACATTGTGCTGCTGGATGCGCGCAAGGACCTAGTGGGGGCCCGGTCGCTGACCCAACTCCTGAAGGCAACAGGCCTCAGCGCACCGCTGGTGCTGATCCTGACAGAAGGCGGCATGGCCGCCGTATCCTCGGCATGGGCAGTCGATGACATCGTTCTGGACTCCGCTGGCCCTGCCGAGGTGGAAGCCAGGATCCGGCTCTCCGTGGCGCGGGCCGTCCCGGAGAAGGAAGACCTGCCCTCCGAAATCCGGGCCGCCGGCGTCGTGATCGATGAAGCCAGCTATACCGCGCGGGTCAACGGCGCGGCACTAAACCTGACCTTCAAGGAATTCGAGCTCCTGAAGTACCTGGCGCAGCACCCCGGCCGGGTGTTCACCCGCCAGCAGCTGCTCACCGAGGTCTGGGGCTACGACTACTACGGCGGCACCCGGACCGTGGACGTGCACGTCAGGCGCCTGCGGGCCAAACTGGGCGCGGACCACGAAAACCTGATCAGCACCGTCCGCAACGTGGGGTACCGGCTCACCCTGGTGCGCCAGCAAGAGGACGAGCTCACCGAGGCCTGACGGGCTCCGGCGTCAAGAAGCCAAGCAACGCAAACGGCCCGGACTCTTTCGAGTCCGGGCCGTTTGCGTTGCTTATTTGCTTTAGTGGAGGACATACGGGTCGAACGTATCGAGGCCACCCCAGTGGTGGATCCCCCTCACATTCTGCTTCAGGAAGCTGAATGAGATAACGACTATACGGGGCCACCCCGGCCGGCCACAAATCGGGCAGCCCGGCGGCCGCTGCGTATAGCCTTACAGCATGAGTCCTGCGCATCCGGAGATCTGGCCTGTCACCGTCATCAGAGGCGGCGTGGACGCACAGCTGCTGCGGGACATCAAGCCCCTGCTGTCAGCCGCCGAGGAATCGGACGGCAACCCCTCCATTTCGGAACAGACCCTGGTGACGCTGCGCGCCGCGGACACCGGGCCCCACTCGCTGCTGACGCTGGCGCTGTACTCCCCGGACGAGGACTCCGATCCTGCCACCGCCCAGGACCTGGCGGGTTTCGCTGTGGTGGTCGAAGAAGCGGACGGCACGGGAGTCCTGGAGATCGCCGTCCACCCCAGCTACCGGAACCAGGGCGTGGCTGACCGGCTGGTTGGCACGCTGAAGTCTGAACGCGGATTCGGCGGGCTGAAGGCCTGGTCCCACGGCAACCACGAGGCTGCCGCGGACCTGGCGGCCCGCTACGGCTACGGCCCCGTCCGGGAACTGTGGAAGATGCGGCTCATGACCGCCGCGGCTGAACTGCCCGACGTCGGTCTTCCGGACGGCGTGGTGCTCCGCGCCTTTGTGCCGGGCAGGGATGAGGACGCCTGGCTGGCGGCCAACCGCGAGGCCTTCGCGCACCACCCGGAACAGGGCTCCATGACACGGGCGGACCTTGAGGCCCGGATGGCGGAGCCGTGGTTCGACCCCGCCGGCTTCCTGCTGGCCGAAGACGGGGACGGGCAGCTGCTTGGCTTCCACTGGACCAAGGTCCATCCGCGGCATGGCGACCATCCGGCCATCGGCGAAGTGTACGTCGTGGGCGTGACGCCGGCCGCCCAGGGCATGGGCCTGGGCAAGGCCCTGACAGTCGCCGGCATCAGGCACCTCCAGCAGCAGGGACTGCACGCGGTCATGTTGTACACGGATGCGGACAACTCCCCGGCAGTCTCGCTGTACCGCGGGCTGGGCTTCACCCGGTGGGACGTCGACGTGATGTACGGGCCGCTGGACGGACGTTAGTCCAGTCATTCGACGCACTGTCCGGTCCCGCTGAAATCTGCGGGTCCCGCACGGGCGAATGCTTGTAAGGTTGAAGCTAAATCCCGCCAGCATCAAGGAGAGAGCATGCAACCGGAATCCGCCGGATCAGCGACGACCGAAATCAAGGCGGCCCCGGTGCGCGCCCGTTTCGGCTCCTCCGAGGTGCCTGCGTCCCGCGCCACCCAGGACCGGATCGACATTCCGGAGTTTGCCGCCATCCTGGAGCCCGAGGGCGAAATCAGCCCGGACCGGTTCCTGGACCGTGAGCTGAGCTGGCTCGCCTTCAACGCCCGGGTCCTCGAGCTCGCCGAAGACTCCAACCTCCACCTCCTTGAGCGCGTCAGCTTCCTGTCGATCTTCGCTTCCAACCTCGATGAGTTCTTCATGGTCCGCGTGGCCGGCCTGAAGCGCCGGATCGCCACCGGCCTGGCGGTCCCCTCCCCCGCGGGGCTGAGCCCGGTCCAGGTCCTTGAGCAGATCGGCGAGGCCGCCCACACTCTCCAGCAGCGGCACGCGCAGGTCTACGCCGAACAGATCCGCCCCGCACTGGCATATGAACAAATCCACCTCATGCACTGGGAAGAACTCGACGACGAGGCCAAGAACCGCCTCAGCGTCATGTTCGCGGAAAAGGTCTTCCCCATCCTCACCCCGCTTGCTGTGGACCCGGCCCACCCCTTCCCCTATATTTCCGGGCTCTCGCTGAACCTGGCCGTGGTGGTCCGGAACCCCGTCAGCGACAAGGAGCTCTTTGCGCGTGTCAAGGTTCCGGACCAGCTGCCGCGCCTGATTTCCATCGACGGTCCGCGCGCAGGATCCGTGCCGGGACGGGTTGCCCGGTTCATCGCCCTCGAAGAAGTCATTGCGGTCCACCTGGACCGGCTCTTCGCCGGCATGGAAGTCCTGGAACACCACACCTTCCGCGTGACACGCAACGAAGACGTGGAGGTGGAGGAAGACGACGCCGAGAACCTCCTGCAGGCGCTCGAGAAGGAACTCCTGCGCCGCCGGTTCGGCCCTCCTGTCCGCCTCGAGGTCACCAACGACATCAACCCCAACATCCGCGCACTCCTGATCCGGGAGCTGGGCGTGGAGGAATCCGAGGTCTACTCGGTTCCTGCACCGCTGGACCTCCGCGGGCTCTCCGTCATTGCCGGCATTGACCGCGCCGACCTGCACTATCCCAAGCACGTGCCCCACACGTCCCGGTACCTGAACGAATCCGAAACGTCCAAGGCCGCCAACGTCTTCGCCGCGATGCGCCGCCGGGACATCCTGCTGCACCACCCCTACGATTCCTTCTCCACGTCCGTCCAGGCGTTCCTCGAACAGGCGGCCGCCGATCCGAAGGTCCAGGCCATCAAGCAGACCCTGTACCGCACATCGGGCGACTCCCCCATCGTTGACGCGCTCATCGACGCTGCCGAGGCCGGCAAGCAGGTACTCGCGCTCGTGGAAATCAAGGCCCGCTTTGACGAGCAGGCCAACATCTCCTGGGCGCGCAAGCTTGAGCAGGCCGGGGTCCATGTGGTGTACGGGATCGTCGGGCTAAAGACGCACTGCAAGCTGTCCCTCGTGGTGCGCCAGGAAGTCGACGGACTGCGCCGTTACTGCCACATCGGAACAGGCAACTACCACCCCCGCACAGCCCGTTACTACGAGGACCTTGGTCTCCTGACCGCCAACGAGCAGGTGGGCGAGGATCTCTCCAAGCTCTTCAACCAGCTCTCCGGCTACGCCCCGAAATCCACTTTCAAGCGCCTCCTGGTCGCACCGCGCTCGGTGCGCTCCGGACTGATCGACAGGATCGAGACCGAGATCCGCAACGCCCGTGCCGGCATTCCGGCGCGTGTGCAGATCAAGGTGAATTCCATCGTGGACGAGTCCATCATCGATTCCCTCTACCGGGCTTCCCAGGCGGGCGTTCCGGTAGACGTCATCGTGCGCGGCATCTGCTCGCTCCGGCCGGGAGTTCCGGGCCTCAGCGAGAACATCACAGTCCGTTCCGTCCTGGGCCGCTTCCTGGAGCATTCACGGGTGTTCGCCTTCGCCAACGGCGGCGACCCCGTGGTGTACATCGGATCGGCCGATATGATGCACCGCAACCTGGACCGCCGGGTTGAGGCACTGGTCCAGCTGTCGGGAGGCGAGGACACCACGTACGTCCTGGACATGCTCCGCCGGTACATGGATCCCGAAACAGCAAGCTGGCACCTCGACAATCAGGGAATCTGGAACCGCCATCACCTCGACGAGGACGGCAGGGAACTTGACGACGTCCAGTCCTGGCTCCTGGCTTCCCGCTCCCGCCAGCGCGCAACTGCCCGGCGGTAGGAAACGGGTTTGAAGAGCGATTCACCGATAGCCGACCAGACCGATCACCCGGGCGAGCCGGTTGCCGTCACGGCGGCTGGCGCCTTGCCGTGGCGGATCAGGAAGGACCAGCTGGAAGTCCTGCTGATCCACCGGCCCCGGTACGACGACTGGTCCTGGCCGAAAGGCAAACTCGACGCCGGCGAAACGGTCCCCGAGTGCGCCGTCCGCGAGGTGGAGGAAGAGATCGGGCTCCAGGCACCCCTGGGGATTCCGCTGCCGCCCATCCACTACCACGTGGCCAGCGGGCTGAAGGTTGTGCACTACTGGGCCGTGGAAGTGAACGGCGCTCCGCTGCGGCCTGACGGCAAGGAGGTGGACAGCGTGATGTGGTGCACCCCGGAGAAGGCTGCTTCACTGCTGTCCAACCCCTCCGACATCGGGCCGCTCGAGTACCTGGCGGCGGCCCATGCCCGGATGGAACTGCACACCTGGCCCCTGGTGATCGTGCGCCATGCCAAGGCGAAGCCTAGGTCGTCGTGGACGAAGGCCGAAGGCGAGCGGCCGCTGGCAGCCACCGGCGTGCGCCAGGCCCAGGCCGTGCGGAGGCTGCTCCACGCCTGGAAGCCCCTTCGGGTGGTCAGCAGCCCCTGGCAGCGCTGCGTCGCCACGATCGCCCCGTACGCCAAGGCCACGGACGCAAAAGTGAAGCTGGTGGATGCGCTGACAGAGCACCGGCACGCACGCAATCCCAAGAAGACGGCCGCCACGATTGAGTCCCTGTTCGATAAGCAGCGCGCCGTAGTGCTGTGCACCCACCGGCCCGCACTGCCTACCGTCCTGAGCCAGCTGGGCGTCTACATGAACACCAGGCTGAAGGGCGTGCTTCCGGTGGCCGACCCGTACCTCGCCCCGGGGGAAATGATCATCTGCCACGTGGCGCACAGCAGCAAGAGCAAGATCGTGGCCGTGGAGCAGTTCAAGCCGTTCGACGACTGAAAGCTGCTGACCGGGCCGCCGCCCCGGGGGCCCCGCACCCCCAAGCTGTTCCCACTAGACTGGACGCGTGAACATCCCAACGCCCTATGAAGACCTTCTGCGCGATGTCATGGCAAACGGCACGCATAAATCCGACCGCACCGGTACCGGCACCAGCAGCGTCTTCGGACGCCAAATCCGCTTTGACCTGGGCGAGGGCTTCCCGCTCATCACCACGAAGCGCGTGCACTTCAAGTCCGTCGCCGTTGAGCTGCTGTGGTTCCTGCGCGGCGACACCAACGTGAAGTGGATGCAGGACCAGGGCGTGACCATCTGGAATGAATGGGCTGACGCCGACGGCGAACTCGGCCCGGTCTACGGCGTCCAGTGGCGCAGCTGGCCCACTCCCGACGGTGGCCACATCGACCAGATCACGGAGCTCGTCGAAAACCTGAAGGCCAACCCGGATTCCCGCCGGCACATCGTGTCGGCCTGGAACGTGGCCGAGCTGAAGGACATGGCGCTGCCGCCCTGCCACGCGTTCTTCCAGTTCTACGTCGCCGACGGCAAGCTGTCCTGCCAGCTGTACCAGCGGTCGGCGGACATGTTCCTGGGTGTCCCGTTCAACATCGCCTCCTATGCGCTGTTGACCTGCATGCTGGCCCAGCAGACCGGCCTGGAGCCCGGCGAATTCGTCTGGACCGGCGGCGATGTCCACATCTACGAAAACCACATGGACCAAGTCCTGAAACAGCTGGAGCGGGAGCCCTACGAGTATCCGCAGCTGAAAATCACGCGCAAGCCGGCCTCGATCTTCGATTACACGCTGGACGACTTTGAAGTGGTGGGATACCGCCACCACCCCACAATCAAGGCGCCGATCGCAGTATGAGTGCCGAAGAGACCATGGATCCCCAGACCTTCAGCGAGAACATCGCGGCAAACATGACCGGGATCGGGCTGGTTTGGGCACAAACTACAGCCGGGGTGATCGGCAACGCCGGCGATATGCCGTGGCACCTGCCCGAAGACCTGAAGCACTTCACCAAGGTGACCAGCGGACATCCCGTCATTATGGGCCGCAAGACCTGGCTGTCCTTCCCGGAGAAGTACCGCCCCCTCCCCAACCGGACCAATATCGTCATTACCCGGCAGGAAGACTGGGCCCGCACGCCCGAGGCGGAGGGCGCCGTCGTCGTCAAGTCCCTTGATGATGCCCTCCTCGAGTCGCAGTTTGCACCCGGCTTCGAGGCGGTCTGGATTGTGGGCGGCGGCGAGATCTTCGAGCAGTCCACGGAGATCGCCAATATTGCCGTAGTCACCACCATTGATATGGAGGCCGATGGCGACACGCACGCCCCCGAACTCAACGCGGCGTGGGTTCCGGAAGACTCAGTACCCAGCGAAGGCTGGCTGACCGCGGCCAACGGCACCCGCTACCGGTTCACACAGTGGAACCGGACGGAAGGTTAGACGAATGCAGATGCTCAGAAAACCCGAAACCCTGTTCGTGCTGGGCTACATGCTGCTGCCGCTGCTCGCCCTGCTGTCCGCGATCGTTGGGCTGACCATGATCCTTGGCGGCAACAAGATCGCGGGCATCATCGTCCTGGTTGTCGTAACCCAGGTATTTGCCTTCGGCGCCTTCTTTGCCCTGCGCGCCCGCAAGAGTGCCCTCCTTGAGGAGACCGACCCCCGGTAGCTCCGGGACCGCCGTCGGCTCTGGGCCGCCGACGGCGACCGGCGATGGGGAGCGCTGCCCATCGCGGCGGCGGCACACCGCCATTACAGTGTTGGCAGGACTCGGCAGCAACCGTTCAGACGCAGAACGTTCAGATTTTGGGGGATGATGCCACAGTGGCAGGCAACTTGTGGGGCTCGGACGTTGCGCAGCTGCGCACGCTCGCTCAGCAGTTCGGAAAGGTGTCCGACAACCTGTTGCAGCAGTCTTCGCAGCTGACCAACCAGATCAACAACAACCCTTCGTGGAAGGGCAACGACGCGACGCAGTTCCGCTCGGACTGGAACGGCAGCCACCGGGCCCTCATCCAGAGAACAGCCCGCGCACTGAAGGAAGAATCCAGGAAACTGCTCGAAAACGCCAACGAGCAGGAGAAGGCCAGCAACGCCGGCGGCCCCGGTACCTTGGGCGGTCCGGGCTCTCTGGGTGGCCCGGCCGGCGGCGCGGGCGGGTTCTCCGTTGGCGGTGTGCTGCTCGGCGGATTTGGGATGCTGAAGGCGGGCATGACCATCCAAAAGTTCATCAAGGCCCCGCTCACCCTGGCCAAGCACGCCGGACAGTACGGCTGGGTTTTGAAGAATCAGCGCGCAGAGTTCATCAAGTCCTTCCTCCAAGGGAGCCACCGGATCGGCGGCCCCGGCTTTGCCGCTCACAGACTGCTTGGCAATCCAGCCCTGGATGATCTGCTTAAGGGATCTTCGGCTGCCAACCGCGGCATCGGCCTGATCGATAAGGCCACCGACATTGCTTCCCTGAAGAACCTGAATAAGTACGTCGGCCCGCTGGGCAGGTTCGAAGGGGTGTTCGCGGAAAAGCCCTGGCTCGGCGCGGGCACCAAGCTCGAGTGGCTCGGCAAGTCCGGCGTCGCGCGCACGCTGGGCTGGGCGGGCGTCGGCTTCAGTGCCTACGACTCCGTCAAGAGCTTTTCCGACGGCGACATCAAGGGAGGCCTTGTGGGGGCCGGAAAGACTGCCCTCGGCGTCGGCTGCTTTTTGCCGCCTCCGGCAGGAACCGTCTGCCAGGTCGCCAGCGTCGGAATCGCCGTCTATGAGAATTGGGACACCATCAGCAGCGTGGGCAAAAATGTTGGCGAGGGGATCGTCAACGCGGTGAAGGATCCCGGAAAGTTCATCAGCGACACGAAGGATTCGGTTGTGGACGCGGGCAAGTCCGTAGGCAAGTTCTTCGGAATCGGCGACTAGGAGACGAATATGAGTGTTCAGGACGAAACCCAGCAGGAGCCCAGGCTCGGCATCGACGTCATCGGGTTCGGCGTGGGGGAGTTTGCCTACCTGCTCAACGTGTTTGAGGGGCCGGCCAGGGACCGTTCCGTCAGCGTTTTCCGCGCCGAGGAGGTCGTGGATGATGTGACGCTGTCCACGGCCGGGGCTTCCTCGCTGATGGCGCGGGATCTGGCCTCGGTGGATGAGGACGGTGACCTGGGAGTGACCGGCGTCGCGGCGGCTGTGGCTACCGCCCTCGGCAAGGCGACCACGTGGACCGAGATCTCGCTTCTGACCGGCGATGCCATGGACAACGTGGTGCTGCTGGAGGCACCCGGGGTGGCGCTGATGCTTCAGCCCCGGCTGCTGGGGACCTGGTTCGTTTTCGCCCAGGATCCCGCCATTACTTCCGCAGAGGCGACGCTTCGTGTCGTCCGCCGGCATGTCGAGCAGAACGACGGCGGTTCCGCCTACCTCGTTTTCAAGACGCTCGACGCCGAACGGCACCTGCTGATCCGGCGTGAAGGTGAGACCTGGACTACCGGCATCCCGGACTTCGACAAGGACGAGGTCGCCGAATCCCCGGGCCTGGACGACGCCGGGCTTCTGGCAGCGATTGAAGATGCCCGTGGCTAGGCGAAGTGAGGGAGTACCCCAGGAACCGGGCTACGTGCCGTCCAGCCCATCAGACGGCCAGCTGATCTACCGCAGGGCGGAGAATGGCGAGATGGTGGGCTACACGCCAGCCGAATACGGTGTTCGCAAAGACGACGGCGGCGGCTTGGTCAAGCCCGTGAACAGCTCCGGCGGCCTGCTCTTCCTCGCCATCCTCCTCACTGCCTGCCTGGGAGGCCTCATTTACGGCGTCGTCCAGATCGCCATCCAGGGTTCGTGGCACATTCTTGGCGAAATATGGTGGGTCTTTCCCGCCTGCCTCTTTCCCTTCACTTTCGCTTGGGCCAGCTATTTCAAGGAGCGACGGGCAGAGAAGCTTCGCAAGGCCCGCAATCTTGCCCGGCCGGTTGCGTAACGTCGCCATTCCGATCGCGGGCAGGGAGTGACGTAACCGACTGCGCCGTGCCGGTTCCGAAGTCTAAACTGAACGAATGACTACAGCAGCTACTCCGTCCGTTGGACTTGTCGGTTGGCGTGGCATGGTCGGTTCCGTCCTGATGCAGCGCATGCAGGATGAGGGCGACTTCGCCACCATCAACCCGGTGTTTTTTTCCACCTCGAACGCGGGAGGTGCCGCCCCCTCCTTCGCTGAAGGGGCAGGCAAGCTCGAGGACGCGTTCGACGTCGAGACGCTGGCCAAGCTGCCGATTATCGTCACCGCCCAGGGCGGGGACTACACCAAGCAGGTCCACGGCGAGCTGCGCAGCCGCGGCTGGGATGGCCTGTGGATCGACGCCGCGTCCACCCTGCGCATGAACGACGACTCGATCATCGTGCTGGACCCCATCAACCGCGACGTCATCGACAAGGGCCTCGTCAACGGCACCAAGGACTTCATCGGCGGCAACTGCACCGTGTCCTGCATGCTCATGGGCCTTGGCGGACTGTTCAAGAACGGCCTCGTCGAGTGGGGCACGTCCATGACCTACCAGGCGGCGTCCGGCGGCGGCGCCCGCCACATGCGCGAACTGCTCAGCCAGTTTGGCACGCTCAATGCCGAGGTCAGCACGGAACTTAACGACCCGGCGTCGGCCATTCTGGACATCGACCGCAAGGTGCTTGCCCACCAGCGCACAGGCGTCGACGCCACACAGTTCGGTGTGCCGCTGGCTGGGTCCCTGATCCCCTGGATTGACGCGGACCTGGGCAACGGCCAGTCCAAGGAAGAGTGGAAGGCCGGGGTGGAGACCAACAAGATCCTCGGTACCTCCGACGAGAACCACGTCATTATGGACGGACTGTGCATCCGGATCGGCGCCATGCGCTCCCACTCACAGGCGCTCACGCTCAAGCTGCGCGAAGACCTGTCCGTCGCCGAGATCGAGAAGCTGCTTGACGAGGACAACGAGTGGGCCAAGGTTGTGCCCAACAGCAAGGAAGCCTCGATGGCTGAGCTCACTCCGGTGGCAGCCTCGGGCACGTTGGACATTCCCGTGGGTCGCATCCGCAAGCTCGAGATGGGGCCGCAGTACATCAGCGCCTTCACCGTGGGCGACCAGCTTCTCTGGGGTGCGGCTGAGCCCCTGCGGCGCATGCTGAACATCGCCACCGGGACTCTTTAGCCACCCCCTCAGGCGGCCCTGCCCCGCACGAACGGACCCGCTCAGGGACCGCTCATGCGGTGCGGGGCCGCCTTTGTGTGTCGGCCCTTGCCAGGGTGGCGAGCACCCGACGCCTCGGCTCGGCGGGTGCGTCCAGGTGCTGCCACTCATCCCGAACGAATCTCAATGATGTTGTCAACGGACTCCTGCGGGTCGGTTAGGGGCGGCCCCCTCTCGCTCGGCGTTCCCGAGTAGGGCTCGCGAGACTTCTTTTCGCTCATGGTTGTGTTCCTTCCAGGTGGGGCGGCGGCGGCCTGGCTGACCGGCCAGCTTCCCTCCTCCCCCGTTTGTTTTTTTGCCTGCTGGCGGAGCAACGCGTAGCTGTGCCCGACGGAGCCCGGGCACCCGAAGGGCAAGCAGCGGATGGATTGTGGGAGGAAATAAGCGCAGCGCCGACACAATCCATCCGGTGTGCAGCCGTCCGCAGGACGGTTGAGCCGGTGGAGCGGGCACGTACGATCCGCCGGACAGCAGCAAGAAACAGAAAAAGCGCTACTACAGCCCGAGCGCAGCGAGGCCCTTTTGTGCAGTCTTCAAAAGAGGTGAGGCCAACCCCATAGTGAACTGCTCCCTGAAGTGAACTGAAAATTCAGTTCTAACTTACGGGGAGCAGTTTCATGTTTAAGGGCAGTTCGTTGTCTGAGGAGCAGCGCGAAGCCGCGGTGGCGCTGCTTGCGACCGTTGCGGGTCCAGGGCCGTAGCGAGCAGCTTGGGGTGGGTAGGAAAGCTGTCCTAGGGTTGCACGTCAGTGGAATAGTTGTGCTTTTCCCGCTCGGGTGCGGGACGGGCCTTCGCCTGACAGCCGCCGCAGATCCGGTCAGACCAGCCAGTGCCACCAGCGTGACTGCTCCGGTTCCGGGGTCGGTTCCGGCTCCGGCTCCTCGCCCAAGGCCAGCGCGGCCTCGACGATGTCGTCCGCGGTGAGCGTCATGACGGCCTCACGATCGAGCGCGTCGAGACTTTGTTCCTCGTCGAGCGACAGCCGCAGCGCCTGGCGGTTGAGCGCCTGCTCGAACAGCGTGCGGGCGAACCGTGCGTTGCCGGAGTCCTCACCCGCGTGGAGCCCGGTGAGGATGCGGCGCAGGATCTGGTCCGTACCCGGCTCCAGCGTGTACTCGTGCTGGGCCAGCATCTGGTGGAAGATCGTCTGAAGTGCGTCGACGGAGTAGTCGGGGAACGTGATCTCGCGGGCGAACCGGGAGCGCAGTCCGGGGTTCGAGAGCAAGAAGGACTCCATCAGCCGCGGGTACCCGGCCACGATCACGACCAGGCGGTGGCGGTGGTCCTCCATCCGCTTGAGCAGGACCTCGATCGCCTCGGGACCGAAGTCCATCCGGCCGTCCTCCGGGGCCAGCGCGTAGGCCTCGTCGATGAACAGGACGCCGTCCAGCGCACGCCGGATCACCCGGTCCGTCTTGATGGCGGTCGCGCCGACATACTGCCCCACCAGGCCCGAACGGTCAACCTCGACCAGGTGGCCTTTCTGCAGCAGACCGACCGCGCGGTACATCTCGGCTAGGAGCCGCGCCACAGTGGTTTTGCCCGTGCCCGGATTTCCGAGGAACACCAGATGCTGTGATGTGGCCACCTCCGGCAGGCCGTGCGCCTTACGCCGGGCCTGGACCTGGAGCAGTGCGACGAGCGCCCGCACCTGTTCCTTCACGGTCTCCAGTCCGACCAGCGCGTCGAGCTCGGCCTGCACCTCGGACAGCGGCCGGGCCGGGCCGGGCCTCGCACCGATGAGATCGCCGACCAGGTCGTCAACGCGCTCCGAACCGTGCAGCCTGAGCTGATCGGTCAGATGGCCGATGGTTTCGCGCAGGTCGTCGAGCGGATTGCGGCTGGCAGCCATGCATCCACTGTAGTACTCGATTCCCGACCGGGGTGGGGTTGGCCTCACCAGCATCAACTCCCTTTTGGTCGTAGTATTCACGCGGGCACGTACGATCCGCAGGACAGCAGCAAAAAACAGAAAAACGCTTCTACAGCCCGAGCGCAGCGAGGCCCTTTTAGTCAGTGTTTAAACGAGGCCCTTTTAGTCAGTGTTTAAACGAGGCCCTTTTAGTCAGTGTTTAAACGAGGCCCTTTTAGTCAGTGTTTAAAGAGGTGAGGCCGGCCCCTCAGGGGGCCGGCCTCAGTTTTTCCCTCAGCAAAAGGAAATCTGTGGTGCAGCGTCGTCGCTGCGGAGGTTACTGGTCCAGCGGGGATTTTTCCCAGGAGATATCCACGACAGAACCCGTCCGGGGCGTGGTCAGCATGGAGACTTCCAGCATGTCCTGGGCGTGGGTGGCATCAGCGGGTGCGGCGTCGTCGTCCGTAAGGATGAAGTCGTGGCTCATGGTGCTGCTCCCTGGCGTGAGTGGTCTCCGTTGCACTCTCACTGTAGCCCGGCGGCAGGCCCTTGCCCTTTGTGGGTGCTGCGCCCGCGTCAGCGTTATCGGCGGCCGGAGGAGCGAGCGGGGGAGGCCGCTACCGCGCCGGGGCGCACAACCGTTGCTGCCCCGGGCCGCCGGTCATGCGGGCGGAGGCCGATCGTGCGGGAGGAGCGAGCGGGGGCGGCTGCTGCGCCAGCACCCGCGAGGCATCAGGACGCGAGAAACCTCTCGTACCGCGAGGCGGACCTGGTGAACCCTGCCAAGGTCGCCGGGCCCAGGGGCTTGGAGTCATCGAACGGCACCGGAACGAACGAGGCACTGCGCCCGGTTCCGTGCCTCGCCCACGTTCCGACCACCTCGCCGCCGGCCACGATCGCCTTCTTGAACACTCCGTTGCCGCCCGGGACAATTTTCTGGGCATGCTCCGGCGGCAGCACCAGGCTCCGGTCCGTGTACCCGAGGACAAATTCGTCGAACCCCGGCAGGGCAAGGACGGTGCGCTGGCCGGGCACGGCGTCGCCGAGCAGCGCGGCTGTCTCGGGTGAGAGCCAGTAACTTACTCCGCCAAACTCCAGTTCCACGAGCTCTCCACTGACGGCAGGAAGCGCGGCCCGGACCTCTGTCAGGGGAATGCCGGACCACCAGGCAAAGTCCCTCACCGTCGCAGGCCCGTGGCTGCGCAGGTACCTCAGCAGCAGCTCGGCAATGCCCTCTTCGCGGCCGAGGTCCCGCGAGGAGGTGATCCAGTCGTCGAACGCCACGAACTTCTGCTGGTTCCGGTCCAGCGGCCCGGGCACCAGCGAAGCGCTCTGACACAGCAGACCCAACAGGTGGATGCCACGCTGCCCAGTGGGAGGCTGGCCTGCGGCGTCGAAGGCCGCGAACAGCTCCCCGCGCGTGGCGCCTTGCACTCCAGAAACGTCCCGCCCTCCGGAAAGCCCGCGCCCGCCGGAGACGAGGTCCAGTGCGACCTTCCGGCAGACGTCAACGTCGCTGCCGGTGATCTCCAGCTGTCGGTGCCGGCTCGACATGCCCTGGACCAGCCGTGCCGTGGTGATGTTGAGGATCCAGCGCAGATCCTCCGGTGCCAGCAGGTGGAGGGTGCCGCGCATGGGCCACGACCGCACAACGGTTCCCGCGTCCAGGGCGGCCCGCACCTCGCCGAGCCCCGCGCCCGGAACCCGCAGGCCCACGGCCCACAGCGCGGCCTGAAGGTCCTGGGCCTGCATCGCCGTCATCCGGCGGACAGCCTCCGGAACGCCGGCGAACCCCTCCCCCAGCAGCCCTTGCGAGGCCAGCCGCAGCCGGCCGAGAATCTTTGCCGTAACCCGTGTCCGCGCCACCGATGCCATGAGCCCATCCTAGGACGGCCGGCACGTCAGGTCAGCGCAGCAACCACGGCTTTAGAGCTCCACGCCAATCAGCAGCGGCTCCGGGTGAAGTTCAATGCCGAAACGCCCGACGACGCCGGCCCGCACCTCCCGCGCGATCGCCACCATGTCGGCGGCGCTGGCAGAGCCCCGGTTGGTGATGGCCAGGGTGTGTTTGGTGGACAGCGAAGCCCTGCCACCGGAAACGCTTCCGGCATCCAGCCCGAAGCCCTTGCCGAACCCGGCCTGGTCGATCAGCCACGCCGCGGAAAGTTTCACCAGACCGTCCGATCCGGCCGGATACTGCGGCGCATTCTCCGGAAGCCCTGCCGCCACCTCTGCGGAGACGACGGGATTGGTGAAGAAGGAGCCGGTGGAGTACGTGTCGCGGTCTGCCGGGTCGAGGACCATGCCCTTGGAGGCACGCAGCCGGAGGACTTCACGGCGGACGTCGTTGGAGTAGGCCCGCTGGCCCTGCTCGACGCCGAGGACCCGGGCCAGCTCGGCGTAGCGGACGGGGGCGCTCATCCGGCCCAGCGGCAGCTGGAACTCGACCGTGAGCACCACGTAGCGCGGGGAGCCGTTAACAGTGGTCTGCTTGAGGATGGAGTCCCGGTAACCGAACTTGAGCTCGGAGCTGGTGAATGTCTGCACGGCGTTGCGTTCCCGGTCCCAGGTGCGGACGGCGGCGATGGTCTGCGAAACATCGGATCCGTACGCTCCCACGTTCTGCACCGGGGTGGCGCCGGTGGCTCCGGGGATGCCGGCGAGCGCCTCAATCCCGGACCACGCGTGCAGCACCGCATGCTGTACCAGGGCATCCCAGTTGTGGCCGGCCTGGACCACCACGGCAACGCCGCCGCACGAATCCTCCGCGTTGACGGTGAACCCCTCGGAGGCGATCCTGACGACGGTTCCGGGGAACCCGTCGTCGGAAATCAGCAGGTTGGATCCGCCGCCGATGATCAGCAGGGGCTCCCCGGCGGCGTCGGCAGTCCGCACCGCGTCAATGATCTCCGCTTCCGTGCGGGCCTCGATATAGTTGCCGGCGGGGCCGCCGACGGCAGCCGTGGTCAGATCGGAAAGCATGGTGGGAGTCACCCGTCCAGCTTAACTTGGATTGCCGCCCCGCCAGTTATTGTGCCTGCGCCCGCTTGGGCCAGGCTCCTTCCGCGCCACCGGTGACAGCAGGAAACTCACCACCAGCACAGCCATGACAGCAAGCAGGGAGTGCAGGATCCCGACGTGCTCGGCCAGAAGGCCCAGCAGCGGCGGCCCGCACAGGAAAGCTCCATAGCCGATGGTGGAGACCACGGACACCCGGGCAGCTGCCTTGGCGGGGTCGTCGGCGGCGGCGGACATTCCCACCGGGAAACCGAGCGACGCGCCAAGTCCCCACACGGCCAGGGCGGTGTAGGCCAGCCACGGAACTGGCGCGAAAACGAACAGTGCCAGTCCCGCGACGGCGAGCGCCGAGCACCAGCGCATCACGGGAACCCGGCCGAACCGGTCCAGCACCACGGTTCCGGCGAACCGGCCGACCGTCATGAACGTGACAAAGATGCCGTAGCCCGCCGCACCGGCAGCGTCCGACTGGTGGTGGCCGTCGGCAAGCGCCAGCGCCACCCAGTCCCCCGCCGCGCCTTCGGCCAACGCCAGGCCGAGCACCATGACACCCAGCAGCAGTGTCCGCCTGTCGCGCCAGGCCTGGGCGATCTTGCGCTTGTTGTCCAGCGGGGCCTCGCTTGTCTCGGCTCCCTGGCGGATGACGGGGATCGGGCCCGTGATGGGGTCTTCGAAGGTGTCCTGCCGGTACGTGGAGTCCCGTCCAATCGGGGTGACGTCCGCGAGGAACCAGCGGGCCGCCGTCGTCACCGAACCGGCAACCACCAGGCCCGCGGCGGCGAGGTGCCAGAACACCGGCACGCCGGTTCCGGCCGCCCAGGCCCCAAGGCCTGCGCCGGCCACGGTTCCGAGGCTGAATGCGCCGTGCAGGCGCGGCATGATGTGCCGTCCCACGGCGCGCTCCACCGCGGCGCCTTCCACATTGGAGGCCGTGTTCCAGCTCGCCGTGCCCAGCCCGATGACGGCCAGTCCGGCGGCAACCGCCAGCGGACTGGCCAGCACCGACGTTCCGAATCCGGCCAGCGCCAGGCCACAGCCCACCATGATGCTGCCGGTCCGGATGGTCCGTTTGGACCCGAGCCGCAGCACGATCAGTCCCGAGGCGGACACCGACAGAAAGGAGCCCGCCGTCATGCAGAGCAGCAGCAGCCCGATGGTCCCCGGAGTAAGGTCCAGGCCGTCCCGGATGGCAGGCAGCCGGGAGACCCAGGAGGCGAAGGCAATGCCGCTGGCGGCGTAGGCCACCACCACCGCATTTCGCCAGTGGGTGACCTCCGGCGCCTGGACGGCTGTGGAGCTCAAGAACGCATCACGTTTCAGGACACCCTGACCTGGGCCTGCGCCTTCATGAGGACTTTCTGCCCGTCAAAGACCACGGCGAGGTCCACGCGTGCGGTGCGCGCCTCGGCGTCGAGCGAGCCGACGGTTCCGCTGACCTCGATCACGGCTCCGGCGTCGGCGGTTCCGGTGGTGTCGGTGACCAGCACCGGTTTGGTAAAGCGGGTCTGGTAGTCGACGACGGCGGCCGGGTCGCCTGCCCAGTCGGTCACCAGCTGCACCGCAGCGCCCATGGTGAACATGCCGTGCGCGATGACGCCGGGAAGCTCCACGCCCGTGGCGAAGGCCTCGTTCCAGTGGATGGGATTGAAATCCCCCGAGGCGCCCGCGTACTTGACCAGGTCCTGCCGGGTGACGCCGATGCTGCGGGTGCCGATGTCCTGGCCAACGCTCAGTTCTTCGAAAGTGGGGTTCATGGTTACTGTCCCTCTCCGCGGACCAGGATGGATGACTTGGTGGTGGAAACAGGCTCCCGCCCGTCCGCATCGGTGAGTGCGAAAATCTCCGCGCGGGTGGTGATCATGGCACCGCCGCCCATGGCACGGACACCGTCGACGTGCAGCTCAGCCACCAGGCGGTCACCTGCGAAAATGGGGCGGTGGTGGGTGAATCGCTGGTCGGCATGGACCACGCGGGAGAAGTCGATGCCGGCCTCGGGATCCTCGATCAGCTGGGCATCGGCGCGCTGTGCGATGATGATCGCAAAAGTTGGCGGAGCCACGAGATCGCGGTGGCCCAGGGCCTGCGCGGCGTCGAGATCAAAATGGGCGGGATGCGTGGCCTTGACTGCGCGGGCAAACTCGCGGATTTTCTCGCGGCCGACGTCGTACACCTCTGCGGCAGGGTAGCTCCGACCCTGCAGATCCGGATTGATAGTCATGGCCTCAAGCCTATCGTTTCCCCCTCCACAGCCGGCTGTTACCCGCCGGGTGATATGATGAATTCATCATTCCATCAATTCGGGCCACGGGCCGGCCTGAACAGGAACGGCAGGTCACGATGATTTCCGCAAACCAGGCACCCTTGTACGAAATCAAGGCGAACCTCTTCAAGGCGCTTGCGCATCCGGCGCGGATCCGGATCCTCGAGCTGCTGGCGGCCGCCCCGGACACCGCCGCCCCGGTGAGCTTCCTCCTGTCCGAAACAGGCCTGGAAGCCTCGCATCTGTCCCAGCACCTGGCAACACTGCGCCGGCATAAGGTGGTGACGTCCGTCCGCTCAGCGAATGTGGTGACGTACCGCATCGCGCACCCCAAGATCGCCGAGCTCCTGGCCATCGCCCGGGCATTCCTGCTGGACACCCTGGCGGATTCAAACGAGCAGCTCCGGCTTGCGCAGGATTTGCCCAGGACGCACCTGCCCAGCGGACACCCCGCCGGCCCCTCGGCATGAGCGCCGGCTCGGAAACGGCAGGCATGGAACGGCCAGACAAGGCGCAGCTGCGGACGCCCGGGCTGAAATCGGCGCTCTGGAAGTTTCTTCCGTCCGGGCGCGACTATGACGGTCTGCGCTCCTCCTGGCGGACGGATCTTCTTGCCGGCATCACCGTAGGCATCGTGGCCCTTCCGCTGGCTCTAGCCTTTGGCGTCAGTTCAGGCGTGGGTGCCGAGGCAGGACTGATCACGGCCGTGGTGGCGGGCTTGGTGGCGGCAATCATGGGCGGATCCAATGTGCAGGTGTCCGGCCCCACTGGCGCCATGGTGGTGGTCTTGGCCCCTGTGGTGGCCGCCCACGGGCCCGGCAGCGTCGCACTCGTGACTCTGCTGGCCGGTTTGATGGTCTGTGCACTGGGGATCAGCGGCCTGGGGCGGGCCGTTGCGTTCATCCCCTGGCCCGTGGTGGAGGGCTTTACGCTGGGCATCGCAGCCATCATTTTCCTCCAGCAGGTGCCGCTGGCCACCGGCACAGCGGGGCTTCCCGGACACAACACGCTTCTGGCAGCAGTCGAGGCAGCCGCGGAAGCCAGGTCACCGATGGTCATCCAGACTTTGGCAGTGGTCGCAGCCGTGGCCGCCGTGATGCTGGTGGCATCCAAGCTTCACAAGTCCCTTCCCGCAAGCCTGATCGCGGTGCTGCTGGTGACTGTGGCGGCGGAACTGCTACGCCTGGACATCCCCCGCATCGGGACCCTCCCCCATTCCCTGCCGGCGCCCCGCCTGCCGTCTCTTGACCCGGGCGCGCTCAGCGGGCTGCTGATGCCTGCCGTAGCCATCGCCTCGCTGGCGGCGATCGAGTCCCTGCTGTCAGCACGCGTTGCGTCCGGCATGGCCGGACCGGACAGCAGGCCGAGCGGCCCTTACAGCCCGGACCGCGAACTCACCGGGCAGGGGCTGGCTTCCATCGCGGCCGGGCTGTTCGGCGGCATGCCGGCCACCGGCGCCATCGCCAGGACGGCCGTCAACGTTCGCTCCGGCGCCAGGACCCGGGTGTCGGCCATCGTCCATGCCCTGGTGCTGCTTGCCATCATCTACCTCGCGGCAAGGCTGGTGGGCAGAATTCCGCTGGCGGTGCTGGGCGGGATTCTGATGGTGACAGCCACACGGATGGTCTCAACCCGCACTGTCAACGCCATCCTTCGATCCACCCGCGCGGACGCCGCCGTCTTTGTCCTGACGGCGGTCATCACGGTGGCCTTTGACCTGATTGTTGCCATCCAGATCGGGCTGGCGGCCGCGGCACTGCTGACGCTGCGGAAGTTTGCTTCGCTCAGCGGGGTACGCCGCGAGCAGATTGCAGAGAAGCCGGTCGAGGGCGACGACCACATTGCCATCTTTAGGCTCGAAGGCGCGATGTTCTTCGGCGCGGCTGAACGCATCCTGCAGGAGATCAGCCAAGTGAAGGACATCCAGGTGGCGGTCATCCGCCTGTCTCAGGTGCGGCTGCTGGACGCCACGGGAGCCCACGCACTGGTGGAGGTCATCGCTGCCCTGGAGCTGCGCGGCATCACCGTGCTACTGAAGGGCGTACGGCCGGAGCACCTGGCGCTGGTCACGAACGTGGGTGTCATCCGGTCCCTGCGCCACCATAAGCACCTCTTCACCGACCTGCCGGCGGCGATAGAGCACGCGCGCAGCCATGTCCGAAGGAACGCAGGCTACCTCTTGTAGCTCTTCCTGACGTGCTGGCCGCGGATCACCAGCGCCACGACGTGCAGGAGCAGGCCCACGCCGATCACTGGCAGCGACGCGACCATTAGGCCCTGATTGTGGGCGGCGTTGCCGGCAATGTTGAGAACTATTCCGGCGGCGATCAGGCCCATCGCGCTGAAAACCAGAATCTTGTAGGATGTGGGCGCAACGGCCCAGAATTCGTTCAGCACCATGACAGTCTACTAGTCCGTGCCCGCAATCAGTGGGCGAAAAGACCTTGGCATGACCGAGGCAGTGTTTGCCACCGTCCGCACAGCCGGAGACCGGGGCGGGTGCCGGCGAAAGCCGCCGGAGGCCCCTCCCAAAAGACCCCGTGCACCAGATAGCGGGTATCGGTCACGGGGTCTCCTGGAAATGCTGGCGCGGGCTACAGCGCCGGCTGCACGCCGAAGGCTACCGCGAGCTTCATGATCTTTTCGGCACGGCCCAGACGCGGCAGGTCGGACCCGTCGCGGATCACGCGGCCGTTGGCTTCGAAGTCGGCCATGAAGTCCGTGGCCCAGGCGACGTCCGACGGCGTGGGGCTGATGACCTCGTTGATGACGCTGGTCTGGTCGATGGCGAGGCAGAGCTTTCCGGTCATGCCCATCATCACGGTGATGCCGGTCTGCTCGCGCAGGATCGGGTGGTTGGTGCCGACCGTCGGGCCGTCGATGGGCCCGGGCAGGTTGCCGACGCGGCTGGCCACCACGAGCTTGGCGCGCGGGTAGGCCATGGCTTCGGGGGTGGCGGCCATGCCGGTGTCACGGCGGAAGTCGCCGGAGCCGAAGGCGAGGCGGAACGCGCCCTGGGCCTTGGCGATGTGGTTGGCTTCCTCGATGCCGAGCGCGCTCTCCACGAGCGGGATCACGGGCGTCTTGCCGTCCATCCGGTGGAAGCTTTCCGTGACCTGGTCCGCCGATTCAGTCTTGGCCAGCATGACGCCCAGGAGACCCGGGGTGCCGCGAAGGCCCGCGAGGTCATCCGCCCAGAACGGGCTGGTGGCGTCGTTGATCCGGACCCAGGCCTGGCCGCCGCCGGTCAGCCAGTTCACCACGTTGTCGCGGGCTGCATCCTTTTGCGAGGGGTCCACCGCATCTTCGATGTCCAGAATGATGGAATCCGCACGGGACACGGCCGACTGGTCGAAGAGTTCAGTTTTCATTGCATTGACCAGCAGCCACGAACGGGCGATTTCGGCAGGGATGTTGCGTTCGTGCCGGGTGATCTCGGCGGTGGAAGAAGACGTCATGCTTCTACCGTATCCGGCCCGCGCCCGGTAAGGCGAAGATGACCGGTCCCCGGCGGCGACCAATACGACCAAAAGCGGAAGTCTATTGTCCCGCGGGCAACTCCGCATGCCGGCCGTCACAGGGTTTCACCTGACGAAACCGGGCGCCTCATGACCTTTCGTTTCGCCGTATTTCCGCGGATTTCCAAGGGTTTCCCGCCGTGAACCGGGCACTTTCGTGCGGCGCGGAAGTGCGCTTACATCGATCCATCGGCCGCTGCGGCGGGCAGGGGACGGTCGGAAAACCAGCCGCCACGGACCCGCCCACTGAACCATTCCGCACCGAACCATTCACCCCGCGACAAGCATGAATCCACTGAAGGAACTTCACATGAAACGACACCTGACCATCCTGAGTGCTGCGGCCGCCGTCGTCATCGCCCTGACGGTGTCCGGCTGCGGCGGCCCCTCGGTGGGCGGCACGGGCGAACCCGGAGCCACCGAGGTGAAGGAACTCCGCTACCAGGGGTGGGCGAACACCGTGACCCTCCCCGAACTCGCCGAAGACCTCGGCTACCTGGGCGACGTGAAGCTGAACTGGGTGGGCAACACCATCAGCGGCCCGCAGGACATCCAGTCGGCAGCCACCGGGCAGACGGACTTCGGCGGGGCCTTCGCCGGAGCCGTAGTGAAACTGATCGAGGCCGGGGCGCCGGTCAAGGCAGTCATCAACTACTACGGCGAGGACAAGAAGACCTTCAACGGCTTCTACGTCAAGGAGGACAGCCCCATCCGGACGGCCAGGGATTTCATCGGCAAGAAGATCGCTGTGAACACCCTGGGCGCCCACTCGGAAGCCGTCATCAACACGTACCTCCGCAAGAACGGTCTTACCGCTGACGAGATCAAGCAGGTCCAGCTCGTGGTGGTCCCGCCCAACGACACCGAGGAAGCCATCCGCCGCGGCCAGGTGGACGCCGGCTCGCTGGGCAGCATCCTTCAGGACAAGGCCATCGCGAACGGCGGGCTGCGGTCCGTCTTCAGTGATTCGCAGCTGTTCGGCACGTTCGCCGGCGGCCCGTACGTCCTGCGCGAGGATTTCATCGCCCAGAACCCCAACACCACCCGGACGTTCACCACGGGCGTCGCGAAGGCGATCGAATGGGAACGCACCACGCCCCGCGAGGAAGTGATTGCGCGCTTTACGAAGATCATCAAGGAGCGCGGCCGGAATGAGAACCCCGCCGCCCTGCAGTACTGGAAGAGCGTGGGCGTGCCCGCCAAGGGCGAAATCAAGGACGAGGACTTCACCCGCTGGAACGACTACCTGAAGTCTGTCGGGATCATCAAGGACGACCTTGATCCCAAGAAGCTCTACACCAACGAGTTCAACGGCCTCATTGCCAAGTAATCCACCGCAGGATCATCCACCGCAACCGACACGACAGTAAGGAAGAACAATGACCGTTATCACCGAAACCAAGCTCGAATTCGCCAAGCTGGGCTCCCGCATCGGCGCCGAGATCCGCGGACTGGACCTCAGCGGGGACCTCAGTGCCGAGACAGTGGCGCAGATCCGCGCGGCCCTGAATGAGCACAAGGCGCTCGTCTTCCGGGAAGCCAACATCCTCTCCGACGAGGCCCAGGTGAAGTTCGCCAGCCATTTCGGACCGCTCACCAAGGCCCACCCTACGGTTGCCTCCGTGGAGGGCGAGGAAAACGTCCTGCCGGTGGACAGTGAAAACGGCTCCGCCAACAACTGGCACACCGACGTCACGTTCGTGGTCAATCCGCCGCAGGCGTCCACGCTGCGCAGCATCGACCTGCCGGCCTACGGCGGCGAGACACTCATTGCCTCCTCCGCGGCCGCCTACCGGGACCTGCCCGATGAGCTGCGGAACTTTGCGGACACGCTGTGGGCCATCCACACCAATGACTACGACTACTCCGTGCCCAAGAACCTGGAGCACCAGAACGCTGAGCAGCGCCGCAAGGAGTTCACCCGGCTGAAGTTCGAGACTGCCCACCCCGTGGTGCGTGTCCACCCGCTGACCGGCGAGCGCGGATTGTTCATTGGGGGCTTCGCGCAGCGCCTGCGGATCGTGGGCCTGTCCAACACCGAGTCCAAGGACATCATCCGGCTGCTGCAGGCGTACGTCACCCGGCCCGAGAACGTAGTGCGGGTGAACTGGGAGCCGAACCAGCTGGTGCTGTTCGACAACCGGATCACCCAGCACTACGCGCCGGACAACTACGACGGCCAGCCCCGCAAGCTCAACCGCGTGACTATTGCCGGCGACATTCCCGTGAGCGTGGACGGCACGCAGAGCCAGGCGCTCAAGGGCGACTCCTCCACCTACTCGGAGGTCGCCCCGCTGAACTAGCGGCCCGCCGTCGGGCCCTGCCCCATCTAGCTCGCATGAGGTGTCGTTTTGAGGCGTCAAAACGACACCAACTGCGAGCTCGTTGGGCTTTAAGGGATGTTGCTCCCCCGGGCGGTGACCCAGAGCCGGTACCACTCGGCCCGGGTCATGGTCTCGGCCATACGGGCGGCTCCGGCACAGGCCCGGATCCGGTCCGCATTCGCCGTCCCGATCACCGGGGCGATCCCCGCCGGGTGCTTCATGAGCCAGCCCAGCAGCACGGCCTCCCGGGTTGTTCCCTTCTCCCGCGCCATGTCCGAAAGCAGCTCGGCGGTGGCGGACTCGGCAGGTGTGACCCGTTCGGGCGGATTGCCGGTGTAGTGTCCCCGCGCCAGGGCGCCGTAGGCCTGCAGGGTGATCCCGTGCCTGGCGCAGTATTCGAGCGTCCCGTGCGGGAAGCTGTAGCTTCCGGCTTCCGGATGGTTGACGAGGACCGTGCTCTCCAGCCAGTCCCGCTTGAGCAGGCTGAGTTCCAGCTGGTTGGCCACCACCGGTGTCTCGAGGCTGTCCTGCAGGAACTCGATCTGGGCAGCCGACATGTTGGACACGCCCAGCGCCCGCACCTTGCCCTCGGCCATCAGCTTCCCGACGGCGGCGCTCACCTCCGCCGGGTCCACCAGGGGGTCGGGGCGGTGAAGCAGGAGGACGTCCACGTAGTCCGTGCGCAGGCGCTCGAGGCTGCCGTTGACCCGCTCGATGATGGCGTCACCGCTCAGGTCGTAGTGGGTCTCCAGTCCCCGCTCGTTGAGCCGGATGCCGCATTTGGTCTGCAGCTGGATGCGGTCACGCAGGCCCGGCGAAGCGGCCAGGACCTCGCCGAACACCGCCTCGGATTTGCCGCCGCGGTAGATGTCCGCATGGTCGAACAGCGTGACGCCGATGTCCATCGCGGCCTCGATGGCGGCAGCGGCGGTTTCCACATCCGTGGTTGTGTGCGGGTCATCTGACCAGCTGCCTCCCAGGCCCATGCAGCCATAGAGGAGCCTGCCGGACGGAATCGAATTTTCAGTCATTGCATCACTCTTTCACTTCCTCCAGCGGAGGCACAGTCCGTTAAAAAGCCCCGGTGGCGGCACCCCCAACGGGTACCGCCACCGGGACGGGTTACTGAGCCGTTCTCAGCTGTGGCGTCAGCGCAGCCAGGCCGTGGTGTTGGCCGGCAGCTTGCCGTCTTCTAGCGGGGCGCTGCTGACCAGCACCGTGCCCGCGGGGAGCTCAACAGCCTCGTCCCCGAAGTTGGTCACAGACTGCCAGCCGCCGGGGCGGGTGAAGTGCAGGACCTCCGGGTTGCCGGTTTCGAGCCACTCGAGCTCTTCCTCGGCCTGCAGTTCGCGGCGCAGCTTGAGTGCCTTGCGGTAAAGCTCAAGGGTGGAGCCTTCGGTGCCGTCCTGCGCCTCGACGGCGTACTTGCTGAACCAGTCCGGCTGCGGCAGGTGGGCGCCGCCGTCGCCGAATCCGAACGAGGTTCCCTCAACGGACCACGGCAGCGGCACACGGCAGCCGTCCCGGCCGACCTCCACGCCCTTGTTGCGGAAGAACGAGGGGTCCTGGCGCTCTGCGTCCGGGATGTCGGCGACTTCCTGGAGGCCGAGTTCCTCGCCCTGGTACAGGTAAGCCGAGCCGGGCACCGCGAGCATCAGCAGGGTGGCGGCGCGGGCGCGGCGCCGACCGAGCTCCACATCCAGCTCCTCTTTGGGCCCGCCGGCCAGCAGCCAGTCCTTGCCGTCCTGGCCCTTGGCGTGCTTCTTGCCCTTGGATCCCTTGGGCAGGCCGTAGCGGGTGGCGTGCCGGACGACGTCGTGGTTCGAGAACACCCAGGTGGAGGACGCACCGGTGGCGGCGGCCTCGGCCAGGTTGCGGGTGATGATCTCCTTGAATTCCTCGGCGTCGAAGTCGGCCTGCAGCAGGTCGAAGTTGAACGCCTGGCCCAGGCCCTCCGGGCTGGCGTAGCGCGGACGGCGGGTGGCGTGCACCCAGGCCTCGGCAACGGCGGTGCGCGGCGGGTTGTATTCGTTGAAGACCTCGCGCCACTCGGCGTAGACCTCGTGGACTTCGTCGCGGTCCCAGAACGGGTGCGAGCCGTCGGCGAAACCATCGGTGCCGGTGTTTGCCGCGCTCAGCTCCAGCTTGGACAGCAGCGGTTCGGTGAGGTCCTTGGTCAGGGCATGCGCCACATCGACGCGGAAGCCGTCCACGCCGCGGTCCGACCAGAAACGCAGGGTCTTGAGGAAGTCGTCGCGGACCTCCCGGTTGGCCCAGTTCAGGTCCGGCTGCTCCTTGGCGAAGATGTGCATGTACCACTGCCCGGGTGTGCCGTCAGGTTCGGTGATACGCTCCCAGGCCGGTCCGCCGAACACTGAGTCCCAGTCCGACGGCGCGAACTCGCCGTTGGGGCCCTTGCCGTCGCGGAAGATGTAGCGGTCACGGGCAGCCGAGCCCTTCGGGGAGGCGAGGGCTTCCTTGAACCACTCGTGCCGGTCCGAGGAGTGGTTCGGGACGATGTCGGCGATCAGCTTAATGCCCGCGGCGTGCAGCGCGGTGGCCATCTCGTCGAAGTCCGCCAGCGTGCCCAGCTTCGGGTCCACGTCGCGGTAATCGTCGACGTCGTAGCCGCCGTCGGCGAGAGCCGACGGGTAGAACGGGCTCAGCCAGACGGCGTCGATCCCCAGTGATTTCAGGTACGGAACCTTGGCCGTGATGCCCTTGATGTCGCCCAGGCCGTCACCGTTCGAGTCGGAGAAGCTTCGGGGGTAGATCTGGTAGACGGAGGCTTGGCGCCACCAGTTCGGATCGGCCAGACGGTCGGAATCGGACAGGGTTGCCAGCGTGGCAGTGGTGGACAAGGGATGATCCTTTTCTTGTGGTTGCGGTTGGTGCTGGATTGGGAAAGTTGGGTCTATTTGACGGCCCCGCGCATAACTCCGGAGAGTACCCACCGCTGGGCCAGGATGTAAACCACCAGGGTGGGTGCCATGGCCATCAGGTAGGACGCGAATGCGAGGCTGTAGTTGGTGTTGAATTCGCCCTGGAAAAGCATCTGCACCACGGGAAGGGTCTGCAGGGCAGGGTCCGCGATCATCATCTGGGGCAGCAGGAAGTCGTTCCACGAGCCAAGGAAAGCGAAGATGCCCACCGTGGCGTTCATCGGAGCCAGCAGCGGGAAGATGATCTTACGGAACACCTGCCACGTGGTGGCCCCGTCCATACGGGCCGATTCCTCCAGTTCCACCGGGATGGAGCGGACGAAGGCGATGTACAGCAGCGTGTTGAAGGAGATGCCGCCAAGGACGTGCAGGAACACGACGCCGGCCGGGTTGTCCAGGCCAAGCAGTGCTGTCTGCTTGATCAGGGGCAGGATGATCACCGGGAACGGGATGAACATGGCGGAGAGCAGGTACACGAAGGAGCCGCGGAAGAACTTCCGGTTCCAGTTCCGGGCAATTGCGTAGGCAACGAGTGAGCTGCAGGCCAGGGACCCCAGGACGCTGAACACGGTGACGAACGCCGTGGACATGAAGGCCCGCGGGAAGTTGGTGGCCACGTAGGCGGCGACGAAGTTTTCCCAGTTCATCGGGTTTGGCCATTCCAGGCCAGTACCGGTGCCGATCTGGTCCGGCGACTTCAGCGCCATGGCCACGGTGAAGTACAGCGGCAGCAGGACGGTCAGCGAGGCAACCACCATCAGGGCAGTGAGCCACCAGTTGATCTTGAAGCCTTCGCGGTTGGAGCGGCGGGTTTTACCCGCGGGCGAGGACCCGGGCCTGCGGAAGCCGTACTTGATGCCGGTGGACGCCGCTGCCCTGGCAATGGGCTCTGGAAGTGTGGATGCGGTCATTAGAGAGAAACCCCCCGGCGCTGGATGAGGCGCAGCTGGATAACGGAGATCAACAAGGTGATCAGGAAGTAGATGACGGCGTTCGCCATCTGGTAGGAATAATCGCCGCCCGTGAAGCCGGAGAAGATGCGCATTGCCACCGACTGCGTTGCCATGCCGGGACCGCCGCCGGTGAGGCCAACGATGATCTCGTAGGTTCCGAGGAAGCCCTTGAACCCGAGGATCACATTGATCACGAGGTACCCCATGATCAGCGGCAGTGTCAGGCTGTGGAACTGCCGGAAACTGCCCGCGCCGTCGAGGTCCGCGGCTTCATAGACCTCGGACGGCACGCTCTGGAGGCCGGCCAGGTAGATGATGGTGGCGCCGGGCGCTGCCTGCCACACGGTGACGATCACGATGGCCAGCCAGGCAAGGTTCTCGTTGGCGAGGATGCTCGTGGCCAGCGGCGTGAAGCCGAACTGTTCAGCCAGCACCGGGAGGGTGTTGGAGAACAGGTAGTTGAACACAAAGGAGACAATCAGGGCGGAGAGCACCATGGGGATGAAGAACACGGTGCGCATGCCGGTGCGCCACTTGATCTTGGCGTTGAGGCCAAGGGCGATGGCGAGCGCCACGACGTTGACCACCACGGTGGTGGTCAGGGCGAACACGAACGTGAAGATGTAGGACTGCAGTATCGCCGGGTCCTTGAAGATATTAACGTAATTGGACAGTCCGATGAACTTCCAGTCACCGTAGCCGGCATAGTTCGTGAGGCTGAAGAAGACGCCCACGAGTG
Organism: Arthrobacter sp. 05T444; assembly: GCF_056395905.1. Lineage (NCBI taxonomy): Bacteria > Bacillati > Actinomycetota > Actinomycetes > Micrococcales > Micrococcaceae > Arthrobacter > Arthrobacter sp. 05T444. The sequence continues at coordinate 35,083 of NZ_JBFTKK010000019.1, forward strand.
CCGGCAGGGTGATAAAGAAGGCGAACAGCGCCAGTACGGGCACCACCATCCAGTAGTACGCGGGGTCGATCTTGTGCTTGGACCGGAATCTTTGGGGGCTGGCAGGGGCGGAAGTCGGTCTCTTGCGTCCTGCGGGACGGGCTGTCTGGGCCACCCGGGATGTTGTAGTCATGAAGGCTCCTGGATTCGGGGTGGGGGGTCAGACCGCGGTGCGTTCGGCGACGCGGCGCCATTCGTCGTCGAGGGCGGACAGGAACTGCTCGCCGTTCTTGCTGTACACGAAGGACTGGATGTAGTTGTTCAGCGGCACCGACGGCGGGAAGTAGGTGGTAGCGCCCTGGAAGTAGCGCGCCTCATCGACCGCTGCGCCCAGCCCGCTGATCTGCGGATTGCTGACGGCGGGAGCGTCCTTGAGCGGCGAGAACGCAGCGTTCTTCTCGTTGTAGGTGTTGACTACTGACGGCGCGAGCAGGTAGTTGACGAACCGCTGGGCGGCAGCCATGTTCGGCGTGTTGCGGGTGATGGAGAGCGCCATGTCCACGTTCACGCGGGCCTTGGTCTCGTCCGGGTTGTTCGTCACCGGCAGCGGGAAGCTTCCGAGCCTGATGTCCTTATTGGCCGCGACCAGCTGGGAGAGGGCCCACGGACCCTGCAGGTACATGGCCGCCTGGCCTTTGGCGAAGGCGGCGTTGCCGTCTGCATAGTTCTTGCTGGCAGCTCCGTTCTGCGCGAAGGACGCCAGCTGGAGCATTTTGGGCAGTGCCGGTCCGAAGTTGCTGGCAAACGACTCAGGGGCGTCCGCGGTGATGTCTGCACCCTTGGCGTTGAGCTTTGTGAAGAATTTCGCGACATCCAGAGCACCGCCGGACACGTAGTCGAACATGCCCTGGGCGAGGGTCCAGGGGTCCTTGAACGTTCCATAGATCGGCGCGATGCCGGCCGCCTTGAACTTTTCGCAGGCCGCCACGAACTCGTCCCAAGTGGTGGGTACGGAGACGCCCTGCGCCTCGAAAATGTCGCGGTTGTAAATGACGCCGGCGGCCGCCAGGGAGAACGGCAGGGCACTGATCTCGTTGCCGTTGTACTGGCCCCAGGAGCTGACGAGGTCCTGCATCTTCGGATCGATGGTGGCAGCCACGGGCATGTCCGAAAGGTCGGCGAAGATGCCCTTCCTGACGAAGTCTGCGGTGGCCTGCGCGAAGCCGCGGGTCACAACGTCCGGCGGATCGTTGCGGACCAGTCCCGGAACAAAGTTGCCCTCGTTGAAGTCCTGGACCACGCGGATGTCCGGGTTCAGTGCCTCGAAGTCCTTGATTACCTGGTTGAAGTAGTCCACCACTTCGGGCTTGTTCTGCATGAACCGCAGCGTGGTGACGCCGTTCTGGGTGCTGGGCGTGGCGCCGCAGCCGGAGAGGGGGGCCATGAAGGCGGCGCCGGCGAGGCCCGCGGCCTTCAGCAGCGCGCGCCTGCTAAGCGGGGCGGCGCTCACAGGGCAGAGGCCGACGTGCGGGCCTGGCGGGATTCGGGCTGGGGTCCGGGCGGGCGCTGCTTCAGGATGCTGTTCACGGTTGCTCCTTTGCAAAAGGCTGGGTGAATGTCTGGAAGAAAAGCCAGTGGTCGGCGGCCGTCCGGCCCACACGCTCTAAGTTTATATGGAATCTAAATTTAGTTCCTCAAGTATTATGTGGTGCAAAGCACAGGGAGGTCAACACCATGTCTGAAATGACGGCGGCAACGCCCCAGCTGCTGCGGCGCGTGAGCGCCGGTGCGGTCCTGGACTTCATGCGGGCCTCCGAGGCGGTGACGGTCACGGAAGTCATGCAGTCCACCGGGCTCACGCGGGCCACGGCCATTTCGGTGTGCGAAGACCTTATGGAGCGGGGCTGGATCAGGGAGCTGGAAAACCAGCGCGCGTTCGGCGGCTATCAGAAAGGCCGGCCGGCACGCCGGTTCGAGCTCAACGAGCGCGCCGGCTACGTCCTTGGCATGGACGTGGGCGTCTCCAAGGCCACAGTGGTGGTGTCCGATCTCCGCGGTATGACGCTGGGGCGGTCCAGCCAGCCGTTCGCCGGCGCCGAAATCTCGGCTCAGGAACGCATAGCCGTCATTGACCGGACAGCCATGACGGCGCTGCACAGTGTGGGAGCTGCCCCCGAGTCGGTCCTCGCTGTCTGCGCGGGCATCGCCGCGCCGGTGGATCGTCACGGAAATGTGCTGGCGGCCCAGCACTTCTGGGGTCTGTTCGACGTCGGCCTCAAGGCCGCGCTGAAAGATCTCCGCGGGTGGACAGTACTGCTCGAAAACGACGCCAACCTCGCGGCCCTCGGCGACCGCTGGCGGGGCGCAGCGGCGGGTGTGGACGACGTCGTCGTCATCCTGGCCAGTGAACGCTTCGGTTCCGGAGTGATCGACGGCGGGCGGCTGCTGCACGGCAGCGGCGGCGGCGCCGGCGAGCTGGCGTTCCTCGACATGGTCGAGGGCGTGGGCGACACCTTCGGGATTGCCACCCTGGCGCGTGTCTGGGCAGGGGAGGCCCTTGCCGGGCGGGCCAAGACCTCGCTCCGCGAGCATGCCCGGGAGGGCGCCGAAGCGGAACATGTTTTCGCCGCGGCCGCTGCGGGCGATGCAGTGGCTTTGCAAATCCTCGACAGGCTGGCCGACAGGATGGCCCGGGTGATTGGCGCCGTGGCCACGGTCATCAACCCGGAGCTGGTGGTCATCGGAGGCGCAGTGGCAAATTCCGCGGGTGTGCTGCTTGGGCCGATCGCCGAACGCCTGACCGAGTTCACTGCGACGCCGCCGCGGGTGGCGGTTTCCCCGCTGGGCGACTCAATCGTGACGGTGGGTGCCGTCAGGTGCGCCCTGGACTACGTGGAGAAAAACACCCTGGACCTGGAGCTGTCCGTCCCGGCCTAAGTCCCCTGCCTGAATAGCCTATTCCGGCATGATCATGGTCCGCAGGTCGAGCTGGCGGAGCACCCTGTCCGCGACCTCCGGGTCCATGTCGGCCTCGTTGCGCGCGGCCACCACTTCCTGCCGGGCGGCGTCCAGGGCGATGGTCTGGACTGCGATGGCCAGCTCCCTGCCGCGCTCGCGTTTCTCGGCCAGGCTCTCGTTGCGGAGGCTGCCATCCAGCAGCTCGGCGTGCAGCCGCGTCATCTTTTCCTTCACCAGCGCAACCTTCTCCGGCGGCAGCTCCTTCATCAGCTCGGTGTCCTTGAGCGCCGCCACGGCGGCCGCCTGGGCCCGCCTGGCCAGAAGCCGGGCCGCGTCCCGCTCCTCGGTTCCGTCCTGGGACGCCTTCAGGACGCGCATCAGCCAGGGCAGCGTGAGCCCCGGCAGGACCAGCGTGGCGAGCAGCACCGCGCAGGCAATGACCAGCAGCTCGTCCCGCGCCGGGAACGGCGTGCCGTCCGCAAGCGTGAGCGGGAGAGCCAGCGCGAGGGCCAGGGTAGCGAGTCCGCGCATCCCGCACCAGGTCAGGATCAGCACCTCTTTGGCGGAGGTGGGCTGCAGCAGGTTCTTGCGCTTGCGCGCCGACAGGGCCAGCAGGCCGAGCCAGCCGAACCGCACGGCGAACACCAGGATGCAGACCACGACGGCGGTGCCCACCATGCCGAGGATGCCGGCACCTTCCTTGCGGACGACGTCCTGGATTTCGAGGCCCACGAGGCCGAACGCCAGTCCGGTCACGAGGAGCTCCACCACGTCCCAGAAGGCCGTCCGGGTCACCCGCTCGGCGGCGTCCTGCGGGCGGGAGTGCCGCTGCATCTCCAGGGCGGTGACCACGACGGCGATAACACCGGACGCGTGGAATTCTTCCGCCAGGATGTAGGCGGCAAACGGCACCACCAGGGTGACTGCGCTGCGGGCGACCATCGATTGCACGAGCCGGGTGATCAGCGACGTCAGCCAGCCCATGGCGATCCCGACCACGACCGCAAGGGCAGCGCCCACCACAAACAGCAGGACGACGTCGGGTCCTATCCTGGTGCCGCCAACAGCTGCAGCGACGGCGGCCTGGAAGATGACGATGGCCGCGGCGTCGTTGAAGAGGCCTTCGCTCTGCAGCACTGTGATCAGGCGGCGGGGCATGCGGACGCGGCCGGCAACCGACTCGACCGCCACCGGGTCCGGCGGAGCCACCATGGCGCCGAGTGCGATGGCGGCGGGGACGCCGATGCCCGGGATCATGAGCCACGCGGCGCCGGCTACCACCGCGGTGGAAATCACCACGAGGGCCACCGCGAGCATGATGAGCGTGCGCCAGCGGACCCGGAACACCGCCCAGGAACTGCGTTGGGCGGTGGCGAACAGCAGTGGCGGCAGGAAGATGGGCAGGATCAGCTCCGGCGAGATCTCCAGGTCGGGGAAACCGGGGATGAAAGTCAGCGCCACGGCCAGCAGGAGCATCAGGACCGGGTAAGGCAGCCGCAGCCGGTCCCCCAGGCCTACAGCCACCACCGTGGCGAGCAGCAGTCCGATAATGAGTGCCAGCTGGTCCATGTGCTCACTTTCCCCGGAGTGTTGGGCCCTGCGCCCCCGAAGCCGGAGGGCGAACCGTGCGATTCCACCCTACCGGGGGCCGGGCCGCACTCTTCGACGGCGGCCGCCCCGAGGGGCCTGCCGCCGCTCCGCCGGCGCTACTTGACCGGCTCCAGTGCGGCCGAGACCGGGAGGGTGCCGTCCCGGAACTCGATGGTCCGGCCTGCGCATCCCGGCAGGTCCAGCACGGCCGCGGCGACGATGGCCACGTTGGCCCGGGACGTGTTGGTTCCGGAGGCGGCGTCGGCGGGGTCCACGTCGATCAGGCCGTTCCCGGGGCCGTCGGTCAGTGAACCGGGGCCGAGGATGGTCCAGGACAGCGAGCTGCCGCGCAGGTATTCATCTGCCGCCGCCTTGGCCTCGGCGTAGGCATGGAAGCTGTGGCCGGCCGGCACGCCATGGTTGGGGCCCGCACCGAAGTAGGAGACCATGACGTAGCGGCGCACACCAGCCTCCGTAGCGGCGTCCATGGAGCGGATGGCGGCGTCGCGGTCCACCGCCAAGGTGCGTTCCGGGTTCCCTCCCCCGGCGCCGGCTGACCAGACCACGGCGTCGTGGTTCCGGAGCCCGGCGGCGATTTCCGCCGTCGTCGAATTTTCAACGTCAAGCACCGACGGCGACGCGCCGGTCGCTGCGACGTCCGCGGCGTGATCGGGGTTGCGGATGATGGAGGTGACGCTGTGCCCCTCTCCGGTGAGAAGGGCGGACAGCTGGAGGGCCACTTTGCCGTGGCCGCCGATGATTGCGATTCGGGTCATGCCTCCCATTCTGTCCCAGCGCGGGGTTTTGTCCCAGCACACGCTTTTGTGGCTGCGCGAGGTTGCGTGCCGGCACGCGTCAGGTGCGGTTGCCGTAGCGGAGGAACACGACGCCGTTGCCGAACCGCCGTTCTTCGAGCAGCTCAAGGTTCAGGCGGACGTCGTCGGGGAGGTACCTCTTGCCGCCGCCAACGGCCACGGGCGAGACGAACATCTGGAACTCGTCCACCAGCCCCGCCCTGATGGCAGAGGCTGCGAGCTCCGGGCCGCCCACCGCCAGGTCCTGGCCGGCTTCCGTCTTGAGCCGGCTGACCGCATCGGCACTGAACTCCCGTTCGATCCGGGTCCGCGCGCTGGCGGGATTCTGCAGCGTTCGGGAGTACACCACCTTGTCTGCTGCCTTCCAGAGTTGCGCGAATTCCTGGACATAGGGCGGTTCGCCGGTGAAGGCGCCGGGATCCTCCCAGGCGAGCATGACTTCGTAGAGCCGCCGGCCGTAGAGATGGGTGCCGACATCCCGCTGGCGCTCGTTGACGAAGGTGTGCACTTCCTCGTCCGGGACGCTCCAGTCGAAGTTCCCGTCCCGGTCCGCTGTGTAGCCGTCGAGCGACATGATTCCCGAGTAGATCAGTTTGGCCATGACGCGCCTCCCGCTTCCGCTTGCCTGCAGTCAGTCCGACGTTAGATTCGGCTGGTCCGGATTACAACGCCTGCGGATAACAGCGAACGGGAACCAACGCTGCCCGGCACAATTCCTCCGTCTCTGCCCCGGCCGGCGGCCAGTCGCAGCATTCACACAGGATTGCATCAAGACCCCATCAAGGATCGGTTTCGGGGCATTCCGGACTGTCATGCTGGTCTTCGCATCCATCGGTGCCACTTTTCATGAACTCAAATGGGGGAAACCATGCCGGCAGGCCGGTTCAAGCACGCCCGAATCCGGGCGTCACTCGCTACATTCACCAGTCCCGTGGTGCTGGGCCGGTCTCTCGCCGCGTCCGCCGTGGCCGCGGGACTTCTGCTCGCCGGGCTGGCCGTCCCGGCGGAGGCTGCCACAAACTACTCAGCGCCGCTGCGCACCGCGGCGCGGTCGCTCGCGGTGGCGGCCGAGAACAACGCCGGCTACGACAGGGCCCGGTATTTTGGCGATTGGAACGACACCAACCGCGACTGCCAAAACACCAGGCAGGAAGTCCTGGTCCAGGAGTCCAAAGCCGCCCTCGCTTACACCAGCCGCGGCTGCACCGCCAGCAGGGGAAGGTGGGTGACCTCCTGGGACAACCGTGTTCACACATATGCCTCAACGGTTCAGATAGACCACACCGTCCCCGTCCACGAGGCGTGGGGCTCGGGCGCGCGCTACTGGTCGCAGGCGCGCCGGGTGGCGTTCTACAACGATCTCGGCGACGCCCGGTCCCTCAGTGCCCAGACGTCGGCGCTCAACTCCGCCAAGCAGGCCAGGGGCCCGGAGTCGTGGATGCCTCCCGCGAACAGATGCGCCTACATCGGCCAGTGGATCGCGGTGAAGATCCGGTGGGGCCTGCGGGTGGACAGCGCAGAGAAGGCGGCGCTGATCCGGTATGCGGACTCCTGCCCCAACGTAAGGATCGGCGTCACCAGGGTCTAAGGCGTCGTGCCGAGCCGGACAGAGACTGAAGCGCCGGGGAAAGCCCCGCGCCGCCCTACATGGCCGCGCGGGGCATTTTCTTGTTCCGTGCGCCCGGGTCCCAAGGTCGATGACGTACCATCCGTCTACCGCGGCCGTAACGGGTCTCGATCATCTACGGCGCGGTAGGTGGCCCGCTCTGGTTCACGGGGAATGAGCGGGCCACCGCCCCTGCTTGGTGCGCGCGGCGGGAATCGTCGATCGGCGGATAGATGAAGTCTTCACGGCATCAGACTGACCGGCTCGCGGCCAGGTCTAAACGTGGATTCTCTTCGGCATCACAATCCGTCCACGATGCCGTCGATAACGCCGCGGAACCTCTCCGACGGCCCACCTGCCTTGACGAGCACGCTAAGCCCGATCACGCAGGCAAGTAGTTGGCTAGCGGCAGTGTCGGCAACCCGATCGACAGCGAATTCTCCAGACTTTTGCCCCTGCGCGATTGCTTGCCGAAACACCGCTTCGATTTGCGTGAAGAGGTCGTCCGCGATGCGATTCACGTCGACGTCGGCAGGGCCGAGCTCCGCGGCAGCATTGACCATGACGCACCCCCGCTGGTGCTCGCCTACGCCGGCAAGGACAATCATCGCCTCTTTGAGACGCGGCCCAATCGGCCCGGGCGCTAAGAATAGGTCTGTCAGGTGCTCGAGTCGCCTCTCGCTGTAGCGCCGAAGAGCACGCATAAACAGGGCGTGCTTGCTCTCAAACGTGTTGTAGAGACTGCCTTTGCCGATCCCCAGCTCACTGGCCAGCTCCTGCGGTGTGGTCCCGGCGTACCCCTGACGCCAAAACAGTTCCATCGCCTTGTCGACGGCCGTGTCCGTCTCAAACTGCATCGGTCTACCCATGGAAACAGGGTAACTTGCATGTTATTGTACTTCAAGGTCAAAAACTGCTGATGGGACCGACCAGTGGTCCTCTTACGCCCTATCAGGAAGGCATTCCGTTGTCTGCTCAGCTGCTCTCGGCGCACGTCCCCTCTGCGACAAGCGTGCGCACGCGCGTCCCGTTGAACACTCTCGCCATTCCCCTGGGCTTGGCGGGACTCGCCCAAGTTTGGTCCGCGGCGACCTCCGCGCTCGGCCTCCCCTTCGAGCTCGGGCAAGCGTTTTGGCTGATCGCTGCGATCTCCTGGATCTGGAGCATCGCGGTGCACGTGTATCGCGGCGCGCGCACCGATCAGCCGCTCTCTCATCAGCTCACGCACTTCGCTCAGGGTCCGCTTGCGGCATTGCTTCCCATCGCCGCGATGCTGCTTGGAGCGGCCCTTCACCGCACGATTCCGATGGCCGGAACCGTGCTGACGTTGATCTCCCTCGCCGCCGCGGCCGCGTTCGCCGCATGGATTCTGAACTTCTGGATGCGCGGCGAGCTGCCACTGGAATCCGTTCACGGCGGGTACTTCCTGCCCATCAGTGCAGCCGGTTTAGTCGGTGCACTCGCTGCCGCAGAGACGGGGCCTCACTGGCTCGCCGTGGGAAGCTTCGCAATCGGCATCTTCTTCTGGATGGTGATCTCCGTGTTCTTCTTCCTCCGGCTCGCGCTCCGTCCAACCATGCCCGCACCGCTCGTCCCGACACTCGCGATCATGATGGCTCCCCCGGCCGTCGCGTCAGCAGCGTGGCTTACGATCTCCGGCGGCCGACCCAATCACGTCTTTGAGGGGTTGACGGCGATGACGGCGATGATGGTGTTGATCCAGGTGATGCTGTTGCCGCGCTACCGTGCACTGCCGTTCTCGATCGGCTTCTGGTCATTCACCTTCCCCGCGGCGAGCGTAGCTGCGCTAGCAATCACGTGGTTGCACTTACTCCAACCCTTTGCCTGGCAGGCCATCACAGTTGGAGTGCTCGCCGCCGTTACGCTCCTCGTCGTCTCGATCGCGACGAAGTCGATCCTCTTGCTCATCGCCACAACCCGCGCGTCACGCGAAGGTCCATAACGCCCGCATACGCCCGCCTCCAGGCTGAAGCTGCGATCGAAAGCAGCCCGTGGTCAGCAGGGATGCACGCTCATCGCGGCCGGCGTCTCCGCTTGCGTCATCCAGCTCCAAGGATGTACCCGGATGTCTCTGCCTGGGGAAAGGCACAAAAAGCCCCCGGAATCTCTCGGATTCCGGGGGCTTGTCCTGTAGCGGTGGGGAGGCTCGATCTCCCGACCTCACGATTATGAGTCGTGCGCTCTAACCAACTGAGCTACACCGCCACGAATGAGAAAAACCTGTGTCAAGCCGGTCAAGACCGCCCTGACACAGGCCCTCATTCAGAGCCCCCCACCGGAATCGATCCGGTGACCTCGTTCTTACCAAGAACGCGCTCTACCACTGAGCTAGGGGGGCAACGAGTAAATACTCTACCGGAAGATTTCCCACCCAACAAATCGGCGGAACAACGCCTCCGGAGCCGACGAAACAGTTGCGTCGGAACCATTTTTATGGCCTTCAAAACGCCCGCCTGGCGCCCCTGGATTGCAGTCCGGACGGCGCCGTTGCGGACACCTGACAGCGTCTCTGGAGGCCCCGCGGCTGCCACCGTCCGCCGGTTCCGGCCCCACGCCTAAACCTCCCTCAGCCGTTCCTTAAACACGCAGGGACCGGCTCGAAAGCCGGTCCCTGCGTGTTAGCCGGGAACTACTGCCGGGGAGCTACTACTCCCCAAACACCTGTTACCACTTGCCCTTGCGGTTGAAGTCGCGGTGTCCGCCTTCGTTGCCGTGGCGGGGCTTGCGTGCACCGTCGCCGTGGCCGCCGAAGCGGGAATCACTGGCCTGGCCGCGGTTTGCACCGGAGTCGGCGCTGACGCCGCGCTCCGCGCGGTCGCTGTAGGAGCGTCCGCCGCGGTCCGCCGAGGAACGCTCGCCGCCGCCGGCGTAACCGCCGCGGTCGCCGTCGTTCTTGCGGAATTCCTTCTTGAAGCCGCCGTTGCCCTTGAAGTTGCCGCCGCGGTCGCCGCCACGGTTGCCCTGGTAACCGCCACGCTCACCGCCGCCACCGGAAGGCTTGCGTCCGTTGTCCAGCTCGAGGTGGATCAGCTCGCCGCCGATCCGGGTGCGGGAGAGGGCACGCAGCTGCTCCGGGCTCAGGTCCGCCGGCAGCTCCACGAGGGAGTGGTCCGAACGGATGTCGATGCCACCGATCTGGGCCGAGGAGATGCCACCCTCGTTGGCAATGGCACCCACGATGGAGCCCGGCATGACGCGCTGGCGGCGTCCGACGGCGATCCTGTAGGTGGCGTTGCCCTCGGTCAGAGTGCGGGTCGGGCCACGGGAGCCGAAGCCGTCCTTGGCGCGTTCGCGCTTCTGGTACTCGGGAGCCGCCGGCAGTTCCTTGACCAGGAGCGGCTGACCGCCCTGCGCCATGACGGCAAGTGCTGCAGCGATCTCCGACGCCGGAACGTTGTGCTCTTCCTCGTAGGACGAGATGAGGTCGCGGAAGGCCGCAACATCCTCGGACTCGAGAGTCTCCGTGATGCGCTCGGCGAACTTGCCCAGGCGCAGCGTGTTCACGGTTTCGGCGGTGGGCAGGTGCATCTGCTCGACCGGCTGGCGGGTGGCCTTCTCGATGGAGCGCAGCAGGTACTTCTCCCGCGGCGTCATGAAGAGGATCGCGTCGCCCGAACGGCCTGCACGGCCGGTGCGGCCGATGCGGTGGACGTAGGACTCCGTGTCGTGGGGGATGTCGTAGTTGACCACGTGGCTGATGCGCTCAACGTCAAGGCCACGGGCCGCGACGTCGGTGGCCACCAGGATGTCGATGCGGCCTTCCTTCAGCGCTTCAACAGTGCGTTCGCGCTGCTGCTGCGGGATGTCGCCGTTGATGGCGGCAGCCTGGAAGCCGCGGGCCTTCAGCTTGTCAGCCAGGTCCTCGGTGGCCATCTTGGTGCGGACGAAGGCGATGACGCCGTCGAACTCTTCGACCTCGAGGATGCGGGTCAGGGCGTCGAGCTTGTGCGGGCCCATGACCTGCAGGTACCGCTGGCGGGTGTTGGCGCCGGTGGTGGTCTTGGACTTCACCGAAATCTCGGCCGGGTTGTTCAGGTACTGCTTGGACATGCGGCGGATCTGGCTCGGCATGGTGGCGGAGAACAGTGCCACCTGGCGGTCTGACGGGGTCTGCTGGAAGATCTGCTCCACGTCTTCGGCGAAGCCCATGCGCAGCATTTCGTCGGCCTCGTCCAGCACCAGGTACTGGAGCTCGGACAGGTCCAGGGAACCCTTGGCAATGTGGTCGATCACACGGCCTGGGGTACCGACGACAACCTGCGCACCGCGGCGCAGGCCGGCGAGCTGGGGGCCGTAGGCGGAGCCACCGTAGACGGGGAGGACGGTGAAGTCATCGATGTGCTTGGCGTAGGAGGTGAAGGCCTCGGCAACCTGGAGCGCGAGCTCGCGGGTCGGGGCGAGAACCAGGGCCTGCGTCTTGCGTGACGGGCCGTTAAGGTCGTGGAGCTCGGCCAGGCGGGACAGTGCCGGTACTGCGAATGCTGCAGTCTTACCGGTGCCGGTCTGGGCGAGGCCCACGACGTCGCGGCCTTCAAGCAGCAGCGGGATGGTTGCTGCCTGGATGGGGGACGGCTTTTCGTAGCCGACGTCCTGCAGGGCGGCCAGGACGCGGCCGTCGATGCCGAGATCGGCGAACTTCACGCCTTCTTCTTCGTCTTCCTCGGCCTTGGCTGCGGGAGCATCGGCAGGGGCGGGCTCTGCTGCGGGAGCATCGGCAGCGACGGCCTCTGCTGTGGGAGCGTCGGCGGGCTCTGCTGCGGGGGCAGCGGCCTCAGTGAATTCGACGGTCGCGCTCTCGGTGTTGACCGTGTTCTCGGCGTCGATGTTGTCGTTGTGATTTTCGGGCATAGGGAAGTTTCCTCATCCATAGGGGGCCAGGCGGCACAACCCGAGGTGAGCGGAGCCGCAGTACATGTGCCGTGGGTGCCGGGCATACATTGACCGGCCGGTCACGTAGAAGTCCGGCGCTTTCGCAATCCCGTGGCAGGACTTCCCGCTGCATCTCTTGGCTGCTATCCCAGCAGTCTGTACAGCGTTTTCTTTAGCCGGCTCTCCCTATGAAAATGCCCGCATCACATTTGCGGACTCCAACACTTGCCAGTCCTGCCTCAAAAATTGGGCAGGAATAAGGGATTTCCGGAGTGGGGGATATTTCAAGTGTAGGGCATACTTCCGCCCATGGGTAACCGAGGGTCCCGCAGGCTTCGGTGAGCTTGCCCACACGACGGTCTTCCGCCGTCGTTCTTCCCCGCTTTTTTGGATGCCGGCAGCCGCCGCGGCTAGCTGCCGACGCGGCGCAGAAGCTTCTCGAATTCGTCGTGGTACTCGGGCTGGAGACGGATTTCTCCGTCGGCATCGGCGTCACGGAGTGCCTCCATGGCTTCAACATCCGGGTGGCTGAACCACCGGCCAACGGTCACTCCGTGGCTCGGAACGAAAAGCTTATGGATGTGGTCCCCGGCCTGGATGGAGCCGGTGCGGATCACCCGAAGGTAGGTGCCCACGCGTCCGGCCTCGGTGAAGCGCTTGACCCACTGGCTCTCCCCCATGCGCCGCTGGAAGGCAGCGCACGGAACGCGCGGCGAGGTCACCTCGACTTCGACGTCCAGGCCGATCTTCCAACGCTCGCCGATGACGGCGCCGGTGGTCTCGATGCCGGCAACGCGCAGGTTCTCACCGAATATGCCGGGCGGCAGGTCGCGCTGCAGTGCACCGACCCAGTAGTCCGCATCGGCCTGGGAGTAGGCATACAGCGCCTGGTCCTCGCCGCCGTGGTGGATCCTGCTGGCCTGGATATCGCCGTGCAGGCCAAGTTTGTGCACCTTCACGGGCCCTTCGACAGGGCGTTTGTCGATCGCGGTGACACCCACGCTCCCCTCATCAGGCAGGAGCTGGTGTACCCGGCAGACGGCAAGCAGAGTGGCGGTGTCCATGGCAACAGTCTAGGTTCTCGGGACTGTGCCGTATGCCGTGTGCCGATAGTGGCCCGTCCCACATATTTGTTAGCGGCACGCCGGTGCAACTACTAGGCTGACTGCAGGATTCCGTTGCGGGCGCCGCCCGCTCAAGACGGCACGCCACCGGCGTGAACTGATCCGCCGTGACTAATCGATGCAGTGACTTAATCAATGACTTAATCAGAGTGACCCGACAGCATGGACCAGCAGGGGGACCCGTGAACCCGGAGAAAGACCCGCCGAAAGACCGCGACGGCGATGCGCGCGACGATGCGTCCGCCGCCGGCGCGCCGAAGCCGCCGCCGTGGCAGGTGCCCAAGCCGGAGCTCCGGCCCGAGCTGCTGGACCCCGAGTTGTTCAAGCCCTCCGGACAGCGCCCGGGGAAGCCCGGCAAACGGGGCCGCGGAAAGCCCGGCTCCACGTCCCAGGCTGGCCCCTCCGGCGAACCGGGGCAGCCGGACTTCCCCGCGCCGAGCCCCATCATCGACCCCTTCGCCCGGGAGCGCGAGCGCGAACTGAACTCCGCAGCGGCCCGGAAAAAGCGCTCGCAGCGCCGCACCGTGGTGGTGGGCCTCGGCGTGACGGCGCTGCTGGCCGGCACCATCACGGCGATCGTCGCCAGCAATGAGCAGGATGCGGACTACGCGCAGGTCTGCTTCAACGACGAGACCGGCGAACGGGTGGAGGACACCCAGTGCAACAGCACAGCTGGCCGGGGCGGCGGCCTCTACGCCTGGTACTTCTACGCCCGGGGAGCAAGTGTTCCGGGCGTGGGGCAGAACCGGTCTTCCTACCCGAGCTTCACCAGGACGGTTCCGCAGGGGGCCAAGACGTCCACGGGATACAGCAGCAAGGGCGGCACCGTCAGCAGGGGCGGCTTCGGCAGCAGCTCCAAGGGCGGAAGCACGGGAGGCTAGGGGTGAAGAGACTTTTCGCAACGCCCCGGCCGGACTGGAAACAGAAAATCGAAGAGCAGGGCCTGGTTTTCTCGACCACCACCATGCCGGACGGCAAGAAAATCGAGTATTGGAACGAGTCCGCCTACTACGAATTCACCATGGACGAGGTGGAGGCCCTGGAGCAGACCGCGGAGGACATGCACGGGATGTGCCTTGAGGCCGCAAAGTTCCTGGCCACCGGAGCCATGGGACCCATAGGCATCGGCCAGCAGGGGCTGGAACTGGCGGCCGAATCGCTGCAGGCCGGGGACATGGACATCTACGGCCGCTTCGATTTCATCTACGACGGCCAGGGCGGCGCCGCCAAGATGCTCGAGTACAACGCCGACACGCCCACGGGCCTGATCGAGGCTGCCGTGGCCCAATGGTTCTGGCTGCAGGACGTGTTTCCGGACAAGGACCAGTGGAACGGCATCCACGAGGCCCTCATCCGGCAGTGGAAGAAGCTTCAGTACCGGACCGGCATGAGCACCCTGCACATCGCCCACTCGGAGGCGGAGGAATCCGGGGAGGACTGGATGACCGCCGCGTACATGCGTGACGTCGCCAGCCAGGCGGGCTGGACCACCATCGGCATCAACATGTCAGACATCGGCTGGGACCCCAACCTGAAACGCTTTGTGGACCTGGACAACTTCATGATCAGCACCATCTTCAAGCTCTACCCCTGGGAGCTGATGATGAAGGAGCCCTTCGGCCACCGCCTGCTCGAGCGTGCCCACAATCCGCGCTGGGTGGAGCCGGCCTGGAAGATGCTTCTTTCGAACAAGGCGCTGCTCGCTGCCCTTTGGCACCTCTACCCCGGACACCCGAACCTGCTGCCGGCCTACCTCGACGGGCCCGGGCCCCTGAAGGAGTGGGTGGCCAAGCCGCTGCACGGGCGGGAGGGCGACAACATCAGGATCCACGCCGAGGGCATCAGCCTGGAGCAGCCCGGCGGCTATGGCCGCGAGGGCTGGTGCTACCAGCAGTTCCACCGGCTGCCCGACTTTGACGGCAACCACCCCGTCCTTGGCCTGTGGGTGGTGGACGGCGAGTCCGTCGGCTGCGGCATCCGCGAATCGGACGGCCCCATCACCGACTACTTCTGCCGCTTCGTGCCAAACACCATCGACGCACCGGCGCCCCTCTCCATCCAGGCCCACTCCGCGGCCAACTCCAGCAAGGCAGGTATCGCACTATGAGCACCGGAACCACGACGGCGGGCGGCGGCGCCGGAAACCGGCCGCCTGGCGCGGTTCCCGGCAAGGGGCTGCGCGCCGGGATCCTGGACCTCGGCGACTCCGTCATGCTGGGCCTGGCCTCGACCGCGCCGGTCTATTCGCTCGCCGCCACCTTGGGGCTGATTGCGGCTGTGAACGGGAACTACACCGCACTGGTCCTGGTCTTGGGCTTCATTCCCGTGCTGTTCATCGCGTACGCGTTCCGCGAGCTCAACAGTGCCATGCCGGACTGCGGCACCACCTTCATCTGGGCCCGCAACGCCTTCGGTCCGTGGGCAGGCTGGCTGGGCGGCTGGGGTGTTGCGCTCGCCGGCATCGTGGTCCTGGCCAATCTGGCGCAGGTGGCCGGGCAGTACCTGTGGCTGCTGGTGGGCGACGGTTCCCTTGCGGAGAACAGCCTGCTGGTCACGGCTACGGGAGTTATGTTCATCGCCTTCATGACTCTGGTGAACTACCGCGGGATCCGGCTGGGCGAGCATGTGCAGCGCGTCCTGACCTACGTGCAGTACATCTCGCTGGGCATCTTTGCGGTGGCCATCATTTTCAGGATCGCGGGCGGGGCATCCACCAGCGCCACAGCCATACAGCCGTTCGATATCGAGTGGTTCAATCCCGCGGGCGCCTTCGCTGATCCGGGCGCGGTGGTCCACGGCTCCCTTCTGGCCCTGTTCATCTACTGGGGGTGGGACACCTGCCTTGCGGTGAACGAGGAAACGGAGAACCCGTCCACCACTCCGGGCCGCGGCGCCGTCATCTCGGCCTTCGTCCTGGTGGCCATCTACGTGTCCATGGCGCTCCTGGTGATGATGTACGCCACCGTGGGGTCCGAAGGGATCGGCCTCGGCAACAGTGAGAACCAGAGCGACGTCTTCCTTGCCATGAAGGACGTGGTCCTTGGCCCGTGGGGCTGGCTGATCGTCGTCGCCGTCCTGGCCTCCGTGCTCTCCTCGACGCAGACCACCATCCTCCCGACAGCACGCGGCACCCTCTCCATGGGTGTCCACGGCGCGTTGCCGCCCAAATTCGGCGCGGTCCACGCCAGGAATCAGACGCCCGGTTTCTCCACCCAGGTGATGGGAGCAGCGGCGGTTGTCTACTACGTTGCCATGAGCTTCCTCAGCGAGAACCTGCTCTCCGATTCGATCAGCTCCATCAGCCTGTTCATCGCGTTCTACTATGCCCTGACCGGCTTCGCGTGCGTCTGGTACTTCCGGCGCACCCTCCGCAATTCTGCCCGCAATCTGTGGTTTCGCGCGATCCTGCCGCTGATCGGCGCCGTGCTGCTCACGGCAGCCTTCTTCGTCTCCGCGGCACAAATGTGGGACCCGGCCTACGGGGACAGCCAGATCTTCGGCGTCGGCGGGGCGTTCGTCAGCGGCGTGGTGCTGCTCGCCCTGGGAGTGGTGCTGGCCGTGGTGTGCCGGTTCCTGCCGTCCACGCGGAACTACTTCCTGGGCAGGCAGCAGGTCTCTGCCAGTCAATAGCCCCAGCCAGGGTGGCGCCAGCCCGTAGGATGCTGGCATGAGCAACGACGCCCTTGATCCCGCTGCAGCCACGGCCGAGTACGGTCTCCCCGATCCCTCTGATGTACTGGCGCTGGATTCGCTGCTGAGCCATGACGAGCTCGCCCTCCGGCAGCGGATCCGCGACTTCACCGACCAACAGATCCGCCCGGACATCGCCGACTGGTATGACCGCGGCGTCTTTCCCCAGCACCTCCCCGCACAACTGGGCGAACTGGGTGTGCTGGGCATGCACCTGGAGGGCTACGGCTGCCCTGGCCGCTCCGCGGTGGAATACGGCCTGGCCGCCATGGAACTGGAGGCCGGCGACTCCGGGATCCGCACCTTCGTCTCGGTGCAGGGCTCGCTGGCCATGACCGCCATCCACAAATGGGGCTCCGAGGACCAGAAACAGGAGTGGCTCCCCCGCATGGCCGCCGGCGAGGTAATCGGCTGCTTCGCGCTGACCGAGCCGTCCGCGGGTTCTGATCCGTCGTCCATGACCACCACGGCCAGGCAGGACGGCACCGGGGAGGACGCCGCCTGGATCCTGGACGGCGCCAAGCGCTGGATCGGGCTCGCCTCCATCGCCGACGTCATGGTGGTGTGGGCCAGGACCGACGACGGCGTCCGCGGCTTCCTCGTGCCGGCCGGCACTGCGGGAGTCACCGCCGCGCCGATCGGCAGGAAACTTTCCATGCGCGCCTCCGTCCAGTGCGATGTAGTGTTCGACGGCGTCCGGCTGGGACCCGAGGCCCTGCTGCCGGGCGCGGTCGGACTCAGCGGGCCGTTTTCCTGCCTCAACGAGGCCCGCTACGGCATAGCCTGGGGCGCGATGGGCGCCGCCCGTGACTCCTACGAGGCGGCCCTGAACTACTCGATGGAACGGATGCAGTTCGGCCGGCCGCTCTCCGGTTACCAGCTCACCCAGGAGAAGCTGGTGAACATGCTGCTGGAAATCCAGAAGGGCACCATGCTTGCGCTGCACCTGGGCCGTCTCAAGGATTCCGGCAGGCTCCGTCCCGAACAGATTTCGCTGGCCAAGCTGAACAACGTCCGTGAGGCCATCAGGATCGCCCGCGAGGCACGGACCATTCTGGGCGGCAACGGGATCACCCTGGACTACTCGCCGCTGCGGCACGCTGCGAACCTGGAGTCCGTCCGCACGTACGAGGGAACGGACGAGGTCCATACCCTGATCATCGGACAGCACATCACCGGGCTGTCCGCCTTCCGGTGACGAGGTTGGCAGGAGCCGCTGGTTGAGCTTGTCGAAACCGGTTTCGACAAGCTCAACACCGACGCGCGCTAAAGCACTCAGGCCGAGAAGCCGCCGTCGGCTTTGATCAGCTGGCCCGACACCCAGCGTCCCGCCGGGGACAGCAGGAAGGCGACGGTGCCCGCTACATCCGCCGGAGTCCCAAGCCGGCCACCGGGCTGGCGACGGGACAGTTCCTCCCGAAGCTCCCCGTCCATCCAGCCGGTGTCCACCGGCCCCGGGTTCAGCACGTTCGCCGTGATGCCCAGCGGGCCCAGTTCCCGGGCGGAGGCAATGACGATCCGGTCCAGCGCCCCCTTGGACGCCCCGTACGGCAGGTTGAACGCTGTGTGGTCGCTGGTCAGCGCGACGATCGCACCGCCGTCGTCGGCTGCCTGCCGGGCGAATGCAGCGATCAGCTGCCAGCTGGCGCGCGTGTTCACGGCGAAGTGACGCTCAAAGCTTTCCAGCGTGGTGTCCAGGACGCCCGAATCAACGGACTCCGCGTGGCTCAGCACCAATCCGTGGAGCGTGCCCGTCTGTTCCGCGATGCCGGCCATCAGCCTGTCCACGGCCTGCGGATCCTGGAAATCGGCGGGCAGTGCCAGCACCCGGGCACCGATGGCTTCCAGCTCGGCGGTGAGCTGTTCGACGTCGTCAGGCTGGATTCCCCAGGGCATGCGGGCGTCGTACTCCTGCCAGTAGGTCAGGACCAGGTCCCAGCCGTCGGCAGCCAACTGCCGGGCGATCCCGGCGCCGATCCCGGCCAGCCGGCCGGTGCCGGTGACGAGGGCCGTTTTGCGCTGGGGTTCAACCGCCTGGAGTTCCGCGTGGTCGGGTTCAAGGCTCATGCCGGCAGCTCCGCCACTTTGCCCCGCCGCAGCACCACGAGCCAGCAGGCCATGATGGCCACGGCACAGAACACGCCTGCGCTGGAGGCCATGATCCACAGCCCGGGCGTCTGGATGTTGAGGTTCCCTGCCCCGAACGCGGTGCCGATGGTCTTGGGCGAGAAGAGGAACACAATGGTTGAAACCCCGAGGACTACTCCCATGAGCCAGCGCATCAGCCGATGACGGTGAGGAGTCTCGCGCAGGGTCCAGGCAAATGCAGGCAGCACCGCCGCTATCCAGACCCAGTGGTGGGACCACGAAACGGGACTGACGAGCAGCATGGTGAGGGCCGTGGCGGAAATGGCCACCACCCTGGAGCCTTGGTCGCTGGCGGACTTGATGACGGCCGCGCCGAGGGCCACCACCAGGAGACTCAGGACCAGCCAGGGGAGAGTGACTCCGGCAGCAGGAACACCGAAGTGCAGCAGCGCCCCTTTAATAGACAGGTTGTCCACGTAGCCTGCCCCGCCGATCCGGGAGGTGTCCGGAATGATGTCAAGCCAGAATTGCAGGGACTCTGCGGGTCTGATGAGCCAGCCCAACAGCACGGTGGAGGCGAAGCCGGCGCCCATGTTCAGCAGCCCGCGCCAGTCCCTGCGCACCAGGAAGTACAGGCCGAACACCAGGGGTGTCAGCTTGATTCCGGCCGCCACGCCCACCAGGAAGCCGCTGCCGGGCAGGCCTCGGCTCCAGCGCGGGTTGCGGGCCAGGAGGTCTGCCGCCATCATCCCCATCAGGAGGATGTTGATCTGGCCGAAGGCCAGGGTCTCGCGCCACGGGCCCAGGTTGAGAACAGCCAAGAGCAGCACAACCGCGCCCAGGCGGTTGAGCAGCGAGGGCAGCGTGGCGGAGGCAAAGGTGCTGCGCCAGTCGGACTTGGCGTTCCAGTAGCGGACTCCGCGCGCCGCCACCCATGCGGCGACGGCCACCCCGGCGGCGTTGAAGAGCAAGAGGGCCGTTTCCTGCGGCAGCCTGGCCAGCAGGCTGAAGAGGAGCGCCGCGAACGGCGGATAGGTGAACGGAAGTTGCGGACCACCTGCCCATTCCAGTGTCAGACGGTAGAGGCCCGACGGCGCGAGGCCGGCTTCGTTCAGGACCTTGCCGCCGTGCCAGTAGACGCTGAAGTCCAGGCCCTTCTCGCCCCACGCGTCGAGCCGCGATGAGATGAAGATGGCGGCGGCCAGCACCGCGAGCAGCGTCAGGAACTCCGCGGAGAGCACCGCGGCCAAAGGACGGCGCAGGCGCCCCTCCGGGCCGGCGACCCTTCCGTCTTGTGCGTCAGCGGGCGTACTGCCTTGTGCTTGGGCGTCGAGCAGTGCCATTCAGTGTCCCCCTGATGTGCAATCCTGCCGAAGCGTGGATCCTGTATGTGCGCCTGCTGCACGCGTTTTGCGCCGTGCCGCAGGACCCGCGCCCGACCAGGCGCCACCCGCTCATTCTACTGACCGCTGGCCGCTTGCTCCGGCGCCCTCGCCGCTGCGGACCGCAAAGTATCAGGCAGCGCCGGCGGCGACCGGTGCAGGCTGCGCCTTGCCGGCATCCTTGCGCATCGTGGCGCTGATGACCGCGGCAATGGTGCACATCGCGGCAGCGGCAAACCACGCGTAGGTGTATTGGCCCGTGGCGTCGCGGATCGCCCCTGCGGCCAGGGCTGCCGCTGCGGCGCCGAGCTGGTGGGCTGCGAAGACCCAGCCGAACACCACGCTGCCGTCTGCGCCGAACACCTTGCGGCAGATGGCGGCCGTGGGCGGCACGGTGGCCACCCAGTCGAGGCCGTAGATCACCACGAACACGATCATGCTGGGCTGGACCGAAGCGCTCAGGAGCAGCGGGAGCACCAGCAGCCCGATCCCGCGGAACTGGTAGTACACGGCCAGCAGGATCCTCGGGTTGAAGCGGTCGGTCAGCCACCCGGAAGCGATGGTGCCCAGGATGTCGAAAATCCCGACGACCGCCAGCAGGCCCGCCGCGGTGGTCTCCGGCATGCCGTGGTCGTGGGCGGAGGGAATGAAGTGGGTCCCGATGAGTCCGTTGGTGGTGGCGCCGCAGATGGCGAATCCGGCCACGAGTGCCCAGAATGTGCGCACCTTGCTGGCACGCTTGAGCACCTGCAGCGCGCGGACAGCCGCGTTGCCGCTGGGCTGGGCGGCGGATCCGGTGACCGCAGTGACAGCGACGGCGTCGGCGTCGGCCGGAGGGGCGGACCCCGGTTCCGAGTCGCTGACCGACGCCTCCGCGCCGTAAGGCAACACCCCGACGTCGGCCGGCGAGTTCTTCAGGAACTTCAGCACCAGCGGGACTACCGCCAGGGCGCCGGCCGCGATCAGGAGGGAGGCCTGGCGCCAGCCGGGATCCTGCGCCAGCATGGCCATGAACGGCAGGAAGACCAGCTGGCCGGCGGCGCTGCCGGCGGTCAGGATTCCGATCACCAGCCCGCGGCTCCTGGCGAACCATGTGTTGGCGATGGTCGCCGCGAACACGAGCGCCATGGAGCCGGTCCCCAGTCCGATCAGCAGCCCCCAGGTCAGCAGGATCTGCCAGGACTGGCTGACCAGCACGGTCAGCGCGCTGCCGGCCCCAATCAGGACGAGCGCCACGGCCGTCACGGCGCGGATCCCGAACCGTTCCATGAGGGCGGCGGCGAACGGGGCGGTGAGGCCGAACAAGACCAGGTTGATGCTGACAGCTGCAGACAGCACCGTGGTGGACCAGCCGAATTCCTGCTGCAGCGGGACCATGAGCACGCCGGGCGCGGCCCGGAAACCGGCGGCGCCAACAAGAGCCAGGAACGCCACGGACGCCACAATCCAGGCCGGGTGCAGCCGGCGCCGCCGCGGCGTCCCGGGGGTTGCGGTCTGCGTCCCGGGGGTCGCGGGCTGCGTCCCGGGGGTCGCGGGCTGCGTCCCGGGGCTTCCGTGTTCCTGGGTTCTGGCGTCCGGGGCTTCGGCTTCGCTCACTTCGTTGCTGCTCATGCTGCGGCCCCTTGTTGTCCGGTTGCTTCCGTGGCGGCGGGTTCTGCTTGCCCGTGCTCTGCTTGCTCGAACCCTGCTTGCTCCTGCCCTGTCGGTTCCTGGTCGGAATCGGGCGCGGTTGCCAGCGGTACCGGCCTTCCGGTGCGCGTCAGGCTGTGCCAGCTCGTGTTGTCGGCCGTGAGCCGCTCACCGCATTCCACGCAGGTGTCCGCCGAGCTGGTCCGGTGCCCGCACCGCGAATGGATCACGTACATATGGGCAGCTTCGGACGGTGCGGGGAGATGCTTTTCCGCCCAGATCACCACGGCGTTGAGGACCGGCAGCGCATCCTCGCCCTTGGGGGTAAGCACGTACTCCTGGCGGGTGCGGCCGCCGTCGTCATACGGTTTTTTGGTCAGCAGCCCGGACTCGACGAGGGCGGCGAGCCGCTTGGTAAGGACCGAATCCGCCACCCTGAGGCGCTCCTTCATGGAGTCGAAGCGGCCGTTGCCGAAGAACACCTCGCGCAGGACCAGCATGCCCCAGGGGTCGCCGAGAATGTCGAGGCCGCGGGCCATGCTGCAGGTGCGTTGGGACCAGTCCGAGCGGAGTGCCATGAGGCGAGCCTAGATGACTTTCTTGAAGAAAGCCAGGCCCTGGGCGTTGAGATGGGCATTTCGCGGCAATCCGCCTCGGGAACACTGTCGGCGAAATGTCACTTCGGCGCAGAAGGTTCCTTCCGCAGCCCGGCCCGCGCGGGGCGGTACGCCAGGGCCCAGTAGCCGAGCATCGCCATGCCGCACAACACGCCAAGGCTGGAGACCATCAGCGGCCACGCCGTCCGCGGATTCGCGCCCCAGACTTCGGCCCCGGCCATCATGGCGAGGTCCTTCGGGGTGAGGTAAAACGCCACTGCCGCCGCTGCCACGAGGATCCAGCCGGCCAGCCGCATCCGGCCTGCCCGGGAGGGAACCCGGTGCATCGCAAAGGCCATGGAAGGCAGTGCCACGGCCATCCACACCCAGTGGTGCGACCACGAGATCGGGCTGATGAGAAGCATGAGCACCGCAGTCGCTGACACCGCCACGAAGTTTTCGTCGGCGGCAACGGTCCACTTGATCACCAGCGCGGCCACCGCCACGAGCGCGAGGGAGAGCACAAGCCACAGCAGGCTGGTGACCCCTGAGTCCGGCAGTCCTAGGTGCAGCAGCAGTCCCTTGACGGAAAGGTTGTCCACGTAGCCGGGATCGCCGATGCGGCCGGTGTCGGGAAGGATCTTGGTCCAGAACATGACCGAGGCGTTGGGCAGCACGGCCCAGGCCACGGCGATGGATCCGAGGAATCCGGCGGCCATCCATCCCAGCGCTTTGAAGTCGCGGCGCACCAGGAAGTACAGCCCGAACACCAGCGGCGTGAGCTTGATCCCGGCAGCCATCCCGATCAGCAGCCCGGCAGGCCAGCGGATTTCGCCGGCGCGGGCCTTTCCGTGCAGGGCGAAATCCGTCAGGATCAAGCCCATCAGGATGATGTTGATCTGCCCGAAAACGAAGGTGTCGCGCCACGGACCCAGGAGCAGAATGGCCCCCGTTCCGGCGAGCGCCACGGCCCGGAAACGCCAGTCCGCGAAGGTCTCGCGCCAGCGGCCCAGGCCGAAGTAATGCCGGCTCAGCCAGGCCGAGACCACCGCGGCTCCGGCCAGCGCCGCGCCAATGAACAGCATGCTGCTCTGGCCGAGGCTCATGGTGGCCAGCCCGGCGAACAGCAGGGCTGCGAACGGCGGGTACGTGAAGGGCAGCCCATCGCGGACGGCGTAAAGTTCGCTGACCCCGCTCTCACCGGTCTGCAGCACCTTGGTTCCGCCGTAGTAGTACACCTCGAAGTCGTTCATCATCGGGGCGTACTGGGTGTACAGCACCGCGAGGGAGGCGACGACGGCGAGCGCACCCGCCGCCGTCATCAGCCATCCGCGGGCGGCCTGCCGCCCTGTGGCCGGCGGCCGTGCTGACTTCCAGACTGCTGACTGCGGTAGTGCTGGCTGCACCGGCCTCTGCGTCCGGTCGGGGGTCTCCGGAGCCGCCGTCACTTGATGAACGTGAAGGCTTGCTCGAGGTCCGCGATGAGGTCCTCGACGTCCTCGATGCCGCAGGAAAGGCGGATGAGGTTAACGGGGACCGCCAGCTCGGTGCCCTTCACAGAGGCGTGCGTCATTTCCGAGGGGTAGTTCATCAGGGATTCGATGCCGCCCAGCGACTCCGCCAGGGTGAAGACCGTGGTGGATTCGGCCACCTTCCGCGCGGCCGCTTCGCCACCCTTGAACTGCACGGAGATCATGCCGCCGAACTTCTTCATTTGCTTCTTGGCGAGCTCATGGCCGGGGTGCGAGGGCAGGCCCGGGTACAGCACCGCCTCAACCTCCGGGCGGTCCAGCAGCCATTCCGCCACGGCCTGGGCGTTGTCGCTGTGACGGTCCATGCGGACACCCAGAGTCTTCAGCCCGCGGGTGGTGAGGAAGGCGTCCATCGGACCGGAGACCGCGCCCACGGCGAACTGCACGAAGCCGATCTTCTCCGCCAGTTCGGCGTCCTTGACCACGATCGCGCCACCCACCACGTCGGAGTGGCCGCCGATGTATTTCGTGGTGGAGTGGACCACGACGTCGGCACCCAGGGCGAGCGGGGTCTGCAAGTAGGGGGAAGCAAAGGTGTTATCGACGATCAGGAGGGCGCCGGCGTCGTGCGCCACCGTGGCGAGGGCCTCGATGTCGGTGATCTTCATCAGAGGGTTGGAGGGGGTTTCCACCCACACGAAACGGGTCTTGTTGGCGGCCACTGCGGCGGCGACTGATTCGAGATCTGACATGTCCACGGGGGTGTTGCCGATCCCCCAGTCGCCGAGCACGCGGCTGATCAGCCGGTACGTACCCCCGTAGGCGTCGTTGCCCAGCACAATGTGGTCGCCCGGCCGGCAAAGGGCGCGGATGAGCGAGTCCTCGGCGGCCAGGCCGGAGCTGAAGGAATAGGCGTGGGTGCCGCCCTCAAGCGCCGCGAGCTGTTCCTGCAGGGCGTCCCGGGTGGGGTTCCCGCCGCGGCCGTACTCGTACCCGTCGCGCAGGCCGCCGATGCCGTCCTGCGCATAGGTGGAACTGAAGTGCAGCGGCGGAACCACGGCGCCGGTGCGGGGCTCGAAAGCCTGGCCGGCGTGCACAGCGCGGGTGTTGAATCCTTGGTTTTCAGAGACAGACATGAAGTTCCTTTCGGCTGGTATCCGGTGATCGAACGTGTCGAGATCAAGGTTTCGACAAGCTCAACCAACGGACTGGCAGGCTCAACCACTGGGTCAGTTGCTGAGGTACGCGAGGAGGTCGTGGCGGGTGAGGATGCCCACGGGAGCGCCGACGAACGTCACCATCACGGTGTCGACGTCGGAGAGCAGTTCGCGGGCGGCCGAGATCGTTTCCAGCGAGCCGATCACCGGGAGCCGCGCTCCCATGTGCTCGGAAATCTTGTCCGTGAGCTTGGCCTCGCCGCGGAACAGCTTGGCGGTCAGCGAGCGCTCGTCCACGGCTCCGAGGACCTCGCCCATCACCACGGGCGGTTCCTGGGACAGCACCGGGATGTGGCTGACACCGAACTCGTTCATGATGTTGATGACATCGCGGACGGTCTCGTTCGGGTGGATGTGGACCAGGTCCGGCAGTTCGCCCGTCTTGGACTTGATGACCTCGCCCACGGAGGCTTCCTCGCCGCCGGACAGGAAGCCGTAGGAGCGCATCCACTGGTCGTTGAAGATCTTGGCGAGGTAGCCGCGGCCGGAATCCGGCAGGATCACCACCACCACTGCGTCCTCGGGGAGGTCGCGGGCGGTCTGGAGCGCGGCGACGACGGCCATGCCTGAGGAACCGCCCACCAGGAGGCCTTCCTCGCGGGCGAGCCGCCGGGTCATGGCGAAGGAATCAGCGTCGGTGACGGCGATGACCTGGTCCGGAACTGACTTGTCGTAGTTGGCGGGCCACATGTCCTCGCCCACGCCTTCAACGAAGTACGGCCTGCCGGTGCCGCCCGAGTAGACAGAGCCTTCGGGGTCTGCCCCGATGATCTTGACCCGGCCGCCGTCGGACTCCGGACGGTTCGCCGAGACCTCCTTGAGGAACCGGCCCGTGCCGGTGATCGTGCCGCCGGTGCCGGCGCCGATCACGCAGTGCGTCACCGTTCCGTCGGTGTCCCGCCAGATTTCCGGGCCGGTGCTCTCATAATGGCTGCGCGGTGCCGCAGGGTTGGAGAACTGGTCCGGCTTGTAGGCGCCGGGGATCTCGGTGACCAGGCGGTCCGAAACGCCGTAGTAGCTCTGCGGGCTGTCCGGCGCGACGGCTGTGGGCGTCACCACCACTTCGGCCCCGTAGGCCTGGAGGACGGCCCTCTTGTCCTCCCCCACCTTGTCCGGCACCACGAAGATGCACTTGTAGCCCTTTTGCTGTGCCACGAGGGCCAGCCCGACGCCGGTGTTGCCGGAGGTGGGCTCGATGATGGTGCCGCCGGGCTTCAGCTTGCCGTCCCGTTCGGCTTCCTCGATCATCTTGGCCGCGATGCGGTCCTTGATGGAACCGCCGGGGTTCACGTATTCCAGCTTCACGAGGACTGTGGCTTTGATGCCGTCGGTGACGTGGTTGAGCTTGATCAGCGGGGTGTTGCCGATTAGGTCCAAAACGGACTGGGCGTACTTCATGGGTACAAACTTACCGTCTTGCCCGCATGCGGTCCTCTTGGCAGCTTTCGGTGCGAAGATTATGCGGTGACGCCCCTGCGCCTGCCGAAGAACTTGCGGAGTTATCTTCTCCCAGGCGTCATGCTTGCCGCGGGCGCCGGAACCCTCGCCGCCGGGTTCCTGCCCTGGGACTCGTTCCGGGAGCTGGCCGGACGCACCGTTCCCGTGCTGGCCTTTGTGCTGGCGATGACGGTGGTCACTGAACTGGTGGACGACGCCGGGCTGTTCCGGGTGGTGACCGACCGCATCGCCGCGCTGGGCCGGGGCAGCGTCTTCCTGCTGTGGCTCCTGGTGCTTGCCTTGTCCGCCGTCGCCACCGCGTTCCTGTCGCTGGATACCACCGCCGTGCTGGTGACACCAGTTGTGGTGCTCCTGGCGGTCCATGCCCGGATCCCTCCGCTGCCGTTCGCCTTGAGCACGGTATGGCTGGCCAACACGGCGTCGCTGCTTCTCCCCGTCTCCAACCTCACCAACCTGCTCGCGCAGGGAAGGCTTTCACTGACTCCGCTGCGTTTCGCCGGGCTGATGTGGGCACCTTGGCTAGTGGGCGTCCTGGTGCCCGCCGCACTGCTGTGGCTTGCGTTCCGCAAGGACCTTCGCGGCCGCTACGGTCCCCAGCCGGCGCACTGGGTGCGGGACCGGAGCCTGCTGAAGGCGGCCGGCGGAACCCTGCTCGTGCTGCTTCCGGCGTTGGTTTCCGGCGTCCCGGTGGCGATTCCCGCCATGGCCGCGGCAGCGTTCCTCCTGGCGGTATTCCTGTGGCGCCGCCCGTCCGCGCTGCGCTGGTCCATGGTGCCGTGGCGCCCGCTCATGCTGACGGCTGGGCTGTTCATGGTGGTGGAGGCCCTGCACTCTCACGGCCTCACGCAGGCGCTGGCCCCGGCGGCCGGATCGGGCGAGACGTTCCCGGAGCTGCTGCGGCTGGCCGCGCTGGGAGCCGGTTCGGCCAACATCGCCAACAACCTTCCCGCGTACCTGGCCCTGGAGCCTGTGGCCGGCTCACCGGTGCGGCTGGCGGCCCTGCTCATCGGAGTCAACCTTGGGCCCCTCGTTTCGCCGTGGGCTTCGCTCGCCACACTGCTGTGGCACGAGCGGCTCCAGACCCTGAACCTGCGCGTCCGGTGGGGTGGCTTCGCACTGGCTGGCCTCGTCGTCGTCCTGCTGGCACTGCCGCTGGCAGTGCTTGCGCTGTGGCTGGGCAACGGGATGCCCTGAATTTTCGGCTGGGGCACCCTAGCCAATAACCATCCCGGCACGGCAGGCTGGCTACGCATCCTCCCTCAGCTTTCGACGAAAGGAACCCTTGCCATGGACTGGACCCTCGAAGTGGTGGTGCTCCCGGTGAGTGATATCGGCCGCGCCGTGGAGTTTTACCGCGACAAGGTGGGCTTCAACCTTGATCACGACACCAAGAATGAGCACATGCACGTGGTCCAGCTGACGCCGCGTGGCTCAGGCTGTTCGATCGTGATCGGCGATCTCCCCGCCCAAAATGAGATGGCCCCCGGGTCCATGCGCGGACTGCAGCTGGTGGTGCCGGACGCCCGGGCCGCGCGCGACGAGCTGCTCAGCCGGGGCGTGGAGGCGAGCGAAATAACCGTCTTTGACGAGCGCGACGGCGGCACCTTCTTCGGGTTCAGCGATCCCGACGGCAACACCTGGGCCGTGCAGGAACTCAAGGTCCGCGCCCAGAAGCCGCTGATCCCGGCGGAGGCCCGCGCCCGCTTCGGCGAGGAGTAGCTTTAGCCCGCTGCGCCCTCCGCACCGCCGGCCGCCCCGGCCGCTTCGGCCGGAAGGTTCTCCCACAGGCCCAGGACGTTGCCCTCGGTGTCCTTGAAGTAGGCATAGAAACCCATGCCGGGAATGGCATCCTTCGGCTTGACCACGGAACCGCCGAGCTGCTCGACAGTCCGCAGGGTGGCTTCGATGTCGTCGACGTCCACCGTGATGACGGGGGTCGTCAGCTCGCCTTCCCGGGCCATCATGCCGCCGTTGATGGCTCCGGGTTCAGTAGGCCTGCCGGTCTGTTCATCCATCGGGGTGGTGATGACCACGTTGTAGTCCATCTCCGGCATGGGATCGATCCGCCAGCCGAGGGCCTGACTGTAGAAGTTTCTCGCCCGGTCCTGGTCGTCCGCGGGGATTTCGAAATGCACCACTCCACCCATTGCGCTCACCTGACAGTTTGAAGGGAAGACGCGGCGGACCCGCGCCACACCTGGGATTGTAGTCCTCCGCACCGCACTGGTTAAGGGCTGTCCGGAAGCTCCCCGGCACGCGCTGTCAGCGGTCCGTGGGACGATGATTCAATGACCATCACAGACGTCCCCGCCAGCGTTGCCGCTGCCGCTGACGCCTCCCTGCGGTGGCATCCCGGAGGTCCCTACAGCCTGCGCCAGACCCTGGGCACGCTCATGCGCGGCAACGGAGATCCCTCATTTGCTTCCCGGCCGGAGGGCCTGTGGATGGCATTCACGACGGCGGAAGGTCCGGTCACGCTGCGGCTCACCAGCGCCGAAACAGGACCGGAACCCTACGTCGGTGTGCAGGCGTGGGGTCCCGGTTCCGCTGCGGCCCTGGCCTCCGTTCCCCGCCTGCTGGGAGCCGAGGACGATTGGTCGGCGTTTGACGAGGCCGTGTTCCACGCGACGCTCCCCCGCATGGTCCGTGACGCCCGACGCCGGAACCTCGCCGTCCGTCTGCCCTCCACGGGGCGCATGGCTGACTCGCTCGTGCCCACCATCCTGGAACAAAAGGTAACCGTCATTGAGGCGCGGCGGGGCTACCGCTACCTCATGTACCGCTATGGCACGCCAGCGCCCGGCGCGGGTTCCGTTGCACCGGCCGGGCTTCTCGTCAAGCCCACTCCTGAGCAGTGGCTCCGCATTCCGTCCTGGGAATGGCACAAGGCCGGGGTGGGTCCCCAGCGGTCGGCCACCGTCATGCGGGCGCTGCGTTCCGCCGTCGCGCTTGAACGGCTGGCCCAACTGCCGGCGGCGGAGGCTGCAGCGAAGATGCAGACCATTCCTGGCATAGGTGTGTGGACAGCCGCCGAGGTGGTGCAGCGGACACACGGCTGCCCGGACTCGGTCGCCGTGGGCGACTACCATCTGGCAGCCTATGTGGGCGCCGCGCTGACCGGCAGGAGAACTGACGACGCCGGTATGCTGGCCCTGCTGGAGCCGTGGAAGGGCCACCGGCAGCGGGTGGTCCGCATGATCGGTCTCAGCGGCTTCCGGAAACCCACGTTCGGCCCGCGCATGACCATCCAGGATCACCGCCGGCACTGAAACCAACGCGGGGTCACTTCGAGCCCAATTCCCTGCCTCCGTTGGGCGCCAAGTGACCCCGCGTTGTCTTAGGATGAGCGGCGCTTCGCACATTTGACCCGGCTGATCACCCGTTGGAATCCGTCCTCCAAATCGTCGGCGTTGACCTTGAAGTAGGTCCAGCCCGCACTGATGAAAGCCTCGTCGCGACGGTTGTCTCGGGACTGCTGTTCCCGCGAAAGGTGATGGGCGCCGTCGTACTGCAGTGCAATCCGAAAGCGCCGGTACCCGAGGTCGGCCGTCGGCGACCATGGGTCGGACGGGTCAACGCGCAGCTGCAGTTCCGGCTCGGGCAGGTGGGCGTCCAGCATGGCGAGCCGCAGGAACGTTTCCGGGTAGGAGTCTGCCCCTACACGCATCTCATCCAGCGCCTGCCGGGCCTTCTCCACGCCCTTCATGTTCGGGTGCTGCCGGATGAGCAGGCGCAGACCGTCCTTGTAGGCATGAGGCGTGGTCCGGCCCTCGAAGTTAGCCCTTGGAACCCTGATGAGCTGATCCCCCATCGCGATGACGTAATCGAGCGGCAACACCGCCGCCAGGTCCAGCCAGGTCCGGGGCGGCAGGGACATGGGGATGCCGTCACGCTCCCCGACCTCCCCTGGAATTATGCGGACCCGGTGACCGGTCACTCCGTCGCGGCGCACGCGGGGCAGCTCATGCGTCTTGCTGAGGTGAACCGTGTCCCCGTCCATCCACGGCGGAAGCCCCAACGGCGTGAGCTCCGCGGCGGTCTGATGGGACACCCATGCTCCCGGCGTGGCGGCCGCCAATACCCTGGCTCGTTCCCACAGTTCGAGTTCCCGGCCACGCGGCAGATAGATAAGGCGGCCGCCGTCGGCAAGGTCTTTGGCGCGGAGCCGTTTCGCTGAAACGCCCTGCGCCCTCGATTCGTACACGGTAAAGGGCAACTGGTTCAGGGTGTCGGGTAGCGGCGTTGACCGGGCCATGGGAACTATTCTGGCTGCTCGTCGCGGCCCTCAGGAGTTATCCACAGCCTGACTTCAGCTTTTGCAACGCGGGGTCAGATGGCGCCCAATAGACGCGCTCTATGCGGCGATATCTGACTCCGCGTTGCTCTCAGAGGCCGAGGCGAGCCACGGCTTCCTCGCGCATCTCCACCTTGCGGATCTTGCCCGAGACCGTCATGGGGAAGCTCTCGCGGACGTCGACGTAGCGCGGGATCTTGTAGTGGGCCAGCTTCCCGCGGCAATAATCAGCCACGGCGGCGGCGTCGAGCGGCTCCGCCCCGGGCTTGAGGATGATGCACGCCATGAGTTCCTCGCCGTACGTGGCATCGGGCACGCCGATCACCTGCACGTCCTGGATCGAGGGGTGGGTGTAAAGGTATTCCTCGATCTCGCGCGGGTAGATGTTCTCGCCGCCGCGGATCACCATGTCCTTCATCCGGCCCTCGATCACCACGTAGCCGTCGTCATCCATGCGGGCCAGGTCGCCCGTATGCATCCAGCCCTCGGCGTCGATGGCCTCCGCGGTCTTGTCCGGCTGGTTCCAGTAGCCCTTCATGACGGCGTAGCCGCGGGTGCAGAGTTCGCCGATTTCGCCGCGCTCCACGACGTCCCCCGTGGCAGGGTCCACCACTTGGCTCTCCAGCCGCGGCATGGTCCGGCCCACGGTTTCGGTGCGCTGTTGCATGGTGTCCCCGCTCCGGGTCATGGTGGACACCGGCGAGGTCTCGGTCATGCCGTAGCAAATGGCCACGTCCTCCATGTTCATTTCCGAGATCACCCGGTTCATAACCTCGATAGGACACAGCGAACCGGCCATCACGCCGGTGCGCAACGTCGAGAGGTCGTACGACGCGAAGTCCGGCAGCGCCAGTTCGGCGATGAACATGGTGGGCACGCCGTAGAGGGACGTGCCGCCGAAGTCCTGCACCGCTTCCAGCGCGGCGGCCGGCGTGAAGCTGCGGCCGGGAATGATGGTGGCCGCGCCGTGGCTGAGAGCATTCAGGTTCCCGATCACCATGCCGAAGCAGTGGTAGAACGGCACCGGAATCACCACGCGGTCGTGCTCGGTGTACCCCAGGAGCTCGCCGATCGAGTAGCCGTTGTTCAGAATATTGGAGTGCGTCAGTGTCGCGCCCTTGGGGAAGCCCGTGGTCCCGGAGGTGTACTGCAGGTTGATGGGGTCGTGCGCGTCCAGTTCCGCCATGCGGGCCTTCAGCCCGGAATGCCCGACGTCGTCCGCCCGCTTGAGCAGCTCGGCGTAAGTAAGCTCCTGCCCGGCTTGGGGGACGCCGGCGTCGAGCTGTTCCGCACCAAGATCCGGCAGAAACACGAGCTCGCGCAGCTCCGGACATTCGGCGAGCGCCTGTCGCGCCATCGCCACGTAGTCGCTATTCCGGTCCGACGGCGCCGTAACCAGCATCCGCATGCCGTTCTGCCTGACCACGAACTCCAGCTCATAGCTGCGGTAGGCCGGATTCACGTTGACAAGAACGGCCCCGATCTTGGCCGTGGCGTACTGCAGGATGGTCCACTCGGCGCAGTTGGGGCTCCAGATGCCGATCCGCTCCCCCTTCGCGACGCCCAGTGCGAGGAGCGCGCGGGCGAGCCGGTCGACGTCGTCGTTCAGTTTGGTGTAGCTCCAGCGGCGGGCGTCGGCGCCGGGCACCGCGGCCGCCTCGATCAGCGCATCATGGAACGGAAACCGGGCCACCACCCGCTCGAAATTCTGGCCGATGGTTTCTTCGAGCAGCGGGACGTCAGTGTCCCCGGCTGTGTAAGCGCGCATGATGGCACGCTATCAACTGGCTCCGGGCAAGAGAAGCGCAACAGAAGGGTGTTCGGCGTAAACAGGTCCGGACCCGCAGGCGGCGGCCGGTATTGTGAAATCCATGAGTGCACCCATCGACCTGCAGGCAACGTTCATCCCCAACGACGGCGAATTCTTCCGCGTGAAGCTCGCCCTGGAAATCGCCATTGACGAGGTAGTCAGCGAGCCCGGCTGCATCCAGTACGAGCTCACCGAAGTCAGCGAGGAGAAGCTGGTCCTGACCGAGCAGTGGGCCTCGGAAGAAGACCTCCACAAGCATTCCAAGGGGACCGCGGTCCAGGACCTCAACGAATCCCTCAGCGCCCTGCTGGCCGAGCCTGTCCAGCTCGTGCGCCTCTAGTCCGTCCCTACAAGAACCGCGGGGTCACTCCGCACCCAAGGAACCGAGGTTGTGGGTGCGGAATGACCCCGCGTTGCAGTTAAAAGCCGAACTAGAAATCCGGGATCTGGGTGCCGTCCTGCGTGCCGGCGTTGTTGCCCGTGCTGTTGCCTGCGGACGCGGCGGCTTCGGCCTGCGAGCGCGCCACGTGGGCGTGGACTTCCTCCATGTCGAGGGCCTTGACGGCGTCGATCACCTGTTCAAGCTGCGGGGCGTTCAGCGCACCGGGCTGCGAGAAGACCAGGACCTTCTCGCGGAAAGCCATGAGCGTGGGGATGGACGTGATGCCGGCCTCCGCGGCCAGCTGCTGTTCTGCTTCGGTGTCCACCTTGGCGAAGACGACGTCGCTGTGCTTCTCCGAAACGGCGGAGTACGTGGGGGCGAACTGGCGGCACGGCCCGCACCAGGCGGCCCAGAAGTCCACCAGGACAATGTCATTGCCCTCGATGGTCGATGCGAACTGTTCACCTGTGATGTCAACGGTAGCCATGGTTCAACCGTACGCGAGGCCGGTCCCGATGTCCCTCCGCCGGGCGGCTTGTTCGCTCCCCGCGTCACCGGGAATATCTCCGCCCCGGCTCTTCGACGGCCTCTTGCGTGGTCAGACCCAGGCGTGCGGTGCCGGCCTGCGAGCCCCGGGCAGCGCGTTGGTTTCGCGCCAGTCATTGATCCACTTCGGAAGCTCCAGCCCGGCCGGGGGCTCGCCAAACTCGGCGAGAATTTCCTCCTGGCTCACGGGCCTTCCCGCGCTCACAAGACGCGTGGCGATATATGCCCGGGCATAGATCTCGCCATCCACGACCATGCGCTGTTCGAAATAAATCGCCTTGGCATCCAGTCCGATGATCCTGGACTCGACCGTGTAGCGCTGCCATAACCGCAGGGAGCGGCGGAACGCGATGGTCTCGCCCGCGGCCACGGGACTCCAGCCGCGCCGGCGCATCTTCGCCCACGTGCCGCTCCGAACCATCAGGTCGAAGCGGCCCAGGTCCATCAGCGAGAAGTACATCCCGTTGTTGACGTGCATGGCGATGTCGATGTCCGTCGGGAGCACGCGGAGCGGAAGCGAGGACTCCTCCCAGACGCTGATTGCAGAGCGTTTGGAGGAGCTGAACAGCAGCATCAGGGTGCGCAGTAGCAGGTGCATTACGTCTATGTTACTTGTGAGTAACAACTTTCGCAGTTCCCCGCCCGCAGGTTCCCCGCGCCCGCAGGCCCCCGGCGAGGCCTGCGGGATTCAAGTAGGGGTCGCGCGGAAAGACAGGTACTGCCCACGCGGGTGCCCCCGGCCCCGCGCTCCTACACTCAACACTGCTGGGCAGATGCGTTTGTGAGCGCGTCCCTCTCAATTTAATGGTCAAGCGTGAACAGGAAGCGATCCCGCCAGAGCGCCTCCCCTGTCTGCGTCTGACCGCCCAGCAAGCGGCCGCGAGATACTGCCGGCCGCGCAACGGTTCAGGGGTCAGCCATGAATCAGCAGGAAATCGCCAGCCAGCACCGTGCGGCGGTTCAACTATTTGATCTGCAGCCAGGCTCGCTGCACACCGGATTCGGCATCCGGGTCCTCGTGCTCGCCGGCGTGCTGCTGGTGAGCGCTACGGCCCCCATTTGGTCAGCGGCTCCCGCGCACGAGACTCCTGCTTCAGCGAGCCAACCCGTACCGGCCGCCCTCCAGGATGACGCGATGCCGTGGTCCGGCCGGCCGGGCTCAGTGTCAGACATGCCCGCTTCCGAACCCGCCGCCAGGCCGTCGCCGCGGGTGTCCGCCGCAGTTAGCCGCACGGTCCCAAAGAAGACATCCGCCTCCTCGATTGCTGCGAAGGCCCGGGTGACTGCGGCCCCGCACAGAACTGCCCCCGCCGCCAAGGTGCCGGTGCGTGCTCCGGCTCCGGCGCCTGCTCCCGTTCCGGCACGTGCCGCGGTGGCGGCACCCGCTCGGGTAACGGTACCCGTTCCCGCAGCGGCCCCGGCAAAACCCGCGCCTCCGCAGCCGGCACCGGCTCCGGTGCCGCTCGTCCGGACCATCTACGTTGCTGGCGCAGGTGGACAGGCCATGGTGGACCAATGCATCGGACCCATCCACTACACACCAGACGACGGGTACTCGCTTTTCATCACTGAACACGACTTCTGCGGCGGCTGGGCGCGTTTCTCCGGAATCCAGGTAGGCGAGAGAGTGGACGTTCCGGGCTACGGCACCTACACGGTGGCCGCCCGGGGCCAGGTTCCCAACGGCGGTACCACCAACGATGTTGCCGCCGTGTTTGGCGGGTTCCCCAGGGCGGTGCTGCAGACCTGCATTCCCGGTACCACCCAAATGCTCGTGATAGCCCTTAACTAGCAGCAGGGCGGCCCGGCCCACGATACCCGGCAGCCGCTACGCCATGCCCGTAAGTGGCTGCCCTCGGCCGAAAAATTGCTGGTTCCAGGAATGACCGGTCCCTTTAGGGCGGCCGTTCGCCGCGATGGGGACCGGTCGATGGGTCCGGAAACCCATGTCGTCCTGGTCGTTCAACTCCTCAGTAGCCGCCGGTGCCCGCAGCCGCCTCTTCGGCGCGGGGCGTCTTGGCGTAGTCGGTCTTGTTGACCTGGTATGCGTGCGCGTCGAGTTTCATTGCCCCCTGGTTGACTTCTTTCAGCTGGGCGTCTGTCAGCTGCTCGATCTTGACCAGTTCGAGGGTCTCCTGGTCTGCGCCGCCCACTGCCGTCACTTTCACCAGTCCGGTGCCCGCTGAATAGTATTTCCGCTGGTGCCCAACAGCCGGTTCCAGCGGGTTGTGTTCATCGATGACCAGCACGTCGTCGTAGCAGCCAGTGGGCACGCACACCCGATCGTTCTCCTTGAAGACCTTGCCGCAGTCCAGGAAGTCCACTGCCGGTGCATGGGCCTGAACATATTCCGGAGTGCCGGTCTTGGGCTCGCCCGGCATGGCGACGCCGGCCTGGGCTTCGGAGATGCTGTGAATGAACGTGCTGGGGGCGCCCGTGAACTTGCCGTTCTCGTACTCTTCCGGGTACTCCCCAAACAGCCAGACTGTCCCCGACTCCGTTTGGGCAAAGAAGGCCAGTTCGGATTCGACCAGCACGCCGTCAGCATAGTCCCGGTCCCACATCACCTGGGTCTTCACGCCGTCTATCGTCTTGGTCAGGCCGGTCACTTCGTGGACAACCTTCCGCTCCGCGGTGCCCTCCTCGGTCTTCACGGTGCCCGTCGTCGTGTACTGCGCGCCCGGCTTCAGCGGGAACCACTTGTTGTCGATCTTCGGCGACGCCTGGAACGCGCTGAGGTCAAAGTTGATGGCAGAGCCGGGCCCGCACAGCTCTGTGGCGTCCGCGCTGCCCGTCGGCGACGCTGCCGGCGAAGTCGTTTCGGTTGTTACTGACGGGGTCGCCGAAGCAGAGGCCGACTGCGACGACCCCGAAGTCGCAGCCGGGGCTGGCGCGGCATTGGGCGCGCCACACGACGCCACTGTGGACATCGCTATGAGCAGCGTGAAAGCGGAACCCAACGCTGCCGGTCGTCTTTTTGGCTTGAACATCTCTGTAGCCTTTCGCTGTTGGAATTACTGGATTCCAGCAGCTGCGCCCGGCCCGCCGCATTGGGCTCATCTGGAGGGCAGCGCTGGCGAAACCGCACCCAGTACGGATACGTGCAAAGTCTCCGTGGACGGGGCGCGGATTAGTGTCTCTCGGGACGACTCACCGAGGAACGACCAGAAGATGCATTCAGCCTCCTCTACCTGAGACCGTTGCCAAGTCCGGACAGGGTTAGCAAAAGCATGGCCCTATTTGGTCTATTTGAGAAGGGGTGCGGAGGCGGCATTTGAGCGGCAGCATGAACGGGTTGCCGCGGCACAGGCTGGACCCGGGTGGTGCCTCATTGGGTCACCAGGCTGTAGGGGCCCTCCAGGGACGAAAAACCCCGCCCGGCCTGCGTTTCGCAGGTCAGACGGGGTTTTCCCGTGGGTGGCAGATGAGGGATTCGAACCCCCGTAGGCGTTGCCAGCTGATTTACAGTCAGCCCCCTTTGGCCGCTCGGGTAATCTGCCGAACTTCAAAGAAGTTACCCGGGTTATTGCTTCCAGTAACCGCGGGCAAGACAACTTTACAGAACTTCTGCCGAAGAATCGAATCGAGCCGGAAACGGCCCAAAAAGCCCGGAAATTCAGGCTTCTCCGAGAATGCGCCCGGCGAGTTTCGCTTCAAACCGGACAGCTTGCTCCTCGGTGATCTGATGGAGCTGCACTGCCCGCTGGAGGTCCGCGTGCACGCCGTCCAGTCTCGATGATGCGTCCGCGGCGGGGCTAAGGATGATCGACGCGGCCACGGCCGCGGCGGTGACCGAGGTGGCTGCAGTCGCGATCACCCCGGCGGCGGCTGCGGTGGATCGGCTGACATAGCGGACTGCCTGGTGGGTCATTGCATTCCTTCCGGGGCGGCTTCCAACTCCTACAACTCTGCGCAGCCAACCTTCGTTCCACCAGTGCCTTCGCTATGAGAGAACTGTGAAAGGGGTTTCACCTTCACAACCGGCCCATCCGTACTACGCTGGACTGCAGATATCCACGCCAGGCCGGGCCGGCACAACTTTGCAATGGGCAGTCCATGCGCGGGCACAACCGGCGCCGGCCGGGCGAAAGCAACCACCATCAAGAGGAGAGTCATGGCAGGCGAGTCCACATTCGACGTCGTAAGCAAAGTAGACAAGCAGGAAGTGGCGAACGCCCTGAACCAGGCGCAGAAGGAGCTGGTGCAGCGATACGACTTCAAGGGCGTCGGGGCCGAGGTTGACTTCAGCGATGACAAGATCCTCATGAAGGCGAACTCTGAAGAGCGCGTCCTTGCCGTTCTGGACGTGCTGCAGTCCAAGCTGATCCGCCGCGGGATCTCGCTCAAGTCCCTGGACACGGGTGAGCCGTACGCTTCGGGCAAGGAATTCCGGCTGGAGGCTTCCATCAAGGAGGGTATCGCCCAGGATCTCGCCAAGAAGATCAACAAGCTGATCCGCGACGAGGCGCCCAAGTCCGTCAAGTCCCAGATCCAGGGCGACGAACTCCGCGTGACGTCCAAGTCCCGCGATGACCTTCAGGCCACCATGGCCCTGCTGAAGGACTTTGACGAGGCCGATCTCCAGTTCGTGAACTTCCGCAGCTAGCAAGCATCACCTCCGGCCCTTTCGGCTGGACCGCCGGGGCCGGGCGCCCGCGTCACATCTGGCGCGGACACCCGGCCTCATGCGTATATCTGAGCCCACGGACGTTCAGCCTTACGAGCCCCCCGTAATTAGGGCACGGAAATTTCGCTTAATTCTCAGCCGCGGGTAGTCTCCTGCTTAGGCCAGCCTTACTTAGGGTCAGTTGACCACGAGGCCGGTACCCACGCCCCCGCACCGAGACCCCGAGGACACCATGAACGCGCCCTACTTTGACCGGCAATCCCGCGCTCCGCGAGGCCCGGCCGCCCGCAGCATCACCTCCGCACTCGGACTGGTTGCCGGCGCAGTCCTCCTTCCCCTGGTCCTCACGTCCTGCGCCGGCGCGGGAGTAGGCGCAGGAGCCCCCGCTTCACCCGCCGGCAGTCCTGCCGGGAATGTCTCCGGGGATGCCACCCTGCAGAAACTCAATGACACCGCCGCCGCCAAGTACTCCGCCTACGTCGAGGACCAGGTTGACCAGCTCGTGGCCGGCACCAAAGCGTTCGCCGCCGCCTTCGCGGACGGCAATGCCGCCACTGCCCGCAGCCTGTACGCCCCCACCCGCATGCACTGGGAACGGATTGAGCCGGTGGCCGAGGCCTTCGGCGATCTGGACCCCAAGCTGGATCTCCGGCAGGCGGACCTGGCGCCGGGCGAACAGTGGACCGGGTGGCACCGGGCGGAGAAGGACCTCTTCGCCCCTGCCGGCTACCAGCCGATGACGACGTCCGAGCGCGCAGTGCTGGCCAAGCAGCTCGTGGCGGACACGGAAGACCTCCGCCGGCGCACCCGAACGGTGACCCTCACCGCAGACAAACTGGGCAACGGCGCAAAGGAACTTCTCGACGAGGTGGCCACCGGCAAGGTCACCGGCGAAGAAGAGACCTGGTCCCACACGGACCTCTGGGACTTCCAGGCCAACGTGGACGGCGCACGGACCGCCTTCGAGATCCTTCGCCCCGCGCTCCAGCAGAACAACGCCGGGCTGGCGACTGAACTCGACTCCAAGTTCGCGGCACTCCAGACGGAGCTCAAGAAACACGCCAAGGGTGACGGCTTTGCCTACTACGGCGAGCTCACGCCCGTGCAGGTCCAGAAACTGGCGGCCTTGGTCGATGCGCTGGGCGAACCGCTTTCCCGGCTCACGTCGGCAGTGGTGCAGTGAGCCAGGTAAGTCGTCGCGGACTGCTGTCCCTCGCCGGGGCCGGCGGTGTGGGCGCTGCCGCCGGACTGGCCGCAGGATTCCTGGGGCACGACGCCGTCGCCGAGGCTGCGGGCCCGGCGAATGACACCGTCGCCTTTTACGGTGACCGCCAGTCGGGAATCACGACGCCGGCCCAGGACCGGCTGCACATGGCGGCTTTCGATGTCATCACCGAGGACCGGGCGGAGCTCATCCAGCTGCTGAAGGACTGGACGGAGGCTGCCGCTGCCTTGACGGCAGGGCGGGAAACCGGATCCACCGGCGCCGTGGGCGGGCCGGCGGACGCCCCGCCCGAGGATACCGGCGAAGCCCTGGGCCTGAATGCGGCCCGGCTGACCCTCACCTTCGGATTCGGCCCCACGCTCTTCGAAAAGGACGGAACCGGCAGGTTCGGGCTGGCGGGGCGCCGCCCCGAGGCCCTGATTGATCTCCCCCATTTTCCCGGGGACGGCCTGCAGGAGCAGCGGACCGGCGGCGACCTCGTGGTCCAGGCCTGCTCCGATGATCCCCAAGTGGCGGTCCACGCCATCCGCAACCTGGCCAGGATCGGATTCGGCAAGACCCGCGTGCGCTGGTCCCAGCTCGGCTTCGGCCGCACATCCTCTACGTCCCGGTCCCAGCAGACACCGCGCAACCTCTTCGGCTTCAAGGACGGCACCAGCAATGTGAAAGCCGAGGACGCCGGGCTCCTCGACGCACACGTCTGGGTCCCCGGCGGCGGCAAAGCCACCGAAGCCTGGATGGAAGGCGGCAGCTACCTTGTGGCCCGCCGAATCCGCATGCACATAGAGATCTGGGACCGCACCTCCCTTCGCGAGCAGGAGAGCCTGATCGGCAGGACCAAGGCCGAAGGTGCGCCGCTCTCCGGCGGCACCGAGTTCACTGCCCCGGACTTCGACGCGAAGGGCCCGGACCAGGAAACGCTGATCGCCAGGGACTCGCACGTCCGGGTGGCGCACCCGTCACACAACAACGGCGTGCGCATGCTGCGGCGCGGCTACAACTTCACGGACGGCTCCGACGGCCTGGGCCACCTGGATGCTGGCCTGTTCTTCATCGCGTTCGTGAAGGATCCGCGCACGCACTACGTGCCGATGCAGCTGGCCATGGCACGGCAGGACACCCTGTCCGTAGAATACCTGCAGCACACCGGCTCGGGCCTGTTCGCTGTTCCTCCCGGAGTGCGGCCCGGCGGATTCTTCGGCGAAGGGCTTTTTACGGCATGACAACCACCCAGGGCGCAAACACCGGCGTGGACTTCAGCGTGGCAGCTGAGCCATGGGACGCAGCGGATGGCACGCGGCTCCGCGCCATGCAGCGGGCCGAACTGGACGCCCGGTACGGATGCGACGACCATGAACCCGGCTCGGCACCCACCGCCGAGGACATCACCGTCTTCCTTGTCGCCCGCGACGGGCAGGGCGCGGCCGTGGCCTGCGGCGCGCTGCGGCAGCTGGACGCGGCCTCGGCGGAGATCAAGCGGATGTTCGTGCTGCCGGGCCACCGCGGGAGCGGAGTGGCTGCCGCGGTGCTGCGCAGCCTTGAATCCGAGGCGGCCCGCCTGGGGCTGCGCGAGCTCAAGCTCGAGACCGGGACAGCCCAGCCGGACGCCATCGGGTTCTACGAGCGCGAGGGCTACCGGCCGATCGACAACTTCGGGCCGTACGCCGGCGAGCCGCTGTCCGTGTGCTACGCGCGTTCGTTCGGGTAAGCCTGCATCCAGTACCTGCATCCCGCCCCGTTGAAGTACGACGGCGGGAGGTCAGTTGAGCGGCCGGCCCGCCATCCGCTCCAGCCTGGCGATGCGGTCCTGCATGGGCGGGTGGGTAGCGAACAGCTTGGTCATCGCCCCGCCGCGGAACGGATTGGCGATCATCAGGTGCGAGGTGTTGACCAGACGCTGGTCCTGCGGCAGCGGCGCTGCCTGAACCCCCTGATGGATCTTCCGCAGGGCTGAGGCCAGCGCGAGCGGGTCTCCGGTGAGCTGCGAGCCGTCCTCATCGGCGTCGTACTCCCTGGTGCGGGAGATGGCCACCTGGATCAGCGACGCCGCGAGCGGCGCGAGCAGCGCCATGGCAATGAGGGCCAGCGGGTTCGAGTTGCGGCGGTCGCCGCCGCCGAAGAACAGCAGCATCTGCCCCACCGAGGTGATGACACCGGCCACGGCGGCAGCCACGGACGAGGTCAGGATGTCACGGTTGTAGACGTGCATCAGCTCATGGCCCAGGACGCCGCGGAGCTCGCGGGGGCTCAGCAGCTGCACGATGCCTTCGGTCACGCAGACGGCCGCATTCCTGGGATTCCGCCCCGTTGCGAATGCGTTCGGCGCCATGGTGGGCGAG
Organism: Arthrobacter sp. 05T444; assembly: GCF_056395905.1. Lineage (NCBI taxonomy): Bacteria > Bacillati > Actinomycetota > Actinomycetes > Micrococcales > Micrococcaceae > Arthrobacter > Arthrobacter sp. 05T444. The sequence continues at coordinate 76,800 of NZ_JBFTKK010000019.1, forward strand.
ACGAAGATGCGCGGCATGGGCTGGCTGGCGCGCATGGAGAGGTCCCGGACCATTTGGTAGAGCTCCGGGGCCTGCGCTTCGGTCACGGGGTAGGCCTGCATTGAACGGAGCGCGATTTTGTCGCTGTTCCAGTAACCGTAGGCGGTGGTTGCGACGCCGATCAGCGCCATGATCAAAAGGGGCGCGGCACTGCGCATACTGGACCCGATCAGTGCGCCAAGCGCCAGCAGAACCGCCCACAGCACTCCGAAAAGCGCTGCCGTCTTCAGTCCGTTGTGGTGATTGTGCACTGTTGCCTCCACTGCTCGTGAGTCGGGGCCGGACTCCAGGTCTTGCCCACAGAGGTCTTGCTTCCGGCAAGGCCGCTACGGAACGGGATTCCGGGCGTCGTACGTCAGGAAGCCGGACTGACAGCGCGCCGCCGCCCAGGCCACCACGATGCACAGGACTCCGCCGATCAGCAGGACCCAGCCCTCACTTAGAATTTTAGTCCCGCCGCCGGCAAGCATGTCGCCCAGCCGGGGCCCTCCCGCAACCACCACAATGAAGACCCCCTGGAGACGTCCGCGCAGGTGGTCCGGGGTGGCCGACTGCAGGATGGTGGTGCGGAAAACCGCACTCACGGAGTCCGCAATGCCCGCGAGGGCGCAGCACAGCACGGCGGGCACCAGCCACAGCGTCACGCCGCCGGAGCCGGAGCGGCCGGCGAGAACCACCACCAGGCCGAAACCTCCGATGGAGGCACCCCAGCCCATGACCGACCAGACCACGGCCCTGCCCTGCCTCCGGATGTGGCCCAGCGGTCCGGAAAACAGCCCCGCCAGAAAGGCGCCGACGGCCGTGGACGCAAGGAGGATGCCCACCGTGGTTTCGCCGCCGCCGATCATGAGGGCCCCCACCGCGGGCAGCAGCGCCCTCGGCTGGGCAAGAATCATGGCAACGAGGTCGATGATGAATGTCATGCGCAGGTTGGGCCGGGTGCCCAGGAACCGGAATCCTTCCGCCACGGACCGCAGCCCCGCCCGGCCGGCCTCCTTGCCGGGCGGCATGGGCGGCAGCTTAAACAATGCCCAGAAAGCGAAAGCGAAGCTCACGAAGTCCAGACTATAGGTCCAGCCAAACCCTACGGACGCCACCAGCAGGCCGGCCAGCAGCGGCCCCGCCGTCATGCCCAGGCCGAACGTGATCATGCTCAGCGCATTCGCCGCCGGAAGGAGCTCCTTGCGCACCAGCACCGGAATGATGGCGCTGCGGGCCGGCTGGTTGATGGCCTGGGCCCCGCTCTGCACGGCCACCAGCAGATACAGCAGCCACACGTTTCCCAGCTCCAGCCAGGCCTGCAGAGCGAGTCCGCCCGTGGTGAGCCACAGCACCAAGGAGGAAAGCAGCGCCACGATGCGCCGGTCGTGCGAATCGGCAATGGATCCGCCCAGCAGTCCGCCGAGCACCAGCGGAACCAGGGCAAAGATGCTGAGCAGGCCCACGTAGAGGCTGTCCTGCGTCAGCCGGTAAACCTCCAGGCTGACGGCCACAAGGGTGAGCTGGCTGCCCACGTTCGAAATGGCCGAACCCAGCCACAGCCGCCGGAAGGCCGGACTTTCGCGCAGCGGAGTGATGTCAGCCAGAAGTTTTCCCACCCGGCAACTCTAGCCGCGGACGGGAGTTAGTCCCCCCTTATTGTGATCTAGTCAAAATAAGTGGTTGAATAGGGACATGACGGAGCAACCGGAAAGCCACGAAGCCTGGGCCGCGGCCCTGCGCGCCCACGGCCGCCGGGTGACCAAACAGCGGCTGGCGGTGCTGGCCGCCGTCGAACACCACCCGCATTCCCCGGCGGACAGCATTCTGGCGGCGGCACGCGAGGAACTTCCGGAGCTGACCGCCCAGTCCGTCTACGTGGTCCTCGGGGACCTCACCGACCTGCACATGCTCCGCCGTTTCGAACCGCCGCACTCCCCCGCGCTGTACGAGACGCGCGTGGGTGACAACCACCACCACGCCATCTGCATCAGCTGCGGCCGCGTGGAGGACGTTGACTGCGCGGTCGGCCACGCCCCGTGCCTCACCCCGCACTGGAACGAGAACTCCCATCCCATGACCATCCAGATCGCCGACGTCATGTACCAGGGCATCTGCGGGGACTGCCAGCAGGCCCAAAAACTTCCTTCTGAACGCAACTGACAAGTAATAAAGAAATAGGAGAAAGATGACTCAGAACATCTCTGCGCCCGCTGTGTCCACGACACAGTCCGGTGCTCCCGTCACGTCCGACGCCCACTCTCAGGCAACCGGCGCCGACGGCGCTATCATCCTGACCGACCACTACCTGGTCGAAAAGCTCGCACAGTTCAACCGCGAGCGCGTCCCGGAGCGCGTTGTGCATGCCAAGGGCGGCGGCGCATTCGGCAGCTTCAAGACCACCGAGGACATCTCCAAGTACACCAAGGCCGCTTTCCTGCAGCCAGGTGCGGAGACCGAAATGCTGATCCGGTTCTCCTCGGTCGCCGGTGAAAACGGCTCTCCCGACACCTGGCGCGACCCCCGCGGCTTCGCGGTCAAGTTCTACACCTCCGAGGGCAACTACGACCTCGTGGGCAACAACACCCCGGTGTTCTTCATCCGCGACGGCATCAAGTTCCCCGACTTCATCCACTCCCAGAAGCGCCTCCCCGGCACCCACCTGCGCGACGCCGACATGCAGTGGGACTTCTGGACCCTGTCCCCCGAGTCCGCCCACCAGGTCACCTGGCTCATGGGTGACCGCGGCCTGCCCGCCTCCTGGCGCGAAATGCAGGGCTACGGCTCGCACACCTACCAGTGGATCAACGCCGAGGGCGAGCGCTTCTGGGTCAAGTACCACTTCAAGTCCAACCAGGGCGTGAAGTCCATGACGGGCGACGACGCCGAGGCTCTCGCCGGCTCGGACGCGGACTTCTACATCCGCGACCTGCAGGAAAACATTGCCGCCGGCAACTTCCCGTCCTGGGACCTCCACGTCCAGGTCATGCCGTACGAGGATGCCAAGACCTACCGCTTCAACCCGTTCGACCTCACCAAGGTGTGGCCGCACGCTGACTACCCGCTGATCAAGGTGGGCACCATGGAGCTGAACCGGAACCCGGAGAACTACTTCGCGCAGATCGAGCAGGCCACCTTCGCGCCGTCGAACTTCGTGCCGGGCATCGCCGCTTCGCCGGACAAGATGCTGCAGGCGCGCATCTTCTCCTACGCGGACGCGCACCGCTACCGCGTGGGCACCAACCACGCCCAGATCCCGGTGAACCTGCCCAAGAACCAGGTCAACAACTACAGCCAGGACGGTGCCGGGCGCTACCACTTCAACGCCCCTTCCGTTCCGGTCTACGCCCCGAACTCCCTCGGCGGCCCGGCAGCCGTGGAACCGCAGAACCCGGCCGGCGGCTGGGAGAACGACGGCGCGCTGACGCTCGCCGCGCACTCCCTGCACGCTGAGGACGGCGACTTCGGCCAGGCCGGCACTCTGTACCGCGAGGTGTACAACGACGGCGAGAAGGCCCGTCTGCTGGAAACCATCACCGGTGCTGTGGGCGGCGTGAAGAGCCCGGGCATCAAGGAGCGCGCCATCCAGTACTGGACCAACGTGGACGCCGAGCTTGGCGCCAAGCTGCGCGCCAACCTGGGTGCAGCCCAGACCGAGTCGGACGCCGAAGCGGCCGCGAAGTTCTGACCCCAGCTTTACCGCCCTTACCGGGCACGCCCACCCCGTCACGGATTTCCGTGGCGGGGTGGGCCTTTTCCACATAGCCGATGCCTTCTCTGGCTGTATTGACGATGCCTCCCTACGATCCTTGTATGGACACGTTCGAAGGCATCCCGGATGCCGCCTTCCGGTTCTATGCGGAGCTGGAGAACAACAACAACCGTGAATGGTGGCTTGAAAACAAGGACACCTATGACTCGGAGGTGAAGCAGCCGCTCGCGCTGCTGCTCGCCGAACTGGAGGATAAGTTCGGCCCGGGCAAGATCTTCCGGCCCAACCGGGACATCCGGTTCTCGCAGGACAAGTCGCCGTACAAGACCGCCCAGGGAGCCTTCGCCGCACGGCAGGAAGGCGTGGGTTACTACATCCAGGTCAGCGCGGACGGGCTGCTGATCGGCGGCGGCTACCACTCACACACGCCGGCGCAGCTTGCCCGGTTCCGCAGCGCCGTGGATGCCCAGGCCAGCGGCGCGGCCTTGCAGAAAATCGTGGACAGGATCGCCGCTGCCGGGTTCGTGGTGGAAGGCGAGAAGCTCAAGACCGTGCCCCGGGGCTTCGACAAGGACCACCCTCGGGCCGAGCTGCTCAAGCACAAGTCGCTGTCAGCGGGAGTCACGTTCCGAGACGCCGGGTGGCTCGCCACTGCGGGCGCCAAACGGGAGGTGGCCAGCCGATGGGAACAGCTCCGCCCGCTCGTCGACTGGGTCGGCCAGTATGCGGCCCCATAATGGCAGCCCGGGAATCGGAAAGGCCACCCGGGATCAAGAAGACCCCGGGTGACCTTTCGCGCTCTACTGGGTCGCGTTAGACGCGCGTGTAGGTGTCTTCGTCGTCCAGGTCCACGGCCGCCGGGTTCACGGCTGCCTTGGCCTCGGCGAACTTCTCGTTAAGGCGCGAGTGCCGCTGGCCGTACGCGAAGTAGATGCCCAGGCCGATCACGAGCCAGATGGCGAAGAAGATCCAGGTCTCCACGGCCAGGTTCGTCATGAGGTACAGGCAGAGCACCGCGGACACAACGGGCAGCACTTTGCCGAACGGAACCCGGAAGGCAGGCTTGAGGTCCGGCCGCTTTTTGCGCAGCACAAGGATGCCAAGGCTGACCATCACAAAGGCGGAGAGGGTACCGATGTTGATCATTTCCTCCAGCAGATCCACGTTGGTGAGTCCGGCTACCAGTGCCACCGCTGCACCACAGATGATCTGCAGCCGGGCCGGCGTCGAACGCTTCTCGCTGGTCTTGGACAAGGACCGCGGCAGCAGTCCGTCGCGGCTCATGGCCAGCACAACGCGGGAGAGGCCCATCAGCAGCACCATGATCACCGTGGTCAGGCCCACCAGTGAGCCGAAGGCGATGACCTTGGCGGCGTCGGTGTTCCCCACGGCTTCGAAGGCCGTGGTGAGCGTCGGGTTCTTGACCGCTGCGAGCTCCTTGTACGAGACCATTCCGGTCAGGGCCAGGGACACCAGGATGTACAGCAGCGTGACCAGTGCCAGGCCGCCGAAGATGCCGCGCGGCAGGGTCTTCTGCGGGTTCTTGACCTCTTCCGCGGACGTGGCCACCACGTCAAAGCCGATGAACGCGAAAAAGACCAGGGCGGCCCCGGCGAAGATGCCCAGCGTTCCGTACTGGGCGGGTGCGGCACCGGTGAGGAAACCGAAGAAGGACTGCTTCATGACGTCAGCTGCTCCGGTGCCCGTGGTGGGCTCCGAGGCGGGAACGAACGGCGTGTAGTTGGAGAACTTGACGTAGCTGAAGCCCACGACGATCACGAATATCACGACGCCGATCTTGATCAGCGTGAAGATGTTGCCCACGCGGGCGGATAGCTTCGTCCCGAGGACGAGCAGCACGGTGAAGATCGCCACGATGAGGAACGCTCCCCAGTAGAGGTCAACTCCTCCGAGGGAGATGGCGGGCGGTATTTCCACGCCCATGAGGGCGAAGACCTTGCTGAGGTAGATGCCCCAGTACTTCGCAATCACCGCGGCGGCGGTGAACAGCTCCAGGATGAGGTTCCAGCCGATGATCCAGGCCAGCACCTCGCCCATGGTTGCGTAGGTGAAGACATACGCAGAGCCGGCCACGGGGATGGCGGTGGCGAACTCGGCGTAGCACATGATCGCCAAGGCGCACGTGACGGCGGCCACGGCAAAGGAGAGCGTAACAGCCGGTCCGGCGAAGTTCGCCGCGGCCTTGGCGCCCACCGAGAAGATGCCGGCGCCAACCGCAACGGCGACGCCCATGATCATCAAGTCCCAGGTGCTGAGGGAGCGCTTGAGCTTGCGTCCGGGTTCATCGGCGTCGGCCATTGACTGCTCGATGGACTTGGTCCGGAAAAGATTCATAGGAAATCCACAATCCTGATTGGGGGTAGGAAACAGACCTATCAATAATAGTGTCCATCCAATGGACGGCCATATTTGTCCCAAATAATGAGACGCCGCGCACGCGAAACCACGCCCGGCCCTCCTCCGCGCTGCGGCTGCGCGGTGTGGTGGAGGGCCGGGCGTGGTGTCCGGGAGGACAGCTGGCGGCCCCTTGTGGGAACCGCCAGCCGGCCAATTACATTACACGGAGCCTGTCCTGAAGGTCCAGGACCGGAACGCCAGCGGGTTGCCGGCGAGGTCAAGGACCGAGGAGGTGGCCATCGTGTATGTGGTGTTGGCCACGAGGGTCGCCGACGGGTTGAGCGTCGCCGTCCTCGTTGCCGCGTTGTACGTCACCGTTGCGGTCACGACCGGTCCCGTGAGGCTGCCGCGCCTCAGGACCACCGTTGACGTGCTGACGTTCGTAACAGGCTCGCTGTAACGTACCGTGACGTTGGCCGTGCGGCCCACGTTCGTTGCACCGATCGCCGGTGTCACCGAAGCCACCGTCGGGGCGGGCCCGGTGGTGAACTGCCATGACGGCGGTGTGGCCATGGTGTTGCCTGCCGTGTCCCGGATGGAGGAGAACGCCATGTTGTACGTACGGTCGGCGAGGAGGGTCGCGGTGGGGTTGACCGTCACGGTCCTCGTAGCGTTGTTGTAGGTCACACTGGCCGGGATCGGCGTTGCACTGCCGTTGAGCCGGAGAACAACCGTTCCGGAGCCGACGTTCGTGACCGATTCACTGAACGTGGCCGTCACGTTTGCCGTCTGGCTGACGGACTTGGCGCCGAGGGCCGGCGTCCTGGCGGTGATCGTCGGGAGCACAAACTCGGTCCGCGGCGTGATCAGCGGAGTACGGGCCGATGGTGCGCCCGTGCCTGCTGCGTTGATTGCCGAGACGTCGAAGGTGTATCCCGTGCCGTTGATCAGGGCCGCCACCGCGCTGCTCGTGACGTTCCCTACCGTGACCTCGCGGGTCGGAGTGGCACTCGTTCCCACGAAGACGCGGATTCGGAACTGCGTGACTGCGGCACTGGGAACTGCCGCGGGGGCGGTCCACCTCACCGTAACCTGGGCATTGCCCGCAGTCGCCGTGCCAATCGCCGGAGCGCTGGCAAGGACGGGAGCCGACGGCGTGACCGCGTTGGACAGTGCCGAGAATGCGCTGGCGCCGAGTGCGTTCACTGCCCGAACCTGGAACCTAACAGCGGTTCCGTTGGTCAGACCCGTCACCACCAGGCTGGTGGCACCGGCGTCAGCCGTCTGAAGCGCACCAACCTGGGTTCCGGCTGCGTTGACCACCCGCACGTCGAAGCTGGTGGCAAGGCCGCCTGCTGCCGGCGTGAAGTTGACCGTGGCCTGGCCACTGCCGGTAGCAGCAGCCGCGCCGATGACGGGAACGGATGGTGCGACAGTGTCAGCGAACACCAGCCGTTCGACGTTCCGCACGGTGTCGGTACCGTCAGTGCCCACGTTGTCGGTCACCGTGGTCGTTGACCCCGGAGAGCCAAGGACGCCGGTTCCACCGGTGGTGGTGACGGTGTAGTCGGCCTGCGCGCCGGTGAACACCGCCGAGTCGGTGCCGCCGGAGCCCGTGAGGACCTCGCGGACCGCCACGATGTTGCCGGGGTTCACGGTTCCCGCGAAGACACTTTCCTGGAGCGTCGGTCCCGTCAGGTTGCCGCTGGCGTCCTTCAGGTACCGGCTGGCCATGGCGCTCTGCCCCAACCCTTCAATGCTGGCGCTGCCGATTTCGCTTGCCGGATCGGCCGCGTTGGTGCGGACGCTGAGACGGACACCGACGTACCGGTCGCCGTCGAGAATGTCATTGGCGCCGCGTCCCTCGAGAAGGTCGCTGCCGCTGCCGCCGAGGAGGATGTTGCCTTCGCCCCAGACGTTCGCACCGGTGAGGAGCGGGCAGTCCTTGGAGGCCGAAGCGGCCACAACGTCGGATGTCAGAGTCGGGAAGGTCGACACCAGGTCGCCAAGTCCGGCGATCCGGTCCACACCGGCCTGATCCAGCACGTCACATCCAATGAACCCGGCGCCGCCAACGGCGCTCGGAACCAAATCGTCACCGCGAAGCTTGTCGTCGAGTTTGCCGCCCGAGAGCGCTTCAACCTCGTTGAACTTGTCGCGGACACCGACCGTCAGGATGTCCAGCGGAGGGATCGGCAGGGCCAGGTCAAGATCCTGTTCCTGTGGGTCGCCCTGACCGATCTCCCAGTCGTAACCGGAGGCTCCGGCGACCTTCTCGATGCCCGGACCGCCGACGCCGATGTCGTCGCCGCCCTCCATGTCGTAGTCGTCGTCGCCGCCCTGGCCGACGAGGATGTCGTGTCCGGGCTTCTGGGAATCATCCAGGAAGAACAGGTTGCCGCTGTCTCCCTGCATCAGGTCCGGCTGGTCGCCGCCCTCTTCCCAGTCATCGCCGCTGTCGCCGAATGCGGCGTCAAGGCTCTCACCAAGCATCACGAAGTCGTCACCGGCTCCAGCGAAGGTCTCGTTGGCGTTGGCTCCGCCGTTCGTGAAGTCCTTGCCATCTCCACCCATGATGATGTCCAGGCCCGGTCCGGCGTCGATCGCGTCATTGCCGGGTCCGCCCTTCGGGACGTCGTCACCTGCGAGGTCCGTGATGATGTCGTCACCTTCGCCGCCGAGCGCGATGTCAGCTCCGTCGCCACCCTCGATGACGTCGTTGCCGGTACCGCCCCAGAAAGTGTCGTTGTCGTTGCCGCCATAGATGCGGTCGACTCCGGCGGTGCCGTTGTAGACGCTCTGGCCGTTGATTCCGGAGGGGTCGACCGTGTTCCTCGCACGGTACTTGATGGTGCCGTCGGACATACGGATCAGCAGATCCGTCTCACTGCAGTCTGAGTCCGGGTCATCCGCTACGGTGTTGCCGGAGGCCGTAAAGCCCGCAGGCGTGCCGTCCAACTTCTTCAGTTCGAACTTGCAGTCCGCCGTGGCAAACGCGTCGGCCTTCAGGCTGTGCACGTTGGTGTTGCGCATCATCATCTCGGCGAACGAGTTGCCTTCCAGTTGCGCCCTCAGGTTCATGCCCGGGGTGCGCGCCAGGTAGTACAGACGGTCGCCGTTCTGCAGGTTGGTCAGCTGGTTCTCGAAGACGTAGTTGAACGTGCTGCCCAGCAGACCGCCAAACAGGTTTGTCCGCTCCGCGAGGCCGCCGACCCAGAGGTCCACGTTGTCGAGGCCAGTAATCGAACTCGTGCCGGTGTTGGCCCACGCGTCCGTGCTGTTCATGAACGCCGCGGCGTCAGCCGGAGGGACATCCGCGGGTGCGGGGCTGACGATCAGCCGTGCGGCCTCCCGCTTGGCCGCCAGCGTCGTTGCGCCGGTGATGGACGGGTGCAGACCGTAGGCAGCGACGAAGTTGACGAGCGACTCCGGGTGCTTGAGGTTCTCGCCGAAGTCGACCCAGTTGGTGTAGGGCTTCAGCTGGCCGTCATTGGTTGAATTGAAGAGCTCCCGGCGGAGGACGTTCAACCGCGGAATTCCTTCAGAACGGGCCCGCGTCATGTTGATCGTCGGAAGGTCCAGGGGCAGGCCCAGCAGGTTGTTGCGGAGCGTGTCGGTCACGAACTCATCCAGTTCGTTACCGGCCTGGTCCGACATCCCTGCGATGACGCTTCCTGCAGCCTCTTCCGAGGTCAGCGGCCCGGCAGGACCGCCGTTGGTGTACTCCGGCGGGTTGAGGAAGCCATTGAGCAGCGAGATGTCGTTCTGGCTACCCCTGGTGTCATCAGCATCTCCGAAGACTCCATTGAAGCCGGCGCCGTCCTCGTTCCTGCGTGAGATCGTTTCGGTCAGCATGGAGTGGCCGAAGCGGTACACAGCGTGGGCGAATTCCGCCTTGATCGCGGGGTTGAGCTCCGTCTGGGTGAACGCAAACGGCTCAAAGGGGTTGATCGCAGGCTGAACCTTGCGGGCGAACTCCTCAAAGACCAGGTGCTGGTACTCCATTTCCGTGATGAACCGTGCGGCCTGGAAGAGCCGCTCACCGTTCCAGCCGGCGGCACCGGCAGTCAGCTTCCACTCGGCCAAAGCCGCGACGCCGCTGGGGGAAGTATCGGTCGTCAGGACGTTCTCGATGTCGCCGACGAGCCGATCGTGCTCGGAGTGGAAGATCTGGTGAATGGTGGTCAGGCCAATGTTCTCGTTGACCCGGCCGTCACCGGCGATGAAGTGCGCGTTCAGCATCTCGTCGTCGTAGGTACCCGCCGGCTGGCTGGCGAAGTCGGCAGATGCCGTGTTGTCAGCATCAGGCGCCGGCGTCACCCGCGGCGTGGCCGGGTTGTTGTCGGTGTCCTGGGGACTCGGGTCCGCGTTGTGCGCGATGTCCGTCAGGAACGGGGTGTCAAAGTACTTGACGTTCGCCGGCACCAGGGTGCCCAGGCCGCCGTTGTCGGCGCGGTTGGCCTCCACGAGTCCGGTCGCGGTCACGAACTGCGGCAGACCGCGGGCGGGGCCGGGAATGAACTTGCCGTACGGGTCCGCGGCGACCATCGGGACATTCAGGACGTCCTTGTCCAGCAACTGGATACCCAGACGCGCCGAGGCCTGGGCCTTGGTGGTGGTCCAGGTGGCCATGCCGCCAGCTGTGGGGCCGGCAGGTCCACCGAGCAGCTTGCCCGTGGCGACCGGGCTCCCGGCGGTGTTATCAACGTACTCCCGCAGGAACACCTGGTGCGAGGAGTGCGAGGTGTAGGTCTGGCTCTGGTCCACCCAGGGCGAGTCCGTGTTGTTCGCATCCTGGATATCGTCAGCGCTTTCATCGGCAGGAGTCGCGGGGTTGTCACCCAAGACGCCGTCCGGACCGGGCTGGTTCTGGGCCCGGGTCAGCACCATGAAGCGCAGGTTCGGGCTGAGGTCGTCCGCGTTCCCGAAGACGTGGTCCGGGCCTGCGATCAGCGGGTCGTCATCCTTCAGCGGAACGAAGACGGTTCCGCCGCTCTTGACGGTCTGGTCAACGCCGTGGTCGAAGAACTGGCCGAACAGCGTGAACATCGAGTTGTAGGGCGGGGAGAGGCCGACGTCGGTGGTCACGTTCGGGATGAACAGCGTGCTGTGCGACGGCACGCAGTCTACGGGAACGCCGGCGACAGGCGGAGTCGCCAGGGGATCTGGGTCCGTGGTGCAGGGGACGACGCCGGTGTTGCCCTGCGTCCTGACCGGGTTACCGGCCGCTGCGACAGCGGCAGGGTTGGTCGAGGTCTGGTCCACGATCAGGTTGCTGATCACGCGGGGCTCGGAGTCGAAAACGTTGCCCTTCTTCTGCGCGTACGAGGTCGGCTGGGAAGGGCCGAACGCGGGAGGCGAGTTCTCGGCACTCTTGAACACCGGCGTGGTCAGGCGCGGGAACTTCTGGTCAGCCGCACCGAACGTCTCCTGGCCCGCCTGAAGGTTGTTGCATGACCCGTCGACCGTCCGCAGTCCCTGAGAAACCAGGGGGCTCGGGATCTGGTTGGGGCCAGTCCCGATCAGCGCACCACAGGGGCCGGTGGCTGAGGTCGTGTTGGCCACATGGGCTTCAGCGATCTTGATCTGCTTCAGGATGTAGGAGAGATCGGAAGGGGATACGGTAAAACCTTCCCCCACCGGCGCCTGCACCGCGTTGGCTGCCACAACTGGCAACCCCATGGCGATTGGCATCATGAGTGTGGTTACTGCTGCCACCGTCCGAAAGGAGATGGCCTGCTTGCCGTGCTTTTTGCGTCGTTGACGCCGGTTTGTTGGTGGATCGGTGGGTGACGCGGATCGACTTTGATCCGCGCCCCCGTCTGACTTCCAGGCTGAGATTTTCATGGCACACCTGCCGCTAGGAGGGATGTAACCGTGCCATCGTGCGATGGTGTGCCCGTGAAAACCTTGTGGCAGCAACCTCTCTGCCGCTGTTTCACCTGCTGAGCCACCCAAATTGGGGGTTTTCAACCAGTCAATTAACCGGCAACGCACAGGTGGGGCCGCTAGTTCGCAGCCCCACCTGTGCGTCATTTGCCAAGGCGTATTACATCCGGTCTGAGATGGCTCAGACCGGCCAGTCCATGAGGGTGGAACGGATCAGGAACCGTTTGCCCTCCGGTGCCTCGACCGAGAAACCGCTCCCCCGGCCCGGCACCACATCCACAGTCAAATGGGTGTGGCTCCAGTAGTTGAACTGCTCCCTGGACATCCAGAAGTCCAGCGGCATGGTGCCCATTTCAGCATCGGCGCCGGGACCGCCGTCGGGAATTTCAAAGCGCCCCAGCAGGACGTCGGAGTCCCCGGTCAGGAACTCCCCGGCCGGGAAACACATCGGCGAGGAGCCGTCACAGCAGCCGCCGGACTGGTGGAACATGAGCGGCCCGTGCTGGGCCCAGAGTTTCCTGAGGAGGTGCACGGACTCGGCGGTGAGCGCTACCCGGGAGAAGTCCTCCCCGGGCAGCGTCACCGCGGCGTCAAGACTGGCTTCAGTCATCACCGATTCCGCTCATCAGAACCTCAACACGACGCGGCCGTCGATTTTCGCGTGCTTCATCTCGTCCAAGACCGCGTTGACCTCAGAGAGCTCCCGGGCGGACACGGTGGGATGGATCTTGCCCTGCGCGTAGAAGTCCAGAGCCTCCTCCAAATCCTGGCGGGTGCCCACGATGGAGCCGCGGACGGTGAGGCCCTTCAGCACGATTTCGAAGATCGGCGCCGGGAAGTCGCCGGGCGGAAGCCCGTTGAAGACGATGGTGCCGCCGCGGCGTGCCATGCCGATGGCCTGGCCGAAAGCGGACGGGTGGACGGCCGTGACCAGGACGCCGTGGCAGCCGCCCGTTTCCCTTTGGATGACCTCTACCGGGTCCTCGTGCAGGGCATTGACCGTGAGCTCGGCACCGTGTGCCTTGGCGAGGGCCAGCTTGTCGTCGGCGATGTCCACGGCCGCTACGCGCAGGCCCATGGCCACGGCGTACTGGACCGCAATATGCCCCAGCCCGCCGATGCCGGAAATGGTGACCCACTGGCCCGGCCTCGTCTCAGTCATCTTCAGGCCCTTGTAGACCGTGACGCCGGCGCACAGGACGGGCGCAACCTCCACCGGATCCGAACCCGCCGGAATGCGGGCGGCAAAGCGCGTGTCCACCAGCATGTACTGCCCGAACGAGCCGTCCACGCTGTAGCCGGCATTCTTCTGTGCTTCACAGAGGGTTTCCCAGCCGGTGCGGCAGTACTGGCAGTCGCCGCAGGCGGACCACAGCCAGGCGTTGCCTACGAGGTCTCCGATGGCGAGGTCGGTGACTCCCTCTCCGAGAGCCACCACTTCGCCCACTCCCTCGTGGCCGGGGATGAACGGCGGAGAGGGCTTGACAGGCCAGTCCCCCTCCGCGGCGTGCAGGTCGGTGTGGCAGACTCCGGTGGTCAAAACCTTGACCAGCGCCTCACCGGGGCCGGGCGTCGGAACGGGAACGGTCAGGATCTGGAGGTCCTTGCCGAATTCGGTTACTACGGCTGCTTGCATTGTCGTCGTCATTGGCGATCCTTGCGTCGTTAGAGCATTTGTTGAACTGAGTGCGGTGACGGTGGTGCTGCCTTCCTGAGGGGTGGCCAGGTGGGGCGGGCGGGGACGGATTGGGCCGTCCCCGCCCGGGTCGGTGCGGCTTAGAAGAAGCCGAGCTTGTTCTCGTTGTAGCTGACCAGGAGGTTCTTGGTCTGCTGGTAGTGGTCCAGCATCATGGCGTGGTTTTCACGTCCGATGCCGGAGGACTTGTAGCCGCCGAACGCGGCGCCGGCCGGGTAGGCGTGGTAGTTGTTGACCCACACGCGGCCGGCCTGGATCT
>NZ_JBFTKK010000020.1:0-88458 GCF_056395905.1 Arthrobacter sp. 05T444
ACGGCGTCCTCCTCTGCACCCACCACCACCACCTCATCCACAAAGAACAATGGCAAATCCACATCACCACCGGCATCCCCTGGTTCATCCCCCCACCCCACATCGACCCCACCCAAAAACCCCGACGCAACCACCACCACCGAACATAAGACGCTGCCCACCCGGCACCCAGCCCAAAGCTTCGTCGCTTACCGATTGGCCGCAGGGCAATGCTGGTGGCCTGCGCCAGGCGTGACGGCCTCGTGGCCAATGCGACCCGCTGTGTCCGCTTCGATGCGTCCAGCCCCGAGGAACGGGACGCTGAGGCCAGAATCGCTGCAGTCGACGCGGACGTCTTCGCTACCACGGTGCCAGGGGGCCGGGCTGGCCGGCATATTCACGGAAATCCAGTCGGCTTACGTCCGCCACGGCTTCGGTCCGGAGCAGTGGGAACTGCATCACCAAGGCGGTCCGGCAGGGTATGCCGGGCGCGATCCGGGTCACGGCAGGCGCAGGGTATGCCGTGGTGGTCAACCAGCCCTTCACTTGGAACCCGTCCGGTCCGGGCGTGAAAATCGAGGACACCATCCAGCTGACCGGCAACGGGCTCAATGTCCTGACTGCACACCCGCGCTGGCCGTCCGCTCCGGCTGACGGCATCGAAAGACCGCTGACGCTGCAGTTGTGAAGCTCATTTTGCGGCTGCGAGGCCAGGCACGGGCAGAATTTTTTTGCGGCGGGGAACCGTCAGATGAGCTGAATTACTAACTTGACTTGATTTTGTTCCTGAATTCCGAGGCGAAGCCCGACCATCCCCATGCGCCTACTCCTCATCTGCCGTCCACCCCGGAACCACGGCAGGAAGCCATCGGGCAAGCGATGAAGCCGCCTTCACCGAACCCGAGGTGGCGGCGCCTCTCATCACGTCAAAAGGAGCCGTTCACACTTTATTAAGCCCGGGTTTACGGCTTCACTCGGGTGTTTCTTCTCACGATGGAGACCCTTGCGGCCCTCACAGCGGCATCAATAGCGTGGACAAGGACCCGCCAAACGAGCCAAGGACTGAAATGCCCTCAACAGCCGCCACGGATCCAATCCCCCTACACACCGGAAGCCGAATTCCCCTACGAACCGTCCTCACATCCGGACTCCGCTGGGACTTGCCAGCGTCCCTGGTGGTGTTCCTCGTTGCGGTTCCGCTGTCGCTTGGCATCGCCGCGGCCTCCGGCGCCCCGGTTATGGCCGGCCTGATCGCTGCAGCCATCGGAGGCATCGTGGCCGGCACCCTCGGAGGATCGCCCCTGCAGGTCAGCGGCCCGGCCGCAGGACTCACCGTCATCGTCGCCGGTCTCATCGACCAGTTCGGCTGGCCAGCCACCTGCGCCATCACCGCGGCCGCCGGAGTTCTTCAGGCCCTGCTCGGCTTTGCACGAGTTGGCCGCGTGGCACTGGCCATCGCCCCCGTCGTCGTCCACGCCATGCTGGCCGGAATCGGCATCATCATCGTCCTGCAGCAGGCGCATGTCATGCTCGGCGCCGAGGCCGGCGAATCAGCATGGCAGAACGTCAAGGCCCTTCCGTCCACCATCGCCTCGCTGGACCACCAGGCCGCTGTCCTCGGCGTCACCGTCATCCTCCTTGTGCTCGGCTGGAAGCACATGCCGGCCGCCGTGCGCCGGGTCCCCGCGCCACTGGTGGCAGTGGTCGCCGCCACGGCTCTGTCACTGCCTTTCAAGTCCGACGTCGACCGGATCACCTTTGACGGGTCGCTGCTGGACGCAGTGTCGTTGCCTCAGCTGCCGGGCGGACACTGGGGGGCCGTTGCGGTCGGCGTCATTACTATCGCCCTGGTAGCAAGCGTGGAGTCGCTGCTCTCCGCCGTCGCCGTGGACAGGATGCACCACGGCGCCCGGACGGATTTCAACCGTGAACTCCTCGGCCAGGGAGCCGCGAACGTAACGTCCGGAATGCTGGGCGGCCTGCCCGTCACTGGTGTGATCGTGCGCAGCGCGACAAACCTTGAAGCAGGGGCACGGACCCGCAAGTCGGCCGTCCTTCACGGCATCTGGGTCCTCGTCTTCTCGCTCCTTCTTGCGGGGGTTATCGAACTGGTTCCGGTGGCCGTCCTCGCAGGCCTGCTCATCATTATCGGCATGCGGCTGGTGAAGGTGGCTGACTTCAAGACCGCCCGCATGACCGGCGACCTGGCGGTGTATGCCGTCACGCTTCTCACCGTGGTGTTCGTCAACCTCCTCGCAGGCGTGCTCACCGGACTCGCCCTGGCCGTGGCGCTCGTCCTGTGGCGCGTGGTCCGGGCCAGCATCCACGCGGAACCTTTGGGCGAGAGGGACGAACGGCGCTGGCGGGTGGTCATTGACGGCTCCTGCAGCTTCCTCTCCCTTCCCCGCCTGAGCCATGTGCTGGCTTCAGTCCCGTCGGAGTCACACGTGACCGTGGAGCTTGAGGTGGACTTCCTTGATCACCCCGTCCACGACACCTTGGAGGCCTGGCGCCGGCGGCACGTCAGCAACGGCGGCACCGTGAAGATCGAGGAAAGCGGTACAGCCACACTGCACGATGCCCAGGCCGGCCCTCCGGCGCGTGGCAGCTCGCGTTCCGCCCTCCGCTGCGGCTTTGCCCCGTGGCACAGCTGGCAGCAGCATGAACGGCCGGCCCACGCGGGCGCGGCGGCCGAGGCTCCAGCTCCGCTGCGTCCGGTACTCGAGGGCGTGGACAACTACCACCGGCGCCACGCGCACCTGCTCCGTCCCCACGTGCAGGAACTGTCCACAGCCCAGAACCCCGACACCTTGTTCCTGACCTGCGCAGATTCCCGGCTGGTGCCGAACCTGATCACGAGCAGCGGCCCCGGCGACCTGTTCACCGTCCGGAACGTCGGCAACGTGGTGGGAAACGACCGGCTCGATCCCTCGGTTGAAGCAGCTCTGGACTTCGCGCTCAACGAACTTTCCGTCAGGTCCGTGGTCATCTGCGGGCACTCAGGCTGCGGTGCCATGACGGCCCTGCTGGCTGAGCCCGCAGCGGGTTGGGACACGAAGGCCGGTGACGGTCGGGAAGAGGCCGGGCGCAGCCCCGTCGACGCCTGGCTCGATCACGCCCGGCCCAGCCTGGCCGCATTCCGCGCCGGCCATCCGGTACAGGCCGCCGCGGCAAACGCGGGATATGGAGAGGTGGACCAACTGGCAATGGTCAACGTGGCCGTCCAGCTTGAGCAACTGCAGCGCCATGCCGACGTTCAGGCGGCACTCCGGTCCGGCGAGCTGCACCTCACCGGGCTGTTCTACGACATCGCCACAGCCCAGGTTCTGCAGGTCACCCCGGCCGGTATCAGCCATCTGGATCCGCTGCCGCGGAGTGACGACGGCGGTCAACTCACCGGGTCTGCAGCGGCGCCCGCGTTGAGTAGCTAAGCGTTGACTAGCTGAAGCTGAATCCAAGTCCGTCGACGCCAGCCACTTCGGCAGCCCGGGTTGCCGAAGTGGCGTGCCCCAGCGGTCCGCCCGCTCCGGCAACGACCGGCACCCGGCCGGCAACGACCTCGACGGCGGCTGCCACCACAGTGCCCACTTCGTCGATGCCCAGCGCGTGGAACTCGCCCGTGCCGCAGGCGGCGAATACTCCAGCGGGTCCGAACGGCAGCCGGGAGCTGATGTGTTCCTTCAGGACGGCCACGTCCACGGTGCCGTGGGGGCGAACGGGGTGACAGGGAAGAAAAGTACGCCGTCGAACTTCATGGTGTCTCCTTGAGTCCGGTTCCTGCCGTGGCCATGGCCGTGGGGGCCTCATCGTTGAGGCGTGGTGGGGCTGGGTTTCCTAGTGCCGGGTCACCTAGTCCTGGGTTTCCTAGTGCTGGATTTCTCAGTTCTGTCCGCCAGCTCCGTGTGGGCTCCCAGCCGAGCAGTTCCCGGGCTTTTGCGATGGAAAAGGCAGGGCGCGTGCCGGTCAGGGCTGCTGCCAGTCCGGCACTGCCGGGGAGGAAACGCGGGATGAGTTCCGCCAGGGGCTCGGTGGCGAGGGCGTCTGCCGCGCCCACAAAGAACGTCTGGCCGTTGGGGATGGAGTCCATTTTTTGCAGGAGCAGGCCCAGGAAATCGGCCACGTCGCGGGCATCGACGTAGTTGAACAGAGCGGGTGCGGCGAGAACGGGGTCGGCCAGCCGCTCGGCCAGGGTATGGCCCTGCTGGGTTGGCGCGCCCTCCCACTCCTCGGGCGAGATCACGAGACAGGGACGGAACGCGGCGTAGCGGATCCTTCCGCCCTGCGCCGCGGCAAACATCTGCACCGTCTGTTCGGCGATCAGCTTGGACAGGGCGTAGGCGTTCCAGGGTTTGGGTGTTGTGTCCTCGTCCAGCGGGAAGGCATCCGGCAGCCAGCCGGCAGGTGAACCGTAACCCAGCACGGTCGGGCTGCTCGCGGTGACGATTTTCGGGACCCCCGCCTCCGTGGCGGCGCTGAGAACGGCGTAGGCGAGCCGGGTGTTGGTGCCGAAGATGACGTCCTCCGGCGCGCTGAAAGGTACGGCAATCGCCGCGAGGTGGATGACGGCGTCGGGCGCTGAGTCCCGCAGCAGACGCAGGGCCTCCCCCGGCGCTAGAAGGTCAGCGGTGAGCTGAACGGCGCCGGCGGGCAGCCGGTTTGCGGGCACGGCGTCCCGGTCAACTGAGATGACATCGTGGCCGGCCCCGGCGAGGCCTTCGACGACGCTGCGTCCCAGACGGCCTGCGCCGCCGGTAACTAAAATCCTCATCGATTTTCCTAACTTGTGGTCCGCCGGCTCAGCGGCCGCGGTGGAGGTCCGCGCCGAGGTTGAGCTCGTCAATGCGGACGGGGAGGGACGAGGCCAGGGATTCATTTCCGGCAATGCCCACGGATACCGAGCGGAGTCCGTCCAGGTAACCGGAGGGACGGCCCAGCGGATCCGGGCCAGGACCGTTGAAAAGGTCCGAGAGGAGCAGGATGTCGCCCCCGCCGTGGCCGCCCTCGCCGTTGATGATCGGCATCTCGTAGGCAGCCTCCCAGTGGCGCTGTACCACCAGTCGCTCACCATTGCGGCGGACGGCGTCGTCCTCCTCGACCGGTGTGGCGCTTGGGTCCACCACAGTCTTCTTGCCGTTGCCGTGCAGCACGGCGGACCGCTCCACCACCTCCAGCTCGACCCGGCCTTCAGTGCCGTTGATGGCCACCCGGTACCCTTCCCAGGGGCTGTGGGCGTTGAGCGAATAGCTCAGGGTGGGCCCGCCGTCGTAATCCACCACGACCGCGAGGTTGTCCTCGATGGTGATCCCGGCGGTAAACACGTCCTGGTCACGGCGGTAGCCGTCATAGCGCTCATTCTCGTAGTAGAGCTCCCGCAGCTTTTCGTCCTCACGAAGGTCCAGGAGGAAGGGGTCGGCGCCGGCCTCACGGTCCGTGACGGCGCCGGCCTCACGGTCCGTGACGGCGCCGGTGGCTCCCGTGGCGGCGGCGCCCGTGGCCGGGATCCCGGCGTCGGGATTGCCTGCTGCGGGACTTGGGGTGCCGCGTTCCGGCCGGACGCCCAGGCCTCGTTCGGCTGCGTTCTTGTCGCCGTAGAACTTCAGGCCGCCTGAAGCAAAGACGCGCACAGGGACATCGTCGATCCACCAGTTCACGAGGTCGAAGTGGTGCGAGGCTTTGTGGATGAGGAGCCCGCCCGAGTTGGCCTTCTCGCGGTGCCAACGGCGGAAGTAGTCCGCGCCATGGACCGTGTTCAGCATCCACGAAAAGTCCACCGAAGTGACCTTGCCGAGCACTCCGCTCTGAATGACTTCTTTGAGGGCGCTGTTCCGGGGCGAGTAGCGGTAGTTGAACGTCACCACAACGTTGCGCCCGGTCTTCGACACAGCCGCGGTGATGCGCCGGCAACCTTCGGCGTCGATGGTCAGCGGCTTCTCCACCACGACGTCGGCTCCCGCCTCCAGCGCGGTGACGATGAAGTCGGCGTGCGTGTAGTCGGGCGTGGTGATGATGACCCGCGCAATGTCGTGATCAGCGATGAACTCAGCGAGCCTGGACGGTTCAAAGGTGGCCAGGGGTTCCGGCTTTCCGCCCGCCAGCTCGCTGGCCAGGTCCTGGAAATACTGCACCCGGCCCGGATTGACGTCGCTGAGGGCCACGAGTTCGGCCACGTCGGCGTGCTGGCCCAGAATGGCGCGGACATACATTTCCGAGCGGGATCCGGTGCCGACGAGGGCGAAACGGGTGCGCCCCTGGCCCTCACCCGCTGCAGCGCCGGAGGCCTCAGCCAGCGCGGGCGTTTCTCCAGCAGTATCGACGTTGACCATGGATTGCCCCTTTCCAAAGGCAGAGGTGCCAACCGGTTGACGGGCTGGCCTGGAATGGGAAGAATCGGATGAGAAAGCGTTTTCTCATTGCCTTATATGCTTTGTATCAAGTCATCAGCAGGTACGTCAACCAAATATCCGCAGCTCCGGCGGGATCTGATGTTGCCAGCCAGGGAAGGGACCACATGGGCCGGAGATCAACCACTCGGCGGATCGGCATAGCCGACGTTGCGCTGAAGGCGGGGGTGTCGCACGCGACGGTTTCGCGTGTCATGAACGGCAACCTCACGGTGGACCCTGCCATCGCTACCCGGGTCCGGGAGGCGGCCGCCGAGCTGAACTACCAGCCAAACCCGGTGGGCCGCAGCCTCGCACTGGGCAAGACCGACACCATCGGCATCGTGGTGCCGGACCTGGCCAACCCCACATTCCAGGCCATCCTCCGGGGACTCAGCAGGGCCGCTGCCCGGGACGGTTACCGCGTGCTCATCGCCGATTCCTCCGAAGTCTCCAGCGAGGAGGCCATCCTGGCCGGAGAGGCTCGACGGCGGTGCGACGGTCTGGTGCTTTGCGCACCGCGCATGGGGGATGCCGAACTCGAGGAGCTGGCGCCGTCGCTGCAACCAATGGTGCTGATCAACCGCACCACCACCGAAAGCAGGGTCCCCAGCCTCATGGTGGATTATGGCCAGGGAATCCAGGAGCTGGCCGAGCACCTCGTGGAACTAGGCCACACCCGGATTGTCTTCCTCTCAGGCCCGTCACGCAGCGCCTCCAACGCGTTACGCGTGCAAGGGCTCGAGAAATTCCAGGCCGGGCACCCCGGCATCGAACTCCAGATGATTGACGGCGGTTCAAATTTCGAGGCCGGGCACGGTGCAGTGGATGCCGTGCTGGCCAGCGGCGGCACCAGCGTGCTGGCATTCAACGACCTTGTGGCAATGGGCCTGCTCAGCGGACTGCACGAGCGCGGCGTCCGGGTGCCCGAGGATATCTCAGTGACAGGCTTTGACGACATCCAGTTCGCCAGGTACACCACCCCGCCCCTGACCACGGCGGCGGTGCCCATCACGGAGCTCGGCGCTCAGGCCTGGCACCGCCTGCGTGCGCTGATCCGCAACGAAGGCTCCCAGGATGCCGTGAATATCTTTCGGCCGCAGGTGGAGGTCCGCGGCAGTACGGGACCGGCCAAAAACTAAAAAAAACTCGGACGGGGCGAACTAGGACGCCTGCGGGGCGAGCAGGACGCCGATGAGCTCCCCGAGCCCCTGCGCCATGTCCACATTCTTGTCATACAGCCATTGCAGCTGCAGCCCGTCGAAGGCCGCAATGACCAGGCGCGCCAGGGACTCGGCCGCAACGTCCGACCGGACCTCCCCGGACTGCTGCTTGTGCCCGATATCCGCCGCGAGCTCTTCGACCAACCGGGCGTACCTGTCTTGGAAATAGCCATGGGAAGCATGCCCTGGATCATTTGCCGTAGCTGACGCCACGGCGTACAGCGTGGTCAGCCCAGGGGCGTCGCGGTTCCGTTCCGCGACGGGCACCAGCGCCGCCAGTCCGTTTTCCCCGGCGCTGCCCAGCTCCCGGCCGCGCCGGTCGCGCTCGGCGAGTACCGCCGTCAGGAGTTCCTGCTTGCCGGTGAAGTAGTGGAAGAGCGTGGCCTCCTTGACTCCCACCAGCTCCGCCACCCGCTTGAGGGCCGTGCCTTCAAAGCCTTCGGTGGCAAACACGTCGGTGGCCGTCTGGACGATCTGCTCACGGCGTTCCGCGCCTTTTGCATACGGCCCGCGGGGCTTCGTTGTAGACATTCCGCCAGTTTATTTCACGTTCGGCTATGTCACCTGAGACAAAACCTAGTCAGACTTGGTTTTTACTTGTACGCTATTTCTCGAAGACCCAACGGAGGGTCACTTTTCGTCAGGAGGCACCGTGGCCGTCACGACCATTACCCAAGATTCCGCGGCTCTGGCCGCCCCATCCCCATCACCCCGCCCTTCAGTCACCAAGGCACCGCGCGCCTACGTCATCGGCATGCCGATCGCCAGTGCGGGCCTGTGGATGGCGCTGCTCGCGCCTGCCATCGTGGTGCTCGCCATCAAGGTTTCCGAGATCACCACGCCGGACACCCGGGCTGGCGCACTGAGCCTCGTGGCCGGCGTCGGAGCCGTTGTGGCACTGCTGGCCAATCCGCTCATCGGCCGGCTGAGCGACCGCACGACGTCCAGGTTCGGCATGCGCAAGCCGTGGATCATCGGCGGTTCACTTGTCGGTCTGGGTGCGCTGTTCCTCCTGGGTGCGGCTGCGGACGTGTCCGGGGTGCTGGTGGCCTGGATCGTGGCGCAGCTCGGTTTCAACGCGGCACTGGCCGCGCTCGTGGCCACACTTCCTGACCAGGCCGCACCCCAGGAGCGTGGCCGGCTGTCCGGCCTGATCGGTATGACCCTGTCCATCGGACTCGTGTCCGGTGCCTACTTCGCGCAATTGTTCGAGAACGCCTTCCAGATGGCCATCGTCCCGGGCATAGTGGGCACGGCAGTGGCGATCGGATTCGCCTTCACCTTCAAGGACCGCGTCCTCACCGAGAAGCCCGCGCCTCTGAACCTGAAGGAAGTGTTGGGATCCTTCCACTTCAACCCCCGCATCCATCCCGGCCTCGGCTGGGCCTGGCTCACCAAGTTCATGGTCTACGTGGGCTACTGCGCCGCACTGCTGTACCTTCCCTATTTCTTTGCCGACCAGCTCCACGTTGCAGAGGAGAGCATCGCCAGCCTGGTGTTCCAGGCAACCCTCGTCAGCTCGGCGGGCACCGTGGTCACGAGCCTTGCCGGAGGATGGATCAGCGACAGGATCGGCAAGCGCAAGGCCCTCGTCATCGCCTCCGCCCTCATCATGATGACGGGCCTCATCATCATCGCCACGAGTTCCAGCACAGACCAGGTCATGGTGGGACAGGCAATCGTCGGCCTGGGCCTCGGTTGCTTCGGTGCCGTCGACGTCGCCCTGATCGCCGACCTGCTTCCCGGCACACAGACTGAGAACGCCAAGACCTTCGGCGTCTTCAACATCGCCCAGGCACTCCCCCAGTCCCTTGTTCCGGCTGTCGCCTTCCCCGTCATCGCGCTCGGCGGCTACACAGCACTGTTCCTCGGCGGTGCCGTCGTGGGAATCATCGGCGCCGTCCTCGTAACCCGCATCAAAGGAGTCAAGTAAATGAACCCCACACTCTCGACGCAGAAGCCCGGCGCATCCGACGAGTCTGCAGCCAGCCCCGCAGACGCGCCGCTGGACGCACCCTTGGACCCGTCCGCCGAGGCCCGCCTGCGCGAGCTCGCAGCAAGCCTGAGCCTGGAGCAGCAGGTCAGGCTCCTCACCGGCGCGGACGTCTGGTCCACTCACGCCCTGCCGGAAATCGGCCTCAAACGCATCGTGCTCTCCGACGGCCCTGCCGGTGTCCGCGGCGAAGACTTCGACGAGCGGCACGATTCCGTCTCGCTGCCGTCGTCGTCCGCCCTTTCCGCAACCTGGAGCGTGGACGTGGCCCGCCGCTACGGCCAGGTGCTGGGCCAGGAGGCGCGTCGCAAGGGCGTCCACGCCGTGCTCGGCCCCACCATTAACCTGCACCGCTCACCGCTGGGCGGCCGGCACTTCGAGTGCATGAGCGAGGACCCCCGCCTGACCGCCACCATGGCCGCCGGCTACGTGTCCGGGGTGCAGTCCATGGGCGTCGGCGCTACCCCGAAACACTACCTGGCCAACGAGGCCGAAACTGAACGATTCACGTCGGACTCCGTAGTGGACGAGCGCCCCCTCCGCGAGCTGTATCTTGCCGCCTTCGAGGACGCCATCACCGAGGCCCGCGCCTGGCTGGTCATGAGCTCCTACAACTCCATCAACGGCACCACCGCAAGCGAGAACAAGCTCCTCGAAACACCGCTCTCCACCGAGTGGGGCTTTGACGGCGTCGTGGTCTCCGACTGGACCGGCGTCCGGTCCGTGGCTGCTGCGAACGCGCACCAGGACCTCGAGATGCCCGGACCGGTGGGCCACTGGGGCGCAAGACTGATTGCCGCCGTACACGACGGCCGCGTCAGCCGGGAGGCGATCCTGGAAAAGGCCACGCGGATCCTGCGCCTGGCCGCCCGTGTCGGTTCGCTTGCGGGCTTCGAGCCCGCCGTCACGGAGTTCCCCCGAGCGCTCGACGGCGCCCAGGTGGCCCGCGAGGTGGCCGTCCGCGGTGCTGTGCTGGTCCGCAATGAAGGCGGCCTCCTCCCCCTCGACGCTGCGTCGTTGACCAGCGTGGCGGTGATCGGCCACAACGCCGAAGAGGCCCGAACGCAGGGCGGCGGCAGCGCCACGGTCATGCCCAGGTACAACGTCTCACCGCTGGAAGGCCTCCGAAAGGCATTGCCGGGCGATGCTGCCGTCACCTTTGCACGCGGCGCCAAGGTTGCCGAGGGAATCCAGCCGTTTGCCCGGAGGTCGCTGCACAATCCGGTCAGCGGCGTCCCGGGGATGCGCGTGACCTTCCTTGACGCCGACGGCAGGGAGATCTCCGGCGAGGACCGGCTGGCCTCGCACCTCATCTGGTTCGGCGTCGGCATTCCGGACGGCACGGCCTTCGTCCGGATGCAGACCGAATGGACTGCTGAAACTGCCGGCACCCATCACGTGGGCGTGGGCACGGTAGGCCGCATCCGGCTGTCGGTCGACGGCGCGGACGTGTTCAGCGGAGAACTGGAGGACGACACCGATGTCCTCGGAGCCGCCCTCTTCGATCCGCCCCAGACAGTTCATGCCATCGAGACCACGGCGGGCCAGCGCACGGCCATCGAGGCTCTCTATGAGTTGCCGCAGCAGCAGGAGATCCCGCTCATCGCCATCCTGCTCGGCGAGGAAACCGTCGTCGATGATCCCCAGGCGGAGATCCGGGCCGCAGTCGAAGACGCCCGCACCTCGGACGTCGCCGTGGTGGTTGTGGGCACCAACGCGGCCATAGAGTCCGAGGGATTCGACCGCAAGGACCTGGACCTGCCGGGTCACCAGAACGAGCTCGTCGAAGCTGTGGCCGCCGTCAATCCACGCACCGTTGTGGTGGTCAATTCCGGTTCTCCCGTGCTGATGCCGTGGATCGACAAGGTCGGCGCTGTGCTGCTCGGCTGGTTCGGCGGCCAGGAGTTTGGCTCCGCGGTGGCGGACATCCTGCTCGGCAAGGAGGAACCAGGCGGCCGCCTGCCCACCACCTGGCCCGCCGCGGTTGAGGACGTGCCGGTTCTCAACACCACACCCGTGGACGGCAAGGTGGTGTACTCCGAGGGCATTCACGTCGGATACCGCGCCTGGCTCAAGCAGGAAGCCGCCGGCGGTGCCGCGCCCCTGCTGCCGTTCGGCTTCGGCCTGGGCTACACCGCGTTCGAGCTTGGCCGTGCGCACGCGCCGCAGTGCGTTTCCGCCGGCCAGAACGTGGTGGTCAACATTCCGGTCCGCAACACCGGAGCCCGGACGGGCCGCGAAGTGGTGCAGGTCTACATTGCCCGTGCGGACTCCGCAGTGGAGCGCCCGGTCCGCTGGCTTGCAGGCTATGCCGGGACGCATCTGGCCGCCGGCGGCACAGGCAGCGTCGAGGTCCGGATCCCCGCCAGGGCGTTCGGCCATTACGACGGCGGATGGCAGTTTGAGCGCGGGGCGTTCCGGCTGCTGGTGGGCCGGCACGCGGCCGACGACTTCCAGGAGCTGGAGATCGAGGTCCGCTAGCCAGCCCTTCCCTGCCATGACAATTGGCGGCAGTGTCCGTCGTGAACACTGCCGCCAACTGCCTTCTGGGCGAGCTGCTTTATGGGCGAGCTGTCAGCCGTGGCCGCGCCCAAGGCCGGATTCTTTGTAGTACCCCTCGATGTGGGCGGCAACCAGCTCAGCTGCGCGGCCGCCGTCGCCGTTCCTGATGGCTTCCAGAATCTCCCTGTGCTCCGAGCGCAGCCGGGCAGCGGTTGCATCCCAATCGGGAAGGTTCGCCGTCAGCTTCGCGGCGTAGCCCTGGATGGCTTCGCGCAGGGACCCCATCATGGCGCTGACCACGGCGTTTCCTGCGGCGTCGGCGAGCGCAATGTGGAAGCGGACATCGAGGGCCAGGAATTCGTCCACTCCCGGTCCGGCGGAGTCCATGTCATCGAGCAGTTCTGAAGCGTGAAGGAGCTCCGGGGCATCAGGCTTCGCCCGGGCCGCAGCCCAGGACTCAAGCAGCACGCGGGTCTCCACGACGTCTGACACCGGCAGGTGCTGGGTGGCCACGTGCAGCCGCAGGGCCGAGCCAAGCGCCGCAGTCGGGTCGGAAATCACCACCGTCCCGGCCTCGGGTCCCGAGCCGACGCCGGCGCGCACCACGCCCATGGCCTCCAGGATGCGGATGGCTTCCCGGACCGAGGTCCGGGACACGCCGAGCTGCTCGGCCAGGCTGCGCTCCGCAGGGAGGCGCCCGCCCACCGCGAGCTGCCCGCCCGAGAGCTGGTCCTCGATCCACTGCATGACAAGTTGGTGCGTGCGCATGCGCCCATCCTAGTTGATGTGGTTGGACCACATGGACTAGAGTGTGGTCCAACCACATGATTCCGCACTCGGAGGCAGCAATGACGCAGACAGTTGAATCGACCAATCCGAAGGCACCCACCACGCCGAAGGAAACGGCGCCAGCGGGCACGGAGGTCAGTACTCCTAAGGCTCCCCGCATACCCGATGCCCTCAAGCGCCGGGTGCCCAAGTATTCGGACCTTGCCCCGCTGATGCAGTTCAAGAAGCCCGAGTTCAGCAAGGCGGCACGGCTCAACAGGGCAAGCACCATCTGGGAACTCCGCGATATTGCAAAGCGCCGCACGCCCAAGGCCCCCTTCGACTACACCGACGGCGCGGCTGAAGCCGAGATCACCCTGCGCCGCGCCCGCGAGGCTTTCCTGAACATCGAGTTCCGCCCGGGCATCCTCCGGAATGTTTCCAGCATCGACCTGGGCACCGACATTTTGGGCAAGCCCTCACGGCTCCCGGTCGGCATCGCCCCCACCGGCTTCACCCGGATGATGCAGTCTGAAGGCGAATACGCCGGCTCGCAGGCAGCCGAAGCCGCCGGCATCCCCTACACGCTGTCCACCATGGGCACCGCGTCCATTGAGGACGTTGCCGAGGCGGCGCCCAACGGGCGCAACTGGTTCCAGCTGTACCTGTGGACGGACCGGGACCGCTCCCTTGAGCTGATCGAGCGGGCTGCCAGGGCTGGCAACGACACCCTCATGGTCACCGTGGACACCGCCGTCGCCGGCGCCCGGCTCCGTGACGTCCGCAACGGGATGACCATCCCGCCGGCACTGACACTGAAGACCGTGCTGGATGCCTCCTACCGTCCGGCCTGGTGGTTCAACTTCCTCACCCACGAGCCGCTGACGTTCGCCTCGCTCTCCCGCTACACGGGCACGGTGGCTGACCTGATCAACTCGATGTTCGACCCCACCCTGACCTTCGAGGACCTCGACTGGCTCCGCGAGACGTGGAAGGGCAAGCTCGTGGTCAAGGGCATCCAGACCGTGGATGACGCGCGCAAGGTAGTGGACCACGGCGCCGACGGCGTGATCCTTTCGAACCACGGCGGGCGCCAGCTGGACCGGGCGCCCATACCGTTCCACCTGCTCCCGGACGTCAAGGAAGCCTTCACCAAGGACAACAGTGACGCCGCGATCATTCTCGACACCGGGATCATGAGCGGCGCGGACATCATTGCAGCTCTGGCCCTCGGCGCGGACTTCACTTTGATTGGCCGCGCCTACCTGTACGGGCTCATGGCGGGCGGCCGGGCCGGAGTGGACCGCGCCCTCCAGATCCTGGAAAAGGACATGACCCGGACGATGGCCCTCCTCGGGGTCAACAAGCTCTCAGAACTTACCCCGGACCACGTGCGGATCCTCGGCAAGTAAGCCGCCCGCCAGCCCTTGGGCTATTTCTTGCGGCCGAACTTCGGCAGGTTTGCCAGGAGGTCGGCCGCCTTCTTCGCACCGCGGCCCACGGTGCGTCCGATCTGCTGCGGAACGGTGTCGTCGTGGGCGGGGCCCCCTGGAACCACGACGGCGGGGCTCAGCTGCCCGTGGGCGGGTCGCCCGGGTGCGTCGAGGGCAGGTTCTGCAGCGCCGGCCGCTGTGCCGGCGGGACCGGCCGCGGCGGAACCGGCGGCGGCAAAGGCTTCCGGGACGACCGTGGCCGGAGCAGCCGCCGGCGAGGCGGCGGCACGGGCAGTTCCGGCGCTCTGGGGCAGCGCGTTCGCGCGCTGCGGTTCCTCGTCGGACCCGCCGTGGGCCGTGGTCTCGGGCGACGTGGCCGCGGCAGCCGACGGGCCGACGTCGAAGGTTTCCAACCAGCTGGCGATCCCCGCCAGCGGTTTCGGGTTGAGCGCGTAGTAGCGTTTCTGGCCCTGCGCGCGCATGCTCACGAGGTCGGCCTCGCGCAGCACCTTGAGGTGTTTGGAGATGGTGGGCTGGCTGGCGGCGAGCTCCTCGACCAGCTCCCCCACTGCTTTGTCCCCCTCGCGGAGGGACGCGAGAATGTCACGCCGTGTTGCCTCAGCAATGACGGCAAATACGTCGTCTGTCACCATGAGTCCAACCCTAGCGACATATACGCCGGATGGCATCTACTATTTCGCCCATCCGATGGCTCATGTCCGAGCCGTCTCAGTCGAACCAGGGATCCAGGCCGTACAACGGGAACACTTCCTTGCGGGTGGCCATCACGGTGCGGTCCACGTCGTCGTTGGGATCGAACCCGACCTCCCACGACCGCCACCAGACGTCAGCGTCGTCGCCCATGAACGCGGGGGCTGCAGTGCCGTACCGCTCGTGGACGTACGTCCGCCACGCTTCCGGCACCGGCGTGCGCAAAGGCACGGGGCGGCCCGCGGCGATGCCGATCAGGTGGCTCCACGTCCGCGGCACCACCCCGGTGATGTGGTACCCGCCGCCGCCGGTGGCAATCCAGCGGTTGTCGCAGTGGCGCGCGGCGAGGTTCCCGACGGCGGTGGTCGCCTCGCGCTGGCCGTCCACGCTGACGTTGAGGTGCGTCAGCGGATCCAGGCGGTGGGAGTCGCAGCCGTGCTGGCTCACGATCACGTCCGGTTCAAAGGCCCCAACCAGCTGGGGAACCACCGCGTGGAACGCGCGAAGCCAGCCGGCGTCGCCCGTGCCGGCCGGGAGGGCAACGTTAACGGCGCTGCCCAGGGCGTTCGGGCCGCCGATCTCGTTGGCGAAGCCGGTGCCTGGGAAGAGCGTCATCCCCGTTTCGTGCAGGGAGATGGTGAGGACCCGGGGATCGTCCCAGAAAATGCTTTGCGTCCCGTCCCCGTGGTGGGCGTCGACGTCGATGTATGCCACGCGCTGCACGCCGCCGTCGAGCAGTTTCCGGATGGCGAGCGCAGCGTCGTTGTAGATGCAGAAACCGCTGGCCCGGTCGCGTGACGCGTGGTGGAGCCCGCCGCCGAAGTTCACAGCGTGCACCGCTGAGCCGTCCAGGATCGAGCTGGCCGCGAGCAGGGATCCCCCGGCGAGGCGTGCGGCGGCCTCGTGCATTCCCGCGAAGGCCGGGTCATCCTCGGTGCCCAGCCCGTGGGCCTCGTCAGTGGCTGTGGGATCTTCGCTGACGCGGCGGACCGCCGCAACGAACTCGGGGCTGTGGACAGTGGTCAGCTCGCCGTCATCGGCAAGCTCCGGGGCCGCCAGCCTGACGTGCGCAAGGTCCAGCAGGCCCAGGCTCCGGGCCAGCCGTTCGGTGAGCTCAAGCCGCTCCGGCGCCATCGGGTGGCCCGGACCAAAGTTGTACGCCGTCATGGCGGCGTCCCATACCACCGTCGTTGGCAGTACGGGGAGGCTGAGTCCGGGCAGGAAAGTCATCACTCACAGGCTACCCGAGCGGGGTTACCGCCGCGGCGCTCCGCGCCCGGCCCGGCCATATGGCGGACTTTAGTGGTTTACTACTGGAGGAAGCAGATTCAACCGAGGAAAAAGCCACACATGACGCAAAGCCAGTCGAGGTCCAAGAGCCCGGCCAACTGGCAACCCGCAGCGCCGGAGCGGGACGGCCTGTGGATCTTCACCGGTATTCGCGACTTTATCGACAACATCGCCAACACCTCCCCCGCGCGCCTGGCTCTCACGGCGTTCTTCGTGGTCATCGTGCTCTTCACCGGCCTGCTGTCCCTGCCGGCGGCGTCGGCCACGGGCGAGTACACCCCGCTCCACCAGGCCCTGTTCACCGCCGTCTCGGCCGTGTGCGTGACCGGCCTGACGGTGGTTTCGACAGCGGCCCATTGGTCGTTCTTCGGGCAGCTCGTCATTCTGGTGGGCATCTTCGTGGGCGGCCTCGGCACCCTGACGCTGGCCTCGCTGCTGGCACTGATGGTGAGCAAAAAGCTAGGCGTCCGCGGAAAGCTGATCGCCCAGGAGGCGATGAACAACGCAGGGCGCCTGGGCGAGGTGGGCACGCTGCTCCGGATCGTGATCACCACGTCCGTGGTCATCGAGGGCACGCTGGCACTGGCCCTCGTTCCACGGTTCCTCACTCTCGGTGAACCGTTCTGGCAGTCCGTCTGGCACGGCGTCTTCTACTCGATCTCGGCCTTCAACAACGCCGGCTTCACCCCGCATTCGGACGGCATCGTCCCCTACGAGACGGATCTCTGGATCCTTATCCCACTCATGCTTGGCGTGTTCATGGGCAGCCTGGGCTTCCCCGTGGTCATGGTCCTGCAGCAGAACGGCCTCAACTGGAAGAAATGGAACCTGCATACCAAGCTGACCATCCAGGTGTCGTTTATTCTGCTGGCGGCCGGAACGGTCCTGTGGGGCCTCATGGAGTGGGACAACGCCCGGACCATCGGGGGGATGGACATCGGGGACAAGATCACCCATGCGCTGTTCGCCTCCGTCATGACACGCTCCGGGGGCTTCAACCTCGTGGACCAGAACCACATGGAGTCCACCACTAAACTGCTCACCGATGCGCTCATGTTCGCCGGGGGCGGTTCCGCCTCCACGGCGGGCGGCATCAAGGTGACCACCATTGCCGTGATGTTCCTGGCCATCGTGGCAGAAGCCCGCGGTGACGCGGACGTCAAGGTTTACGGCCGGACCATCCCCCAGGGAACCATGCGCGTGGCCATCTCCGTCATCGTCGCAGGCGCTACCCTGGTTTCCGTCTCCGCTTTCCTGCTGCTGCACATCAGCGGGGCGACACTGGACCGGGTGCTGTTCGAGACCATTTCCGCCTTCGCCACCGTGGGCCTCAGCACGAACCTCAGCGCCGAACTCCCGCCGTCGGGCGTCTACGTGCTCTCCGCCCTGATGTTCGCCGGCCGCGTCGGCACCGTCACGCTTGCCGCTGCCCTGGCCCTGCGCCAGCGCAGCCAGTTGTACCACTACCCGGAAGAGAGGCCGATCATTGGCTAATTCGTCAGGGGCCGTCAACCGGCCCGCCCACAATGCTCCCGTTCTGGTGATCGGGCTGGGCCGCTTCGGCTCCTCCACTGCCGAGCAGCTGGTCAAGCAGGGCCGCGAGGTGCTGGCGATCGAGCGCGACCGGTCCCTGGTGCAGAAGTGGGCGCCGGTCCTCACCCATGTGGTGGAGGCAGATGCGACCAACATTGACGCGCTCCGCCAGCTCGGCGCGCAGGAGTTCAGCTCTGCTGTCGTCGGCGTGGGCACATCCATTGAATCCTCGGTGCTGATCACCGTGAACCTCGTGGACCTGGGCATCGAGCACTTGTGGGTCAAGGCCATTACGCCGTCGCACGGCAAGATCCTCACCCGGATCGGCGCCAACCACGTCATCTACCCCGAGGCCGACGCCGGGGTCCGTGCCGCGCACCTCGTGTCAGGCCGCATGCTGGACTTCATTGAGTTCGATGACGACTTCGCGATCGTCAAGATGTACCCTCCGCGCGAAACCGTGGGCTTCACCCTGGACGAATCCAAAGTCCGTTCCAAGTATGGCGTGACCATCGTGGGCGTGAAATCTCCCGGCGAGGACTTCACCTACGCGCGCCCGGAGACCAAAGTGTCTTCCCGCGACATGCTGATCGTGTCCGGGCATGTGGACCTGCTGGAGCGCTTCGCCGCACGGCCGTAGCCGATGGCAGGACGCACCGGACCGGTCACTGGACGCGCCATCGCAGGATGGACCTGACCCCGGCAGAATCACTTCCCAAATGCACAAACCCGGGCACCGTGGTGCCCGGGTTTGTGCATTTCTGCTGCCGCGGTGCGTGGCCGCGTGTGTGTGCTGCCGGCTTAGCCGAGCTGCTTGGCCTAGCCGAGCTGCTTGGTCATCTCGGCGGCCCGGTCCGCCGCGGCTCGGGCCCCGGCCGCGATGATGGCCGGCATGCCCTTTTCATCGAAGGTGGCGATGGCGCGTTCGGTGGTGCCGTTGGGGCTGGTCACGGCCTTGCGCAGTGCGGACGGCTCGGCGCCGGGTTCTGCCAGCATGAGTCCCGCGCCCGCCACGGTCTCGCGGGCCAGCAGCAGCGAAAGTTCCTCGTCAAGGCCGAGCTCGACGCCGGCAGCCGCCATGGCCTCCGCGAGGTAGAAGGCGTATGCAGGGCCTGAGCCGCTGATGGCCGAGAGGGCATCCACCTGCTCCTCAGGAATTTCGACGACGGTGCCCACCGCGGAGAGGATGTCCTTCGCCTTCTGGAGCTGCTCGGGCGTGCAGTGGGTACCGGCCGACACCGAGACCACACCGCGACCCAGCCTGGCAGGAGTGTTGGGCATGGTCCGGATCACGGGCTGGCCCTGTGGCAGGGCGGCTTCAAGCTGAGCGATCGAGACAGCCGCAGCCACGCTGATGACAATGGTGTCGGGGGAAAGCGAATCGCTGATTTCGCGGGCAAGCTCGGTGATGCCCACAGGCTTCACGCCGAGGAGCACCACTGCGGAGCCCTTCGCCGCCTGTTTGTTGTTGTCAGGCTCCTCTGCACCGGCGATGGCGGTAATGCCGTGGTGGCGTTCCGCCAGTTCGGCGGCCCGCTCTGCGCGCCGGACGGTGGCCACCACGTCCATGGGATCGGTGCCGCCGTGTAGGAGGCCGCCCATGATGGCCTCGTTCATTGATCCACAGCCAAGGAATGCGATTCGGTTGCTCATGGCTCCATCATTGCAGTTCACCGCCGCGGATGCAGGCCGGCAGGATTCACAGCGGGCTCCCATGTTCACTGAAGCCTGCACACATCATTGGGTCATAACTTTGGAAGTACCTCATTGAGGGTGCGAGTGATAAGGCAAGCATGGGGATGTTTGCCTGGCACCGACGGTCTGCAGCGGTTTACCCATTTTCCTGCAGCGGGCCGCCGGTGCCTTCGCTTTTAAGCCGGCCCTGAGGGTGGCGCGGATTCCCAGCTCCCTTTCAGGTAAATCCCCCTGAACGCACATTCTCGTTCGCTAACGTCGTAAGTGCCTCACAAGGTGCGAGTGATGGAGCCGGTCCTTCGGGATCGGCGCGGCGCCGGTCGGTTGCAGGAGTGTTCCCCCAGCTCCTCTTGCAAAACCGTCCGGCGCTTCACCGCTTAAGGGCGGGGCTGCTCATGAAGGGGCAGGACAGCCCATTAGGGGCAGGCAGCTCAACCCTGCCGTGTAAAGCTGCTCAGCCGGCAGCCAGCGGCTCCGACTGCTGCGTCCCGACGTGCGGAGCAGGCTCCAGCGGGCCGTCAAAGACCAGCTGGTCCAGGCGCCGCAGGATGAGGCCTTCCCGCAGGGCCCACGGGCAGATCTTGATCTTCTTGAATTCGAACAGCTCAAGGGCAGCTTCAGCCACCAGCACGCCCGCGAGGAGCTGGTTGGCGCGCGCCTCCGAGACACCCGGAAGGTGCAGCCTGTCCTCGCTCTTCATGGCCGAGATCCGCTGGGCCCACAGTCCGAGGTCGGTGGCGTGCAGCTCGCGCTTGACATACGGACCGGCCCCGCTGGGGGCCGCCCCTGCGATCCTGGCCAGCGAACGGAACGTCTTGGACGTCCCGGCCACGACATTGGCCCTCCCGACCGCGTCGAAGCTCTTGGCCGCGGGCTTGAGGGTTGCCCGGATGTAGCGCCGGAGGTCCTTGACACTCCTGGCTGAGGGCGGATCCTCGTGCAGCCAGTCCCGCGTGAGGCGGCTGGCGCCGAGAGGCACGGACGTGGCAAGCTCCGGGAGCTCATCCTCGCCGGATGCCATCTCGAAGGAGCCCCCGCCGATGTCCAGGTTCAGGATGGTGCCCGCCCCCCAGCCGTACCAGCGGCGGACGGCGAAGAACGTCATGGATGCTTCCTCGCTGCCTGTCAGTTCCTGCAGCGTCACAGTGGTCTCGTGCTTCACCCGGGCCAGCACTGCCGGCCCGTTGGTGGCTTCCCGGATGGCCGAGGTACAGAATGCCAGCAGGTCGTCGGCCTTATGCCTCGCGGCAAACTCCCACGCCTCAAGGACGAACTCGGTCAGCTCGTGCTGCCCGGCGTCGGTGATGTTGCCGTCGCCGTCGAGATACTGCACGAGGGACAGCGGCCGTTTGTGGGAAGCGAAGGGCACGGGGCGCGCGCCGGGGTGCGCGTCCACGAGCAGGAGGTGGACAGTGTTGGACCCGATATCAAGGACGCCTAGCCGCATCCTGCCATTATTCCCCGAGGAGCAGCGGAGGCTGCAATCGGTTCAGGCACATTTCTGGCCTGCACAGACGCAGAAGGGAGCTATTCGCCTTCGAGGCCGGCGGGGTTGGTATCCGCCTCATCGGCGCGCTTGAAGTCGCGCTTGATGTTGGCGATGCCCTCGGGGTTGATTTCGAACCCATAGGCAGCCCCCGGGTTGATGACCATGCCCAGCTCGTCGCCGATGTTCGCGATGATGGCTGCACCCTGGGTCCCGAGCACATTCGGGGCCGCCTCGAGGTACTCCGGGTCGACGCGGCTTGGGTGTGAGAACACGGCCAGGACCGGCTGGCCCTCGGCGTTGCCCAGCACCAGCGGCTCAACCTGGGAATCTTCGCCTTCGAGGGCGTCGGAGCTGATGATGTAGACCTCGTTGTTGAGGAACGACAGGATGACGTCCACAGGGTTGGCGTCCTGCCGGTCCCCCTGGGCCAGCTTCTCTTCGAGGTCGTTCAGAGGCGTGGTGTCTGCGGTACCGGTCTGTTCAGTCATGTATCTACTCGATCACGTTGCGGAGCCGGGTGCAATTCCGGCCCGCCCGCGCTCCACCCGCCCGGCCCACCGCCGGTCGAGCGCGTCGAGACCCAGGTTTCGCTCCCCACCCGCACCCTAACCTCGCAAGCTCGGTCAGGGAACCCTGCGGTCGTGGCCCCAAGCTCAACCGGCGGCCAGGCGTTACTTCTTCGCTGTCGCCTTCTTGGCCGGAGCCTTGCGTGTGGTGGTGGTCCGTTTGACCGGGCCCTTGGCCCGCTTTTCGGCCAAAAGCTCGACGGCGCGTTCCCGAGTGAGTTCCTCCAGTGAGGTGCTTCGGGGCACGGTGATGTTGGTGACGCCGTCAGTGATATACGGGCCGAAACGGCCTTCCTTCACCACGATGTTCTTCTCCGAGACCGGGTCCGGGCCGAACTCCGCCAGCGGCGGCACGGCCGCGCGTGCACCGCGCTGCTTCGGCTGCGAGTAGATCTCCAGAGCCTGTTCCAGTGTGATGGTGAAGATTTCCTCTTCAGAGCCGATGGACCGTGAGTCCGTTCCCTTCTTCAGGTACGGGCCGAAGCGGCCGTTCTGTACGGTGATCGGATTTCCTTCGGCATCCTGGCCCAGGACCCGCGGAAGGCTCATGAGCTGAAGAGCCTCATCGAGGGTGATGGTGTCAACGGTCATGGACGCGAACAGCGAACCGGTACGCGGCTTGGCCTTCACAGGCTTCTTCGGCGGTTTGGGCTTGCCGTTCTTGTAGTACTCCACCGGCTGGTTGGCCAGCTGCTCTTCCGTCATCTCCGGAATGACCTCGGTGACGTAGGCGCCGTAGCGGCCGTTCTTAGCCACAACGGTGTGTCCCGTGTGAGGATCGGCGCCGAGGACCCGCTCCTCGGGAGCCGCGGTCTCCATCAGCTCAATGGCCTTGGCAGCGGTGAGCTCGTCCGGGGCCAGGTCTTCGGGGACGTTGGCACGGGCGGACTCGACGACTTCGCCGGTCTTGGGGTCAACCGTGGGCACGGAGCTTTCGAGGTAAGGCCCGAACTTGCCGACGCGCAGCGTGATGCCCTCGGCGATGGGCACCGAGTTGATTTCACGGGCGTCAATTTCGCCAAGGTTGTTCACGATGCTCAACAGGCCGGGGTCGGCGTCTTCACCGTAGTAGAAGTGCTTTAGCCAGGCTGCGCCGACGGCCTGGCCGTTGGCGATCTTATCCAGGTCGCCTTCCATGTCCGCCGTGAACTCATAGTCCACGTAGTCGTGGAAGTGCTGTTCAAGCAAACGGATCACCGAGAACGCGATCCAGCTGGGAACCAGGGCAGACCCCTGCTTCCGCACGTAGCCGCGGTCCTGGATGGTGGAGATCGTGGAGGCGTACGTGGACGGGCGCCCGATGCCCTTCTTTTCCAGCTCCGCAGTCAGCGACGCTTCGGTGAAGCGCGGCGGCGGCGAGGTTTCGTGGCCTACGGCCAGGATTTCCGACGCGGTGAGGGCGTCGCCCTTGGCCACGTTCGGCAGGCGGCGTGCTTCCTCGGACTCGTCGTCTCCGCGGCTTTCGTCCTTGCCTTCCTCGTAGGCGGCGAGGAAGCCGGGGAAGGTGATGACGGTGCCGGACGCCGAGAACTCGGCGTCGCGGCCTTCGGCCGCGCCACTTACAGCCACCGCACCAAGCCGGATGGTGGCCGTGGAGCCCTTGGCGTCGCCCATCTGGGAGGCGACGGTGCGCTTCCAGATGAGCTCGTAGAGCCGGAATTCGTCGCCGGAGAGCTGCTTGGCTACCTGCGCCGGCGTGCGGAACGAGTCACCGGCGGGGCGGATGGCCTCGTGGGCTTCCTGCGCGTTGGCCGCCTTGCTGGTGTAGACGCGCGGTGACTGCGGAATGTACTCGGGGCCGTACAGCTCGGAGGCCTGGCGGCGCGCGGCCGTAACGGCTTCGTCGCTCAGCGCCGAGGAGTCGGTACGCATATAGGTGATGTAGCCGTTTTCGTACAGGCGCTGGGCGATCTGCATGGTGCTCTTGGAGGAGAACCGGAGCTTGCGCCCGGCTTCCTGCTGGAGCGTGGAGGTCGTGAACGGGGCCGCGGGACGGCGGGTGTACGGCTTCGTGTCAAGCGAGCGGACACGGAATTCGGCGTTCTGGAGCCCGGCCGCGAGCGACGTGGCGAGTTCCTCGTTGAGGTGGGCGGCATTGCGCGAGGTGAGTTCGCCGGCGTCGTTAAAGTCCCGGCCGGTGGCAACCTTGGCGCCGTCAACCGCGGCGAGCTTGGCTTTGAACGAGCCGGAGTCCGCGCCGAACTGGCCGGTCAGGTCCCAGTAGGACGCCGACTTGAAGGCCATGCGTTCCCGTTCACGGTCAACCACCATGCGGGTCACCACGGACTGCACGCGCCCGGCGGACAGCCCGCGGGCCACCTTGCGCCACAGCACCGGGGAGATCTCGTAGCCGTAAAGGCGGTCCAGGATGCGGCGGGTCTCCTGGGCATCAACCAGCGCGGCGTCGACGTCGCGCAGGTTGTCCATGGCGCGGTGGATCGCTTCCTTGGTGATTTCGCCGAAGGTCATCCGGTACACCGGGACCTTGGGTTTGAGGACCTCCAGCAGGTGCCACGCGATGGCTTCGCCCTCGCGGTCCCCATCGGTTGCGAGATAGAGAGCGTCGGCGTCCTTGAGCTGGGCCTTGAGTTCGGCCACCTTTTTCTTCTTGTCCGGAGACACCACGTAGTACGGCTTGAATCCGTTTTCGACGTCGACGGCGAACTTGCCCACGGAGGTCTTCTTCAGTTCTGCCGGGAGTTCGGAAGGCTGCGGCAGGTCGCGGATGTGACCGATGGAGGCCTCTACGATGAAGCCCTCGCCCAGGTACTTGGCGATGGTCTTGCTCTTGGCCGGAGACTCCACGATCACGAGTTTCTTGCCGGTTTTGGCCTTGCTTGGCACAGTGCTCCTACAGAAAAAGGTTGCTCGGGCAGATGAGCCCATATTGGCCTAGTTCACCATATTTTGCAGAATCATGCGCTGTCATGTGGAAAACACGTGGCCGCTGTCACTGCCAAGCAAACCTAATTAACCGCCGGCGGCGGCACCATCGCGGCCACTTCCCGACGGGGACCGGTCGTCCGGAATCATGGACCACATGGTGGCAATCCGCTCGGCCCCGGGCGGAACGTCATTGGGGTCCTCAAGCTCGTAGTCGCGCAGCAGTTCAAAGACCTTTTCGGTGAGTTCACGGCGCTGTCCGGGCGTCAGGTATAAAAGGTCAGTGGCCAGCACCACCGCCATCGAAGGCTCGGCGGACTCGCCGCTGTTCCGCTGCTCGTCCCGGGTCCTGGCGTATGCGTTGGCGCGGCGGCGGAATGCCTGCAGTTCGAGGTCGACCACGGCGAAGTCGGGGCTGGCCACCCCGCCGCCCGAGTTGATGGTGAAGTCGCTGCCGGCCGCCTTCCAGCGCCGTTCGCGCGCATCCCCCGCGGTCTCCGCCGGCACCACGATCCCCCACTTTTGCAACGCCCTCAGGTGGTAGCTCATCGCACTCGGCGTGAGGCCAGTCTGCTGCGCAAGCTCGGTGGCCGTGCGGCTGGACTGGGTGGAGTACAGCTCCGAAATGACTTCCAGCCGGGCAGCATGGGCCAACGCCCGGATTGCCTTGGGGTCGGTGATCTCCACTTTCTTTTCCGGGCGGGGCCTGCGCTTAGGATGCTTCTCCTCGGCGGGGGAAGTCGTCTTGTTGGCGGGCTCCGCCGAGGGCGTGTCTGTACTCACCCTCCAAGTCTAGCCAGCACGGTCAGGTTATGAAAGAAATGCTTGACATCACTAATCCTGAAAGAGTACTTTCACAGTTATGAAAGAAACCCTTCATAGCTCGCCGGATGCGGCTGATGCTTCTCGTGCTGAGGGTGCGCCTGCCACGGCTTCCTCCGCGGCCCCTTCCCCGGCTGATTCTTCTGCGTCGGCTGCGCAGGCCCTCTGGCGCAACCGTGACTTCGTGATCGCGAGCAGCGCGCGGTTCATGGCAACGGCAGGCATGGGCGCCGTCGTCGTTTCGGTCATGCTGCATCTTCAGGAGACGGCGGCGAGCGGGAGCGCTCCTGTTCCCGGCCCGTGGCTCGTGGCCGGCTATCTTCTGTGCTCGGCACTGCCGCTCGTGATCCTTGCCCCGTGGACGGGGCGCCTGGCAGACACGAAGGACTCAAGAACGCTGGCGGTTGGGTCATCGGTGGTCAGCGCGGTGGCAGTGGCGGTTATGGGCGTCGGAATGGAGTCTTCCGACATCCGCATCCCCGTGCTGTTCGCCATGACTTTCCTGCTAGATGCGGCCCAAGCGGTGGCTGGGCCCACCTGGCAGGCGCTGTTGCCCCGGATCGTCGGGGAGGACCGGACGCCTCGGGCACTGGGCACGATGCAGGCGACGATGATGATTGCCGGGATGGCGGGCCCGGCCGCGGGCGGGCTGCTGAGCGGCTGGGGAGGCACCGGGCTGGTCTTCGCTGTGGCGAGCGGCTGTTACGTGGCCATGGGCGCGGGCGCGGCCCTGGTAGGAACGAGGAGGGCAGGTGCCGTTGAGCAGGCCGGCAGGGCGAAACCTGCGCTCCTTGACGGGTACCGGTTCATCCGCAGGGACAGCCTCGTTTGGGCGCTGGTGCTGGGTGCCCTCTTCTACATCACGGTGGGCGAGGCAACCAATGTCCTGGAGGTGTTCCTGGCCCGCGCCGAACTCGGCGCCACGGAAACCCAGTACGGCCTGCTGGCAGCCGCATTCGGATTGGGCATGGCGGCGGGAGCCGCCCTGGCCGGCCGTATCCGCACCGAAGGGTCGAGGCTGCGGATACTGCTGGCGGCCATGGTCCTGACATCGGTGTTCCTCGGGATCATGGGGCTCGCTCCGGACGTCCTCTGGCTGTTTGCGGCCTACACAGCCATGGGCCTGGCCTGCGGCGCGTTGAATGCCTGCTTCGCCGCCATCACCATCCTGCGCGTTCCGGAGAGCGGCCGGGGGCAGGCTATGGCCATCGTGGGCGGCCTGACCCGGGCGGTGTCCATCGCCGCGCTGGCACTGGGCGGACTGCTCGGGGCCGTGGTCCCGATCCGGGCCAGCTTCCTCGTCACGGGCGCAGCGGGCGTCGCCGTTGCGTTGGCGCTGGCGGCCTACGTCCTGCCCCGCTTCGGCGGCAAAGGCGCCGCACCCGGCGCACTACCGGACGGTGCGGCGGGCGGTGCAGCACCGGGCGTGCCACCGTCCGGGCTAGAACCCCTCCAGGGGAAGCAGGAAACCGTCGCGGACCAGGTTCGCCACGTCGGTGAGCAGCCGAGCCCGGAAGGCATCGCCGTCGAATCCCTCGTGCCCGCCCAGCAGGGCCTCAAGGGCGCCGATGATCTGCCCGGCGGAGAGGTCGCCGTCGCACGCTGAGACGAAGCCGGCAAGTTCGGTGCTCAGCAGGTTGGTCCGCCGGAGCCCGGCACCCTGGCGCAGGAGGATGACGCCAGGGTGCTCGGCGCCCGGTCTCTGGTGGCGTTCTTCGGTGACGTCGTCCGCCACCACGAGGTGCGCGGCGGAGATTTCGTTGGCTGCCAGCCAGTCGGCGCGGCCGACGGCGGCACCCAGGTGGGGCCCCACCGGCTGCTCGATCGGATACGTGATCTCCTCGAACCGATAGACCCTGCGCGTGCCGGCAGCAGGCCGCCGGAGCCAGATCATTCCGAAGCCCACCCCGTCCACGTTCCGCGACGCGAAGTCGTCCAGGTAGGCGGCGTAGGCGACCTGGTAGTGCTTCCGGTCGCGGTTTTCCGAGGCATCCTGCAGCCAGGTTTCGGCGTACTGCTCCGGCCCCACCTGCTCGCGCTGGATGAACCACACGTCAGTGTCCGGGCTGGTCCAGCTTTGCGGCCGTTCCTCCCATGACTTCCCCGCCGTGATCTCCCAGTTGCCCAAAAGCTGGGCTGTTCCGCCTGGCGCCAGCACGTCCGGCAGGGAACTGACCAGTGACGCCACGATGTCGTCCCCCGGCAGGCCGCCGTCGCGGTAGGTGAACTGGTCTCCGGCGGCCTCTCCGGTGGTCCTCGGCGTGATGACGAAGGGCGGGTTGGACACCACGACGTCGAACAGCTCTCCGGCCACCGGCTCCAGCAGCGACCCACGAAGCAGGCTTACCCGGTCCTCCGGCCGCGCCGGGTCCACGTGGAGGGCATCAGCGTTGAGCAGGATATTGAAGCGTGTGAAGGCCAGGGCGCGCTCCGAGATGTCGGTGGCGGTGACGTGCTCACTGTGGTGCAGCAGGTGGAAGGTCTGGATGCCGCAGCCCGTTCCCAGGTCCAGGGCCTTGGCCGCGTGGCGCCGGATGGTGGTTTGCACCAGCGTGGTGGAGGCCTGCCCGATGCCCAGGACGTGGTCGTGCCGGAGCACGCCGGGGCGCTGGTGCGCGGCGAGGTCGCTGGCCACCCAGAGTTCCGCCCCGCCGCTGCCGTCCTCATTCGAGTCCCAGCCGTACGGCCGGAGATCCGCCGCAGCCGAAACCACGGCCGCCGCAGCCTCCGCAGCCTCCGCCAGCCCGAGCGCTACCAGACCCTCCGTCCGGGTCCGCGGGAGGGCGGCGTCGAGTACCTTAACGTCCTGCGGAACGGCCAGCAGCCAGAAACGCACGACGGCGGCGAGCGCCGCGGTGCGCGGCTCGCCCTGGGCAGCTGCTTCGGTGACGATCAGCGCGGGGATGAGCTGGTCCCGGTTCAGGGCCGTGTACGCGGACGGGCCCAGCAGTTCGGCCACACCGTCCACCGTGTAACCAACTTCACGCAGGTCCGCGGCGAGTGCGTTCAGGAGGTCGGGGCGGTCGCTGCGGGGAGCGTCGGGAGTGTTGCCGGCGGTGAAGGGCTTGGATTCGGTCACCGGGCCAGTCTATTTGTCGGAACGGAAGACTAGAGTGGGGCCATGTTCGGCACCCAGGCAACGGCGGCTGATCCAGGATGGCTTCAGTACGTGGCGGCATTCACTCCGCTCAGCACGTTGGTGGCGGCTGCCATCGCCGGCTGGATCGGCTGGCGGACGCTCGCCCAGCGGCGTGAAGCGGACCGCCGGGACCAGTGGTGGCAGCGCACCCAGTGGGCTATCGATCTAGCGATGGACCGCGATTTCAGCAGGGCCGTCGTAGGCCTCATTGCGCTCAAACACTTGGCCGGCAGCGATCTGTGCACCCCGGAGGACTACGAGATGCTGGACAAGATCGGCGGTGCCAAGATCGATGCGCTCACCCTGTCGGAAAAGGCCGCTGAGCGGGAGGAGCAGAATGCGCCAGCTGGCCACGGCCCCGCGACGCCACCTTCGGAACCGGGCTCCTCGGAGCGAGCTCCGTCCGCACGGGCTGAACTGATCCCCGTCCGTCTTGAGTCCCGGGACGAGCAGGTCTTTGCCAGCTCGGCCGGCATGGCAGAGGCGCTGCGGGAGGCAGACAGACTTGTCTCTTTTGTGGCACCGCGGCACTCCGGCCACTGACGGGGACAGCCGGCCCGCGAACCTGACGGCGGCCCGCGGGCGTACCATAGCCGTATGCAACTGCAGCAGCGATTTATCAGCCCTCGGCCGCTTTCCGGCCGCACGGGCTTCCTGTCGCGCGACTAACTGCAGCAGCCGGGGTCCGTCCGGTGCAGCGGCTGAGGGTGAATCCGCCCCCTCCCGCCCCAGATTTGAAGGACCCGTCATGAAAAAGTATCTCTCCCCCACCGAGCTCAACTCCGCCCTCGCCCTCCGCGATCTCTCCGACCCGGCGGAAGGTCCCCACGCTATGCAGTTGCTGCTCGACCGCATCACTACAGCCCTGGAGCGGCTGTGGAACATCGGTTCGGACACGCACCGTGCCAGCCCCCTGGTGGCCACCTCGGACAACTATGACCGGCTGGGGTATTCGGCTGGAGACGTCACCCGTGATTCGCGCTACTCCCGCCACGTCAGTCCCACCGTGATGCTGCGCAGCCACACATCGGCCGGAGTTCCGGCGCTCCTGGACTCGCTCCGCGGGGAACTGGGCCACTACGACCGGCTGCACATCCTGCCAGGGCTGGTGTACCGGCGCGACGCGGCAGACCGCACTCACGTCGGCGCCCCGCACCAGGTTGATTTGTGGCGGATCAAGTCCCGCGGACTCCTGGGTGCCGGTGACCTCCAGACGATGATGGCCGCAGTGGTGGAAGCTGTGCTGCCGGCCGCGGAGAATCCGGATGTGCAATGGCGTGCGACGCCGTCAACCCACAGCTACACCGCGGCAGGCCAGCAGCTGGATGTGCTGGCCACCATGCCTGACGGCACCCGCGAATGGCTGGAGCTGGCGGAGTGCGGCCTGGTTGCGGCGCCGGTGCTCCGCGGTTCCGGCCTTGACCCGCGGCGCTGGGCCGGACTGGCTCTGGGGATGGGTCTCGACCGGGCGCTCATGCTGAACAAAGGCGTCGGTGACATCCGCCTTCTGCGGTCCGGCATTCCCGCGGTCCGGTCACAGCTCCTGGACCTGCAGCCGTACCGGGCCATTTCGGTGATGCCCGGTGTGAACCGGGACCTCTCCCTGGTCATCACCGACCCGGCCGACGCCGACGCCGAACTCCTGGGTGACGCCGCCCGCGCTGCGCTCGGCAGGGATGCAGATGTCCTCGCGGCCTTGGAAGTCAGGGCGGTGACGCCGACGGCGGAGCTGCCGCCGGCCGCCGTCGACCGTCTCCACATCAGGCCCGGCCAGGTGAACGTGCTGCTGCGCCTCGTGCTGCAGCCTCTGGACCGGACGCTCACCCACACGGAGGCCAACGGGCTCCGCGACCGCGTCTATCTGGCGCTGCATCAGGGCCAAGTACTGGAACTGATCGCCGGATAACCGGCCGGAGGGGTGCCGCCAGGTGGGCTGACTCCGGAGGCGTCTGAAGGGGACGGAACCTTGGGCGTGCAGCAGGTAGGTTGGAGGCATGGCTGAACGTTTCTCTTCGATGCTCCGTGTCCTGTCAGGGGCGGCTGCGGTTGCCTCCATCCTGCTGGCCGTGCCGGCCTGCTCACCCGTTGTGTCGATTGAAAACGCCGACGTTCCTGCATGGAAGGCCACCGCGCTGCCGTCTGCCGGCGGCACGGTCCTCGAGGATGCCGGCAAGATCCTCAACCGGGACCGGATCAACCAGGAGGCGGC
The DNA here is from genome assembly GCF_056395905.1 of Arthrobacter sp. 05T444. Lineage (NCBI taxonomy): Bacteria > Bacillati > Actinomycetota > Actinomycetes > Micrococcales > Micrococcaceae > Arthrobacter > Arthrobacter sp. 05T444. The sequence goes on from NZ_JBFTKK010000020.1 coordinate 30,616, forward strand.
CAGCGTTCCGGCCGGCCGCTACACGCTGACCGTGACCTGCGAAGGCGGAGGGAAGGCGTTCTTTGCCGTGTCGCTGGCGGGGAAGCCCATGGTGGACGCCGGGGCTGCGTGCAACGGCAGCCGCGAGATAACGAAGATCACGGTAGCCCAGCCGGGGCCGCTGGAGATCAGCGCGTCCAGCGTTGACGCCCCGCTGATTTACGCGTATCAGTTGGTGCCGGCGAAGTAGCCGGCGCGCTTTTTCGGGGAGCTGCTTCCGCCTATGGCCTCGTGCCACCGGCGGGCATAAAGTCGGTGTATGCCCTCTGTGCGGATGGTCTCCGTGCATCATCTCTTCAGGCGGGCACCGCGGGTGCCGCTGGTGCGGACCCCGGCAGCCGCCGTCGTGCTTTCCCTTGCGCTGGCTGCGGGTGCCTTTCTGAGCGGCTGCGAATACAGCTACGACGACGGCCGGGGCGAGCTGCCGGCCGGCACCTTCCCCGCCGTGACGGATCCGGCGCTGCCGCGGGACCCGCTGGAGAACCTGCCCGTGGCCGGCGCCGAGCTCGATGCGTGGGCGAAGGAGGTACTGCCGGATGCAGAGGGGCAGGTTTTCCGCACCAGCTACGGGACTGTCGAGGGCGGGGAAGAGAAGACAGAGTCCACGGGACAACTGCCCAGCGGCACGTATTCCCTGACGCTCGCCTGCCGCAGCGAGCGGAGAGTCAGCTTCACGGTGCGCGACTCCGAGTTCGCCCTCGTGGACCTGAGCCTGCGCTGCGGGACGTCACGGGTCAATGTGGTGCACGTGTCGAAGGATTCAGTGCTGCACGTGACCGTGGAGGCGAGGGACGACGCCAACTTCGCCTACCGCGTTAGCCGGATCTGACCGGGGCTTCCGGCCGTCCGGCAGCGCAGCTGTAAGGCGCCCCGCAGCCGTCAGGCAGCGCAGCCATCCGGGCAGCGCAGGGTCTCGGGGCTGGAGGCGCACTCGGCGCAGTACAGCGTGAGCGTGCGACAGCTCAGGTTGGAGCAGTTTTCGAACTTGCTGGTGGGCGCGGCGCAGCGGACACACTCGCCGACGGTCTTGGCATCTTCGCTGAATTCAAGATGCATCCGCTTGTCGAAGACGTACAGCGAGCCCTCCCACAGGCCCTGGTCCTTGAACGTTTCGCCATACCGGACGATGCCGCCGTCGAGCTGGTAAACCTCCTTGAATCCGCGGTTCACCATGAGGCTGGAGAGCACCTCGCAGCGGATTCCGCCGGTGCAGTAGGTGACTACCGGCTTGTCCTTGATGGAGTCGTACTTGCCGGACTCTAGTTCCTTGATGAAATCGTGGGTGGTGGCGACGTCCGGGACAATCGCGTCCTTGAATTTTCCGATCTGCGCCTCGAACGCATTACGGCCGTCGAAGAAAACGACGTCCTCGCCGTTCTCCTTCTTCGCGTCCACCAGTTCGTGGAGTTCCTCCGGCTTGAGGTGCGTTCCGCCGCCCACGACGCCGTTTTCGTCGACCCTCAGCTCGCCCGGGGCGCCGAAGGAGACGACCTCGTCGCGGACCTTGACGCTCAGCCGCGGAAAGTCATCGGCCCCGCCCTCCGACCATTTCACGTCGACGCCGTGGAACCCCTTGTATTCGCGAGTCGTCTTCACGTACTGCTTGACGGCGTTGAGCTCACCGCCCACGGTGGCGTTGATGCCGTCCTTGGAAATCAGGATGCGTCCCGTCAGCCCCAGCTTCTCGCAGAGGGCGCGCTGCCAGAGCCTGACGGCGTCGGGGTCAGCGATGGGGGTAAAGCCGTAAAAGAGCACGATTCGGTTCAAAGCCACGTATTTAAGGGTACTGGCTGCGGGGAAGGCAGCGGAATCGGAGGTGCGGGGCGGGGACGCCGTCGCGGTGCAGCCGGCTTCACCGATCACAATTGCATAAGCAAGTGTCAAAGCCCTGTTACTTGTGACAACGCTGGAATAGTCTCATCACATGACGCCAGAAGCCATGGTTGGAGACATCACTCATCTGCTGGAAGTCTGGGTAGCTGGCTGGGCTGGTTGCCGGGGCTATGAGACGCGCACTGAGGGGCGCTTTCCTGCCGCCCTGCGCGCAGACACTACCGGGGACTGGGAATATTTCGCTTCCGATCCCTCCGACACCGAGTTCGCCACGCTGGCAGCCACGACGGCCGAGGCGCCGGCACGGGTGCTTACCATCCTGACCAATGACGTTGGTCGCTACAAAGTCCTGGCACAGCAGCATGGGCTGAATGTGACATCAGCGTCCCAGAGCATGATGGTGGTGGACATGGAGACCCAGGACGCCGAGGATCCGTGGCTTTCCGACGACGAACTGAAACTGGAAACATCCGAGTCCAACGGCGTGCACCATGCTGTGGTGCGGGCAGGCGATGCCCTCGCAGCCAGCGGACAGGTGTGCGTCATCAACGGGACCGCAGTCTTCGACAAGATCGTGACAGAGCCGGACTTCCAGCGCCGTGGACTGGGCAGCTTCATCATGAAGGCCCTCGCTGCCCAAGCGTTTGCGCACGATGTGGAAGACGGCCTGCTGCTTGCCTCACTGGACGGGCAAAAGCTGTATTCACACCTTGGCTGGACCTCGGTGTGCCATGTCCTGTTGCTCTCTGCCTCCAACGAGGGCGCCGACCTCTCGGTGGCCTGACGCTTCTCTTGATCTGACGGCGGTGCCCGCATTCGCGTGCTGATTCTTGCATTCCCGTGCTGATTTTTGCGCGGGTGAAAGAATATTGGGGTGAACCCCCATGACTCGCTGATTCCCCTGCTGGGCCGCGGCCCGGACCCGGAACAGCTGCGGCATGTGCGGACCATCCCGGCGCGCGCGGCTGTGCACGAGCCGTGGCCGGAGTGGGCCCATCCTGAGGTCGTGGCTGCGTACGGCAAACTGGGCATCCACCAGCCGTACCGGCATCAGATCCAGGCGGCCAACATCGCGCACGCCGGCGAACATGTGGTGATAGCTACGGGCACGGCCTCCGGAAAGTCGCTCGCCTACCAGCTCCCGGCCCTGGACGCGATCCACCGCTCAGAACTGCGTGTCCTCTCCGAGCCTGGCAAGATCCATGACGATGGCGCCGTGACGCTGTATTTGTCCCCGACCAAGGCGCTGGCAGCGGACCAACTCGCAGCCATCCGCTCGCTGAAGCTGCCCACCGTCAGGGCAGAAACCTACGACGGCGACACGGACCCGGCCTCACGGCGCTGGATCAGGGACCACGCCAATTTCATCCTGGCCAACCCGGACATGTTGCACTTCGGGATCCTGCCCAACCATGCCTGGTGGGCGGGGTTCTTCCGGCGGCTGCGTTACGTAATCGTCGACGAGGCACACAGCTACCGCGGCGTTTTCGGTTCCCATGTGGCCAACCTGATGCGCCGCCTCCGGCGTATCTGCGCCTATTACGCCGGCGCTTCTTCCCCCGGCCCGGTCTTCATTGCGGCGTCTGCCACGGCTTCTGAACCGGAAACGTCCTTTGGCAGGCTCATCGGCGCCCCGGTCCGGGCTGTCTCAGAAGATTCCTCACCGCACGGTTCCACCACCGTGGCGTTCTGGGAACCGGCCCTGACTGAGGTGCGGGGCGAGAACGGTGCCAAGGAACGCCGGACGGCAGTGGCCGAGACCGCAGACCTGCTGGCGAACCTCGTCTCATCCCGGATCCGGACCATCGCCTTCATCAAGTCCAGGCGCGGCGCGGAAACCATTTCCTCCATCACCAAGCGGCTCCTCGATGAAGTCGATCCCAGCCTGCCCCAGAGGGTTGCCGCCTACCGTTCGGGCTACCTTCCGGAGGAACGGCGTGCCTTGGAAAAGGCATTGCGGTCCGGCCAACTGCTTGGCATCTCCAGCACGTCGGCCCTAGAGCTGGGCATCGACATCTCAGGGCTGGACGCGGTGCTCGTAGCCGGCTGGCCGGGAACCAGGGCATCCCTCTTCCAGCAGATCGGCAGGGCGGGGCGCGCCGGACAGGATGCCATCGCCGCGTTTGTGGCCAGCGATGACCCGCTGGACACGTATTTGGTGAACCATCCTGAGGCGATCTTCGATGTGTCGGTTGAGGCCACGGTGTTTGATCCGTCGAATCCGTATGTGCTGGGCCCCCACCTGTGCGCAGCAGCAGCCGAACTACCGTTGGGGGTTGCGGAGCTGCCTCTGTTCGGCGGCACCGCAGAGAAACTGCTCGGTCAGCTAGTGGCGCAGGGTTATCTGCGGAGGCGCCCTGCCGGCTGGTTCTGGACGCACCCGCAGGGCGCGGCTGCCATGGTGAACCTGCGGGCCGACGGAGGCGGTCCGGTAAGTATCGTGGACGCCGATACCGGATCCCTGCTGGGGACCATGGATTCGCCGCAGACCCACTACCAGGCCCATACCGGAGCCATCTACGTTCATCAGGGCGACAGCTACGTCGTGGAGGACCTAAACGAGGACGATCACTGTGTTGTGGTGCGGCGCGCGAACCCGGACTACTACACCACGGCCCGGGACATAACGCAGATCGAGGTGCTTGAGACCGAGCGCACGGCCCAGTGGGGCGACGTCGCCGTGCATTTCGGCGATGTGAAGGTGACGACTCAAGTGGTCTCTTTTCAGCGCAAGGCCCTGATTTCGAATGAGGTCCTTGGCGAGGAACCCTTGGAACTCGGGGCACGGGACCTTTTTACCAAGGCGGTCTGGTTCGTCATGGACAACCGGTCCCTGACAGGTGCCGGCCTGATCGAGGCACAGTTCCCCGGCGCGCTCCATGCAGCAGAACATGCAGCCATCGGACTCCTGCCCCTCGTGGCGTCCAGCGACCGCTGGGACATCGGGGGCGTCTCCACAGCGATCCACGCCGACACGGGCGTGCCCACGATTTTTGTGTACGACGGGCATCCCGGCGGTGCAGGCTTTGCGGAACGGGGCTTCGAGAAGGCCAAGGTGTGGCTTGCCGCGACCAGGGACGCCATCAAGGCCTGCGAATGCGAGTCCGGCTGCCCGTCCTGCGTTCAGTCCCCCAAATGCGGCAACAAGAACAATCCACTGGACAAGGACGCAGCCGTCACATTGATTGACGTTCTGTTGCGGGATGCAAAGGAGTCCGCTGCCCCGCCCGAGGCGTATGCCGCGAGTGCTGTCGTGCCAACCGCGGGCTAAGGCGGCGGCCCCGCCCGGGCCCGCCCGGCTGCTGATCCGAGGATGGTGCCGGCCGTAAGTTGGGTGTGGACTTCGACGGATTGACCACCTTCCTCAGCGCAGCTGAGCAGCCTGGCCCCGTGCCGGCCTGCTACCTCTGCAGCAAGAATGCATGGTTCACCCGCCGTCACGCCGCGCAGTGCATCCGCTGCTGCCAGAGCCGCGAGGTCGGCCGCGGCTGCCGCTTTGGAGGCCATCACGGCCGACTGCGCCAGCAGGAGCAGCATGGACATGGCCAGGATGACCACCATGCCTAGACCCGCTGCGAGCACTGTGCCGGACCCCCGCTCGGAATCAGGCTCCTCCGCCTGCTGACGCCGCTTCACTCCGGTCTCCTTATAGTCGTTTGTTTCTCCGGGCCCCCTGGCTTGCCTTCGAGTCTCCCCGGTGTCCGGGTGGACTCCGCCGTTTCAGCACGGGCCTCGGCCTTCGCCGTCAGTGTCCAGGGCACTACGTTTCCCATAGGCCCTGCCATCCGTACCGACACGGTCACGCTCAGCCATTCGCCCTCGGTGTCCACAACCGAAGAGGCCGAGCCGCCAGCCAGCTTTCGGACAATTACATCGATGGCAGCAGGATCCTCTCCGCGGGCAAGTGCTCGGGCGCCGGCCCTGGCCGCCTCCTCCAGCCGGAGTTGCGTGACCCCCGCCGCAGACCCAGCCAGAAGCATAGTCAGCAGCATCAGGACAGCAGGCAGTGCGACCGCGAATTCAGCCGTCACGGCCCCGCGGTTGTTCGTTTTGCGGCTGCCGTTTGTGCTGCTCTCCGTCGCAACAGGTGGCGGGGTCTGCGGCAGGAGCCTCACGGCAAGGCCAGCGCCGTGCGGATCAGGTTGAGCAGGAAACCGCGGACTTCGTCGCTGCGCAGGATGAACACCAGAAGCCCGGCGAATCCGACTGCGGCCAGCGTGGCTATGGCGTACTCCGCCGTCGCCATTCCGGCATCCGAGCCCATCAGGCGCCGCCGCGGGCGCATCTTCACCCGGGGCGCTGCGCTGGCTCCAGGGTAAATTTCCCGGACCCCGGCCTCGTTGCCTTCCTGACGTGCAGGCTGGGCTCCGCCGAGATTGTTTTGATTCAGGGACATAAGTCTTCCTTTCTGCTTGGCCGGCGGTCTTGCCGGCTACTCCGACTGTTCCGGGTGGCGGGCCGACCGGTAAGTGAGAAATTGGCCTAAGTGGAAAAGCGGTGGCCGGGCCACCTTGTGGAGGGAAAGTGTCCGGCGGAGGGAAAGTGCTGGCGCAGGAAACGTAGGCGCCCGGGTTCCCGAGGGCACCAGCGCGAGCAGGCACTCACGTTCCCGAGGGCACCAGCGCGAGCAGGCACTCACGTTCCCGAGGGCACCAGCGCGAGCAACACCGGGACCACTCCCAGACAGATGAATGCCGGGAGGGAGCACAGACCAAGGGGGATCACGAGCTTGACGCTGAGGGACGCTGCGCGTTTTTCAGCGGACCGGAACCTCTCACGGCGCATCCTGGCAGCCTGGGCGTAAAGGATCGCGGAAGACGGCGCGCCAGTCAGCGCGGCAAACCCCAAGGCGTCGCGAAGTGCCAGTATCTCCGCTGAATGCCCCTCTGAGCTCCGCCACGACGTCTCCCAATCCGCCCCGATGGCCAAGGCTGCAACCACAGGCCTCAGGGACCTGCTGTACTCCGCGGAGGCAGCTGCCGCCACAAGCTCCAGGGACCGTCCGATTCCTGATCCCGCATCGAGCATGGCGGCGATCAGTTCAAGCATCATCGCCGTGTCACGCAGACCGGGCTCCGGCCCTGAAAAACTCGTCCTTCCCGAGCTCTCATGGGATCTCTCGCCGTCCAGCAACACCCCGACCTTGGAGAGCAGCCGTCTTCGCGCGCGTGAGTGGCCCGTTAAGGCGAGCGCAGCGGCGAAAGCCAGCAGCGCGGCCATCAGCACGGCGGAAAGCATCGGCCCCGTCATGTCCGTAGCCCCGTCACTCCAGCGGTCCTGTCACTGGGCCGGCATCGGCGTCCGTGCCACTTCCCCGACCAATCAACGCGACGGCGTCGTCAAGCCGCGGCGCCATCATGACACTGCCGTTCCGGCCGCTGCCCGGACCAGCCTGGCAGACCAGATCCGGCCTGCAACGGTGAGCACGGTCCCCGCGACAAATGCGCTCACGCCAAGGGGTGTCCCCACCAGCATCGCCAAGGGATCGACGCCGAGGCAGATCCCCAGCCCGAGTCCGAGCAGGGGAAGCCAGGTCAACAAAGTGACTGTCGCTTTAGGACCTGCGAGGGCGGTCTGGCGGGCAGCCTCTGCGTCGTCTTCAACCTCGAGTTGTGCCGCGAAGCGGGTCAGGACGTCCGCCAATGGACAGCCACTGGCCTCGGCGATATCGAAGCAGGCCGCCAGCTCCGCCCAGATCCGCGGTTCGTGGCTGCCCGCTGCGTGGACAGACGACGGTACCGCGAGACGTATTGCTTCCGCGACCGGGGATCCCCGCATTGCTGCCCCGCGGGCCGCCGCGAGGACTCCCGCCGATCCGGGGCTCAGCCGTGGCCCGTCGGATTTCCTGTCCAGCCCGTCAGGTTCTGCGTAAACCACCCACAACTCGTCCCAGAGGCGCGACGGTGTCCGCCCGCCTTTCAGCAGTGCGGCAAGCTGCTGGACCACCACAGTGAGCGATACGGCCGCGTCCGTCCGACCGCGGCCTGCGCGGCCCAAAAGCGAAGCACCACGGTGGTTCTGGCCTCCGCCGGCACCGCGCCACTTGCCCCTGCGCCGGTGCTTCTGGTCAAGGCCAGCACCGGCGCCGAGCAAAGGTCCCGCTGGCCTTCGGGAAGCTCCGGGGTCACGGCCCGAGGACGCGCCGCTGCCGCGGGTGACACCCCCAGCGAAGGCCCTCCGGACACGGCGACTCAGGCCGCGCGGGGGACGCAGGATCAACCACAGGGCAAGAGCCAGCACTCCAACGAGTACGGCAATCATGCCGCAACACCGGCAGGTCCCCGGATCCACTCGCGTACCTGCTCGGTGTCCGTCGGCTGGGTGCCGTCTAAAGTGTGGGCGGTTGCCGGAGCAGAAGCCTGAGCAAGATCCAGGACCGTAGGCTGTGTCTGTCCAAGGGCCAGCTCCGGATCGATGCCGAGGCGGTGGGCCAGCATCGCCCACGCCGGTCCAACGACGAGCCGCCCGCCGGCATTCTCGAGGGCTGCGGAAACGCCAAGACTGCCAGCTGTCTCCTGCAGCACCCCGATGCAGGCCACGTGACGCCCTTCCCGGGTTCTCGCGACGTGTACCACTACGTCCAGAGCGCTGGAGACCTGCAGCCGTACGGCGTCCTGCCCCAGCCCCGCCAAGGCTCCCAAAGCAGTGAGTCGGGCAGGCACAGCGCCGGCAGCATTGGCATGGATCGTCCCTCCGCCGCCGGTGTGGCCGGTGTTCATGGCTGTCAGAAGCTCCCGCACTTCTGCGCCACGGCATTCTCCCACCACCAGCCGGTCGGGCCGCATTCTCAGCGCCTGGCGCACGAGTTCGCCCAGGTCCACTTCGCCGCCGCCCTCGAGGTTGCCGTGCCGCGACTCAAGCGACACAACGTGCGGGTGAACCGGGTTCAGCTCCGAGGCATCCTCGATCAGAACCAGCCGCTCACCTGGATCGCAAAGTCCCAGCAGGGTGGACAGCAGAGTCGTCTTTCCCGAACCCGTCGCCCCGCTGATCAGGAAGCTCAGCCGTCGCTCCACCATCTGTTCCAAAACAGACTGGATCAGCGGCCCGAACATCCCCCCGCGCCTGAGTTCGTCCAGGGAAAAGACGCGTTCGCGACGGATCCGCACGCTCAGGAGTGTTCCGGCGGTGGAGATCGGCGGCAGGACAGCGTGGATGCGGTAGCCGCCGTCGAGCCGTACATCCACGCACGGTGAGCCATCATCCAGGCGCCGGCCGCCAGCTGCAACCAGCCGGGACGCCAGGGCCCGGAGCTGGGGTTCGCCGGCGAAGGCTACCGGCGCCCGTTCGATGCCCCTGCCGCGGTCGAGCCATACGGAATCCGGCGCGTTGACGAAGATGTCGGTAACGGAAGGATCCCTGACCAGCTGCTGAAGCGGACCGAGACCGTTCAGCTCGGCGCTGATCCGTTCAACTGCCGCCAGGGATCCAGCCGTGCCAAGCAGTTTTCCGGTCGCCTGCACCGCGGCGGCAACGCGAGACGGCGTAACCGGTCCAGCGTCGGCCATGACGGACTCGCGCACAGTCTCGAGCAGTCCCGAATCAAATTCCCTGGCCGCTCGCCGTCGGCCTCCGGCTTCCGGGTGCCCGGGCATCGCCCCTCCACTCCCGGGACCGAAATGGGCACCAGCCCCAGGGGCACTTGAATGCGCGCTCACTGGGCGTCCCCGGTCATCAGTTCACCATCAAGTAGGTCCAAGACTGAGGCGGCGAACCGCCGGACGCTCCTCCGCTTGCCCTGCTCCAGCAGGCGGCCAAGCTCGGCTGCGCCGGCGGTGCCGCGCACTTCCGGCAAGACACCGTGCAGCGGGAGCCCCACAGACTCAGCGATCAGGGTTCCGTCCAGGGCAGCCCCGGCTTTGCCCCGGATCACGAGCGCTGAATCCACCGGCGGAAGCTCCTGAAGGAGCCGGGCACAGGCGACAGCGGCCTTCAGCTGGGCCGGAACAACCACGAGCAGTCGGTCGCAGTCCCAGGCAAACGTCCGGAGAGGTTCGACATTTCTGCCGATGTCCACGATGACGAGCTCGTAGCCCCGCCTCGCGGCGTCCAGCACTCCGCCCACAGTGGCCGAATCCACGACAGGCGGCCTTTCCCTGCTTCCCGGCCAGGACAGGAAGGAGAAACCTCCAGCCACAGGCAACGCATCCGCAAGCTGGCCAGGGTCGATGCTGCCGCTGGCATCCGCCAGGTCCGGCCAGCGGAGCCCCGGCGATTCCTCCGCTGCCAGGGCAAGCTCGAGTCCCCCGCCCCAGGGGTCTGCATCCACGAGCAAGACCCGTGCGCCAATTCCGGCGGCGGCCTGCGCGATCCAGATGCCGGCGGTGGTGGCGCCCGCGCCCCCGCACCCGCCGGTGACGCCCAGAACCAGCCCTCCTGCCTCCGGTGAGCGTGAACGACTGAGGTACTCTGCGAGCCAGGCCGCCGCGTCGGGAAGAACCGCCACGCGCTGTGCGCCCAAAACCGCACCAAGGTGCCACAGGCTGTCCCCCTCTCCGCTCAGGCCCACCAGCACGGCGGGCGCCCGGCGCCGCGGGGGCAGCTCACGGATGTCGCTTCCTACCAAGACGGCTGCCGCTGAATCCCAGTACGGTGCAGCCTCCGAGACGCCGGCGACGACGCGCAGCCGTCCCCCTGCCGCCGCCACGATCCGCTCCACCTCCCCCTGGAGAAATTCAAAGGCGGTTACCAGCAGCACCTCCTCAGCTTCGACGGGGAGCCATGCGCCCGGCGTGTCGCCCGGGTAACGCAGTCGCGCGGCACGTCCGGGGGGCTGCGCCGAAGCCCGCCCGGGTCTTGAAAACCGGGGCGCAGAGGGAACCGGCGTCATACTGGCCGGGCGCTCCGGAGCGAAAGTTGGCCGCCGCTCCGCCGAATCGGCCGTGTCGTCGAGGGGCAGTCCTGGCGGGCCGTCCTCCCAGCCAACGTCCGCCTGCGCGGCCGGCAGTGCGGTGTCCGGTTCAGATGGAGCTCCCTGGTTCCGTGCGTGATGCCTGCTCATGGAGCAACTCTGGCTGGGAGCAGTGCCGCAGGGCAGTCGTGGATGACCGTATGTGGACAACTCCGCGGCGCGAGCCCTGTGGAGGAAAAGTCGCAGTACGGGGAGTGATGCCGCACCAACGACCGGTCCAGCCAAGGACCCGCCAAGGGCATCCCAAGCAGCAACGAACCAGCCCCCCCAAAGCAGCCACGAATCAGCCACGAAGCAGCCACGAATCAGCCCAAGGGACGCGAATACGCACCGCAGCACCGAAGTGGGTCAAACTCAGGGCAGAATTGATCCATGTATCTGTTGCTGGCCGCCCACCCCGACGGCGCAGTGATACAGGAACTCACCGCCGGCGGGCTGCCGAATCCGCGCAACCCGGAACCACAAATCGTCAGCCGCACCGCGGACCGCGACAACATGACCCACCACGTCGGCCCACGGCCCGACGGTATGCCCGCCAGACCGGACACAGCCGGGAGCCCCGCCGGGGCCAACAGCGCAACCGGGCTCGCCGCCGCCGTGCGTGATCTCGAAAAGCGGCGCCCACGATGGATCTGGCACCGCACGCAGGACTGGTATCCGGCGCTGCTGGCTGCCGGCGTTGAGCTGGAACGGTGCTACGACCTCGCGCTGTGCGGCGCCATCCTGGCGCATTCGGAGTTCACCGCCCACACGGCGTATGCACAGAACGCGGAGAAGCTGACGCAGGACGACGACCTCCAGCAACCCCCGCGGGCGCTTCAGCCGCCGCCGCCTCCGGCAGACCAGGGGTCGCTCTTCGACGATCCCGGCATGAACGCTGAACCGCGGCACACCGCCGAAGAATTGCGTGCCGAGTACGCGGCCCAGCAGGAAGCCGTGGCTGCCGCCAGCGCGGACGGCAACCGAAGGCAGCGGCTACAGCTCCTGCTCGCAGCGGAATCGGCGGGTGCCATGATCGCGGCCGAGATGCAGCACGCGGGCGTGCCGTGGAGGGAAGAGCTGCACGAACGGATCCTCGCCGACTACCTCGGTCCGCGGCCGCCGGCCGGCCAACGCCCCGCCAAGCTGGAGGCGCTCAACACCGAGCTCCGCCGGCTGCTGAACTCCCCTGGCCTGAACCCGGATTCGCCCCAGGAGCTCATGCGCGCCCTGCACCGGAACGGCATCGAGGTGAAGTCGACGCGGCAGTGGGAGCTGAAGGAGTCGAACCATCCCGCCATCGAACCCCTGCTGGCCTACAAGAAACTCTCGCGGCTGCACACGGCCAACGGCTGGACGTGGCTGGACGCCTGGGTCAGGAACGGGCGCTTCCAGCCCGAGTACGTGGTGGGCGGTGTGGTGTCCGGCAGGTGGGCGTCGCGCGGCGGCGGTGCCCTGCAGATCCCGCGGCAAATCCGCGGCGCGGTACACGCCGACCCTGGCCACAAGCTGATCGTCGCGGACGCCTCGCAGCTGGAGCCGCGCGTTCTCGTGGCTCTTTCACAGGATTCCACGATGGCCGAAGCGGCCCGCGATCAGGACCTCTACGCGGGCATCGCGGCAAAGGGATTCGGCGGCGACCGCGCAAAGGCCAAGATGGCCCTGCTCGGAGCCATGTACGGCGCCACCTCTGGCGAGGCCGGCCGGCTCATGCCGCAGCTGGCGCGCACCTATCCGCGTGCCGTCGGCTTCGTGGAACAGGCCGCCCGCGCCGGGGAGGCAGGGAAGACTGTCACATCGCGTTTGGGCCGCAGCAGCCCGCCGCCGTCAGAGGGGTGGTTCCGGAGCCAGCAGTCGACCACCGCGGAGGAGCAGCGCCGGGCGGACTCGATTGCCCGCTCACGCGGCCGGTTCACCCGCAACTTCGTGGTGCAGGGCTCCGCAGCCGACTGGGCAGCCTGCTGGCTTGCGGAATTACGACGCCGGTTGCGCGCCATGCGTGCCGACGGCTCCGCATCCGCTGAGCTCGTCTTCTTCCTCCACGACGAAGTCATGGTCCATGCCCCGGACGCCGCTGTGGACAGCTGCATCCGTGCCGTAGAGGACGCCGCCAACGCCGCGAAGGAGCTTCTCTTCGGCCGGATTCCGGTGGAGTTCCCGGTGAGTGTGGCGGTGGTGGACTCGTACGACAACGCGAAATAAGGCGGGTGCCGGCGGCCACCGGCGGTGTGGAGATCTTTGTCGCCGGGCCTCAACGGCGGACACTAGCCTGTCTGCGGCGGGAACCAAAGTCACACGGTGACTGCACCGGAACGGATCGTTTCAGTGAGTAACGTACCCGCGGGTAGTTCGCGTCCGTGCGGCGCGTCACACTACCCTGAAGTGACCGGGCAGTGGCAGTTAGTTGGCCCGGCAAGTGCAACGAAGCATCATCAGGGGGTCCAGCCAGTGGCGGGCAGATTTGAAGTACATCAGGACGACGAGAAGTTCTACAAGTTCCGGCTCAAAGACGGAGACGGCAAGATTGTGGCGGTGTCACCGCGCTTCAGGAGCCTTTCAGGCGTCGTGGCAGGCATCGACGCGATGCGGGAGAACGCCGCAACGGGGCTCGTGGTGGACCTGCGGAAGCCGCACCACCAGAGCTAGCAGAACCCGGACAGGGCCGGCTGCACCGGCATCCCAGCGTACGCCCAGGCTCGGTTTCAGTCATCGAACGAGCTACAGCATCAGCGGGTGCAGCCGCGTCCGGTCCCAGGGAACCGACCAGCCCAGCTGGTCAAAGAGCTCATTCAGGATCATGCCGGTGAACCCCCAGACCACAACGTCCTTAACGGTGAACGCCGGGCTCTGGAACGTCTGGCTCATCCGCGTGACGGTGGCCATGGCACGGTTTTCCGGATCAAGAAGGTCCCGCACCGGAACGCGGAAAACCTGGGCAGACTCTCCGTAGTCCACCACCCGGACCGGAGACGGTGAGGCCCACCAGCCAAGGACGGGCGTCACGAGGTAGTTGCCCCGGGGCAGCGCCAACTCCGGCAGCGCGCCCAGCACCTCAACTCCGCCAGGGTCCACACCGGTCTCCTCCTCAGCCTCACGGAGAGCCGCAGCAATCGGCGACTCGTCCGGGTCGATGCCGCCTCCCGGAAACGCGACCTGCCCTGGATGGTCATCCAGGGTGTGCGCCCGTTCAAGGAGCAGGACATCCAAATCTGCGGGGGCCAGCGGTTTTCCTGACTCCGCCGGAACGTCATCCAGTGCACCGAACAGGATCAGCACCGCGGCTTTGCGCGCCACCGAGGGGTCGACTGTCAGTGTCCGCCAGTAGGGATTGCGGGCCGGTCCGGTCCCGGCGCTGATCAAATCAACCAGGTCCACCAAGTCCTGGCGTGCGGTCATGGGGTCCTCCGCTGCGATTCCATCCGGATTTCGGCTGCACGGTGCGTCTCAGCCAGTAGCTTCCCCAAGAGCTCTTCGTTGCCGGGGGCAAGCTCGTACTTGAGCAGCTTCGCCGCCTTCGCCGGATCCGTCTCGCCCGTGCCGAAGCTCGGACACCAGTTCGCCACGGCGCAGGCACCGCAGGCCGGCTTCCGCGAGTGGCAGACCCGCCGGCCGTGGAACACCACCCGGTGCGACAGCATAGTCCAGTCCTTGGGCTCGAAGAGTTCGGCAACATCCGATTCGATGCGCACGGGATCGTCGGAGTCGGTCCAGCCGAAGCGCCGCGCGAGGCGGCCGAAGTGCGTGTCCACCGTAATGCCCGGGATGCCGAAGGCGTTCCCCAGCACCACGTTGGCGGTCTTGCGACCGACGCCGGGAAGCGTCACCAGATCCTCGATCCTGCCCGGCACCACGCCGTCGAATTCATCCACCAGTCGCGTCCCCAGTGCCATGAGGTTCCTCGACTTGGCCCGGAAGAAGCCTGTCGGCTTGATGATGGCCTCAAGCTCCTCGGGATCGGCCTCGGCCATGCTGCGTGCGTCCGGATAACGGGCAAAGAGCAGCGGTGTGATGAGGTTGACCGTCACATCGGTGGTCTGGGCAGAGAGTACCGTGGCCACGAGCAGCTCAAACGGACTCCGGAAATCAAGCTCCGCGTGGGCGTAGGGATACTGCTCCGCGAGCGCCCGGTTGATCCGCCGTGCCCGCCGCTTCAGCGCCAGCGCAGACCCGCCGGAGGGCTGACCGGTACCAGCCGCCGGGGCCCCGGCCGGCGGGGACCCGGGCTGCACAATTCCCACAGCGGGGTCCCCGACCAGCAACGGCCCGCCCGTATATGCCTCGGCAGGGATATTTGTCTGGGCAGGAACGCCGCTCCGTGGGGCGTCGCCCCTGGGCGACTTGGCGGTGGCCACGGGCAGCCGGCTAGCCGCGCTCGATGTTGCTGAGGTCGCGCAAGACTCCCACGCGCCCGTCCGTGTGCTGGACCAGGAATTCGTCTCCCCTGTCCTCAAGCGCCAGAACCCAGCCGCCGGGTTCGATCCCGAACAGCGGTGCACCGGTGCGCTCATCCACGGCCGTGCGGTGCTGCGCTACTGCGAACCAGAAAGCCTCGTGGGCAGGCGGCTGCTCCGTTTCCTCGGGACGGCTGGCCGGATCCACGGTGGCGCCGATCGGCTCCTGTGATTTCACCGGTTCCTGAGCCTTCACCTGGGGATGCACAGCGGTGGCCGGAGTGGCAGAGGCCGCCGGCGCCGCGCTCGCGGCGGCCGTCGCACCGGCTGCTGGAGCCGAGCCGGTGGCCAGAGCTCCATTGACCGGAGTTCCGTCCAGCTGGGTCTCTTCGGCAGCCGGCGATGCCGCTTCCGTGGCTGCGGGACGCTCGGCGGCGGACGCTGCGGCGGAAGGCACGACGGCGGCGGCTTGCGTTTCGGCGGACGCTGCGGAGGACGGCACGACGCCGGCGGCTTGCGTTTCGGCGGACGCTGCGGCGGCGTTGGTGGCAGACCATGCGCCCGGCGACGGGGCTGCCGCCACTCCGGCGGCTGTTCCCGTGTCGTGCGACCCCGTCACATGCGATCCCGACACAGGAGGCGCACCGAAAGTCTGGCCGGCGGCGTACTGGCCGCCCGCCGTCGGGCCCTGTACTGAAGAGCCCTGTACTGAAGAGCTCTGCGCGGACGAGCCCTGTACCGAAGAACCCTGCACAGACGGCTTAGCATCAAAAGGCTTTGCATCAGACGGCTTGACATGAGACGGCTTGGCCGGCTTCGGGGCCTTGGGTGCCCTGGGCTTCTGCACCGGAACGGCGGATTCCCGGGCCATGACATGGGCGGGAACTTCGGCGCGGTCCAGGAAGTCGCCGGCGAAGAAGGGGATGAAGCGGGCCAACACCGTGGCCGCGAGCAGCACGAGGGAACCGATCAGGGCAACGAGCAGGCTGGGTGTGAAGGCACCGGCGATTGAAAGGAAGAAGAAGGCAACGGCAAACGAAGCCACCACGGAGCCGAACTGGTCGATAGACAGCGAACCGATCCGCACCTTGGTCTCAGGGGCCAGGCGGCGGGCGACGAACAGTGCCGCTACGATGAGCGGCAGGACGATCCCGAGGCCGAGGAAAAACAGGCTGCCGAGGTTCCACAGGTTGTACCTCAAGGCGAACATAGGAATCAGCGATGCGACAAAGAGAACCAATGTGGCCGCGAAAACGGTCAGGTCGCGGACAGTGAAGGGACCTGCGACTGCCTCGTTCTTGGCTCCGGTCCGCTTGCCACCGGCGCCGGCGTTCGACTGGAATGATGCGTTTCCGGCCGTCTGCCCGCCCTGTGGCTTCACCGAGTGGGAGCCGTGGCCCGCATCCAGCGCCCCGCCCCGCTGGGAATCCCCCTGTTGTGAATCTCTCTGGTTCCCTCCACCATTTTGGCCGGGAGCCTGTTGGGCAGAGCCCTGATGACCCGGGTCGCGCTGGGCTGGACCCGGCTGGGCCAGACCCGGCTGGTCGTGGCTTTGCTGATTCATACTGTTCTCCTTAGCGTGGCGGCACCCGAGCGGCTGTCAATGCAGGGCGACACCTAACGGCCGGCGGGCCGGACCTCAAGCGGCCAGGCTGCCTCCGACCTATGTCACGAGTCCTTCTCAGCCTAGCCAAGTGCATGGATGATCACTAGCTGACGGGCCGCGGCGGGGTGCCTGCGGAATGACCGCGAGGGGACCACTCGTCGCTAAATCTGCACCGCTCACTGTTCACTGTGTGACGCGGCACACGTTGTCACAGCAGGAAGCGCTAGGCTGATTTCGGAACAGCTCTTTGCGGTACGTCCGTGATCTGCCGCCGCCCGATGCCGCGCTCCGCGGCTGGGTGCGGCGATGACGGCGCAGCCGCGCGGCAAAGATCTACGAATGATGAGGTTCACCATGTCCCAGGACACTCCCGGCTCGACGGCTACGGCTGCCCCCACCAGCCAGCAGGGCGACGCTCTCGAAAACCTGCTGCATGAGAACCGTAAGTTTGCCCCCTCCGAGGACTTCGTCGCGAACGCCGTTGTTGGCGCGGAAGTCTATGCGGAAGCGAATGCCGACCGCCCCGCTTTTTGGGCGAAGCAGGCACGTGAGTTGCTGACCTGGAGCAAGGATTTCGACCAGGCACTTGACTGGTCCAATCCGCCATTCGCCAAATGGTTCGTCGGCGGCGAGGTCAACGCCGCGTACAACGCGCTGGACCGGCACGTCGAGAACGGCCTTGGCGACCGGGTGGCCATCTACTTCGAGGGCGAGCCGGGAGACACCCGCACGTACACGTATGCGCAGCTCACCGACGAGGTGAAGAAGGCTGCGAACGCCTTCGAGTCCCTCGGCGTTGGCAAGGGTGACAGGGTGGCCGTGTACCTGCCGATGATCCCCGAGGCTGTGATCACGCTGCTGGCCTGCGCCCGGATCGGTGCCGTCCACTCGGTGGTGTTCGGCGGCTTCTCCGCCGACGCGCTGCGGTCCCGCATCGAGGATGCCGAGGCCAAGCTCGTGGTGACGGCGGACGGCACGTACCGGCGCGGAAAGCCCAGCGCCCTGAAGTCCGCCGTGGATGAGGCGTTGTCCGCAGACGGGCACAGCGTGCAGAACGTAGTGGTGGTCAAGCGCAACGGCCAGGATGTGGACTGGCACGAAGGCCGGGACCACTGGTGGGCCGACACCGTCGGGGCCGCCTCCGCCGAGCACACCGCCGTCGGGCATGACTCCGAGCACCCTTTGTTCATCCTGTACACCTCCGGCACCACGGGCAAGCCCAAGGGCATCCTGCACACCACCGGCGGGTTCCTGACCCAGACCGCGTACACGCACAGGGCGGTCTTCGACCTGCACCCGGCAACTGACGTGTACTGGTGCACGGCCGACGTCGGATGGGTCACCGGCCACTCCTACGTCGCCTACGCCCCGCTCATCAACGGCGCCACCCAGGTCATGTACGAGGGCACCCCGGACTCCCCGCACCAGGGCCGCTGGTGGGAGATCGTTCAGAAGTACAAGGTCTCCATCCTCTACACCGCTCCCACCGCGATCCGGACCTTCATGAAGTGGGGCCGGGACATCCCGGACAAGTACGACCTCTCTTCCATCCGAGTCCTGGGCTCCGTGGGTGAACCCATCAACCCCGAAGCGTGGATGTGGTACCGCGACGTCATCGGCGGAAACGGCGGCAAGCAAAACCCCGCACCCATTGTGGACACCTGGTGGCAGACCGAAACCGGCGCCCAGATGATCGCCCCGCTCCCGGGAGTCACGGCCACCAAACCGGGCTCCGCCCAGGTGCCGTTGCCCGGCATCGCAGTGGACGTTGTGGACGAAAACGGCGCCTCGGTGCCCGACGGCCACGGCGGCTTCCTGGTGATCCGCGAACCCTGGCCGGCCATGCTCCGCGGCATCTGGGGAGACCCCGAGCGGTTCAAGGAAACCTACTGGTCCCGCTTCGAGACCATGTACTTCGCCGGCGACGGCGCCAAGAAGGACGAGGACGGCGACATCTGGCTCCTGGGCCGGGTGGACGACGTCATGAACATCTCCGGGCACCGGCTCTCCACCACTGAAATCGAATCCGCCCTGGTGAGCCACCCCGCGGTGGCGGAGGCCGCCGTCGTTGGAGCCGCCGACGAAACCACCGGCCAGGCGGTCGTCGCGTTCGTGATCCTCCGCGGCGACGCCGTGGACACAGGTGAGGAAATCATCCAGGATCTCCGCAATCATGTCGGCAAGGAGATCGGCCCTATCGCCAAACCCAAAACCATTCTCGTGGTCCCCGAACTGCCCAAGACCCGGTCCGGCAAGATTATGCGCCGCCTCCTCAAGGACGTCGCCGAAGGCCGCGACGCCGGTGACGCCACCACCCTGGCCGACAACACCGTCATGGCCCAGATCGCGGCTTCGCTGAAGAAATAGTCACAAATCCGCACTTGCAGGGCCTGTCCGCACCGGCGGACAGGCCCTGCTGGTTTTTGCGACAACACGAATGTTGTTTTCCGATCTTTCCTGTTCCCTTTTGAGAGGTTATAGTCTGTCGTATGTGAGGTGTCTCACACGCAGCTGAATTTCAAAGGAGAGATCATGGCAGCACATCCGGAGCAGTCCGCAGCCGCCGGCCCGGGCCGGCGCACAATCCTCAAAACCATGGGAGTCGGAGCTGCCGGAGTGGCGGGCATTCCGTTCCTGGCCGCCTGCACCGGGGGCAGCGGCCCCTCCAGCGGAGGCACGGAATCGTCAGGGCTCACCTTCGGATCAGGTTCCTCGGACGAGGTGCCCAAGAAGGCGTACGAAGCGGTCACGGCGGCCTTTACCAAGAAGACCGGCAAGAAAGTCTCCACGAACGTGGTGCCGCACAACGATTTCCAGAACAAGATCAATTCCTACCTCCAGGGCTCACCGGACGATACCTTCACGTGGTTCGCCGGCTACCGGATGCAGTTCTACGCAAGCAAAGGACTCCTCGCGCCCGTGGACGACGTGTGGGAAAAGATCGGCGGCAACTTCTCGGATGCCCTGAAGAATGCGTCCACCGGCCCGGACGGCAAGATGTACTTCGTTCCCAACTACAACTACCCGTGGGGTTTCTTCTACCGGAAGAGCCTTTGGGCGGAGAAGGGCTACGAGGTTCCGGCGACTTTTGATGCCCTGAAGGCCCTCGCCACCAAGATGAAGGCGGACGGCATCATCCCCATCGGCTTCGCTGACAAGGACGGCTGGCCGGCCATGGGCACGTTCGACTACATCAACATGCGCCTCAACGGCTACCAATTCCATGTGGACCTCTGCTCGCACAAGGAATCCTGGGATCAGAAGAAGGTGACCGATGTCTTCGACACCTGGTCCGCGCTCCTGCCGTTCCAGGATCCGGCCGCACTGGGCCAGACCTGGCAGGACGCCGCCAAGGCCCTGGCAGCCAAGAAGACCGGCATGTACCTGCTCGGGTCCTTCGTCACCCAGCAGTTCACGGATCCCGCCGTGCTGAAGGACATCGATTTCTTCCCGTTCCCTGAGATCGCCGCCGAGGGCCGGGACGCCGTCGAGGCCCCCATCGATGGTTTACTGCTGTCCAAGAAGGGCGGCGAGAACTCTGCGGCGCGCCAGTTCATGGAGTTCATGGGCACGGCCGAGGCCCAGGACGCCTATGCCGCGGTGGATTCATCCAACATCGCCACGGCGAAGGGCACCGACGCTTCCAAGTTCACCGACCTTAATAAGAAGTGTGCCGAGACCATCGCCAACGCGAAGTCCATCAGCCAGTTCTTCGACCGCGACGCCCTTCCCGCCATGGCCAACAATGTGATGATCCCCGCCCTGCAGACCTTCATTAAGGACGGCAAGATGGACGTCAAAAACCTTGAGGCCCAGGCCAAGACGCTGTACGCAGCCCAATAGCAGGTCGGGGACTCCCATGAGCACTACAGCAAGAGACCTGGTTCCACCGGAATCCAGGGCACCGTCCGGGGCGCCGGCCAAACGGGTCAGGAGCGGCAAGGTCCGCAGGCTATCCCGGCGCGACAAAATCGTCCTGACCCTCATGGTCGGCATTCCCACGCTCATCCAGCTGGTGTTCATCTGGCTGCCAACCCTGTTGTCGATCGGTCTCAGCTTCACCCGCTGGAACGGGCTGGCACTGACGGACATCCGGCCGGCCGGCGCCGCGAACTACCAGTACATCTCCCAGGACTACCCTCCGTTCTGGCCCGCCATGCAGCACAACGTGCTCTGGCTGGGTTTCCTGGCGCTGGTGGCCACCCCACTGGGACTGTTGCTGGCGGTGCTGCTTGATCAGAAGATCCGCGGAAGCAAGATCTACCAGAGCATTTTCTTCGCTCCGGTGATGCTCTCCCTTGCACTGATCGGCATCATCTGGCAGCTCTTCTACCAGCGGGACAACGGCCTGCTGAACTTCGTGCTGGGCACGTCGGGCACTCCGCAGGCCGTTGACTGGTTCGGTGATTCCTCCGTGAACATCTGGGCGGCCCTGATCGCGGCCACATGGCGGCATGCGGGCTACGTCATGCTGCTCTACCTGGCCGGCCTCAAGGGTGTCGACCCCACCCTCAAGGAGGCAGCAGCCATCGACGGGGCCAATGCGGGCCAGACGTTTTTCCGCGTCGTCTTCCCTGCCATGCGGCCCATCAACATCGTGATCGTCGTGATCACCATTATTGAATCGTTGCGGGCCTTCGATGTTGTCTACGTCATCAACCGCGGCACCAACGGCCTCGAGCTCATCAGTGCCCTGGTGATCCAGAACCTCGTGGGCGAGGGGCAGGTGATCGGCGTCGGATCGGCCCTCGCCGTCGTTCTGCTGGTCATTTCCCTGGTCCCGATCGTCTTCTACCTCAGCCGCACCTTCGGCAAGGAGAACAAAGCATGAGCACCACAGCCACCCGCGCAGGCCTTCCAGCTGCGGAGGCGCACCGTTCCGGCAGCAAGCCGAAACGCCATTACGGCACGCACATCTTCCTCTCGGCCATGGCCGTTATGTGGCTCGTCCCGCTGGGATGGGCGCTCTTCACGGCCCTGCGGCCCATCGCCTCGACCAATGAACACGGCTACTTCAGCTTTGCCGGGGACTTCAACTTCGACAACTTCGTCCAGGCCTGGACGCAGGGCGGCTTTGCCAAGTACTTCTGGAACTCAGTGATCATCTCCGTTCCGGCCGTGCTGCTGGTCCTGTTCCTGGCGTCCATGATGGCATTCGCCGTGAGCCGGGTGAGCTGGAAGTTCAACGTCACGCTCCTCATCATGTTCACCGCCGGCAACCTGCTGCCGCCCCAGGTGCTGGCGGCACCGCTGTTCGAGATGGCCAAGCATTTCGAGGTGCCGTATGCCTTCAGTGATTCCGGCAACATGCTCAACACCTACATCGTGGTCATTGCTGTGAACACTGCATTCCAGATGGGCTTCTGCACGTTTGTGTTGTCGAATTACATGAAAGCCTTGTCCGCTGACCTGACCGAGGCTGCGCTCGTGGACGGGGCAGGAATCTGGCGGCAGTACCGGGAGATCATCATGCCGCTGTGCCGCCCGGCCTTCGCTGCCCTCGGCACGCTGGAAGTCATCTTCATCTACAACGACTACTTCTGGCCGCTCATTTTCATCCAGAGCGGGGACCGGCTTCCCGTCACCACGGCCATCAACAACCTCCAGGGCGAGTTCCTGAACAACTACAACCTCCTGGCGGCCGGAGCTGTGATCACTGTGATACCGACGCTGATCGTCTACCTGCTCCTGCAGCGGCAGTTTGTTGCGGGCCTGACTCTTGGTTCCAGCAAGGGGTAGGCGAAGATGGGCACTAGCAGTCGAGCTTGCCGCTTTCCCCGATTGAGAGGTTCCTGATGCTTCCCGCCGCCCGTCACCAGTCCATAGTGGACGCAGTCCAGCGAGAGCGGGTGGTCCGGGTTTCAGATCTGGCCCAGCAGCTGGGCGTGTCCCTCATGACTGTGCGGCGGGACATCGAAATGCTCGAGGAAAGCGGGCAGGTGGAGCGCATTCACGGCGGCGCCAAGCTGCCCGGCGACGCCAGCACGCACGAGCCCGGCTTCGAACTGAAGTCCACGCAGCTTACTGCCCAGAAACGGGCCATTGCCGTGGAGGCCGCAACACTGGTGCATGAGGGCATGGCCGTGGCCCTCAGCGCCGGCACCACAACGTGGGCACTGGCCAAGGAACTCGTGAACGGGCCGCGCATAACGGTGGTGACCAACTCCATCCGGATCGCCGACCTCTTTCATCATGGACCCGCGTCCGGTGCCGCACGCTACAGCTCCACCGTGATCCTGGTCGGAGGCGAACGCACGCCGTCGGACGCCCTGGTGGGGCCCATCGCCACGGCAGCGCTCAGGCAGCTGCACCTGGACCTGTTGTTCCTCGGCGTGCACGGCATGGACGCCGAGGCCGGCTTTACCACCCCCAACCTGCTCGAGGCCGAAACCGACCGGGCCTTTGTGGCCGCATCACGAAAGGTGGTGGTCCTCGCGGACCACACGAAGTGGGGCACGCAGGGCATCAGTACCATCGCCGAACTCGAGGAAGCCGACGAGGTGATCAGCGATTCGGGCCTTTCCGGCGAGGCCCAGCGGATTCTCCGGGACCGGGTGAGCAGGTTGCGGCTCGTTTAGGTTGCCATCCCGGCTGCGGCCTGACGCAGCGGGAACTCCGCCTGAACTTTCCTCAGCCGCAGCCGCAGGATTGCCTGACCAGCAGTCGCGTCGGGAAGATGCGGTGCTGCGCGGGTTCGGCACGGTCAGCGCCGACGAGCGCGCGCACCGCGGCCTCCGCCATTGCCCGCACCGGCTGTTCCACAGTGGTTAGCGGCGGCCACGAATACTCCGCCTCCAGCGAGCCGTCGAAAGATGCCAGTGCCACGTCGCCGGGCACTGACAGTCCCGCTTCGTGAAGGGCCCGGATAATGCCGATCGCCTGCATATCGGAGCTGGCAAAGATGGCAGTGGGCCGGTTGCCCGTCCCCAGGAGGCGCTTGCCGGCCGCGTAACCGCCGACCCGGGTGAACTCGCTGCGCGCTATCGGCCCTTCCGGCAGACCGGCGTCCTTGAGGGCCTGCAGCCACCCATCTTCACGTGCATCCCCTTCATTGCCGGTGGTGGTACCCATGGCCAGGCCGATGTTGGTGTGGCCGTGCCAGATAAGGTGCTCCACCGCCGTGCGGGCTCCTTCGGCCAGGTCCACACCCACAGTGGTGAAGCCTGCGGACCTCTCGCTGTGGCTGAGCAGCACGGACGGTATCTCCGCAGCCTGCAGGTCAGTCAGATCCGGATCCAGCAGCACACTCGCCAGCACCACGCCATCCACTTGCCTGGCGGCCAGGTTGCGGATGTTCCTCCGCTCCTTGGCGAGGTTGCCGTCCGAATTCGTTAGGAACAGCGCGAAGCCCAGCTCTGCCGCCGCGTCCTCCACTGCATGGGCCAGCATCGAGAAGAAGGGGTTGCTGTTATCGGGGATGATCAGGCCTATTGTCTCCGTTGAGCCCAGCTTGAGCGCACGGGCTGCGGCGTTCGGCCGGTAGCCAAGCAGGCGGATGGCGTCCTGGACCTTGGCCTCCGTGGCCGGCGCAACCTTCTTGGGCCCACCATTGACAACGTAACTGACGACGGCGGTGCTCACCCCGGCGTACCGGGCAACATCCTTGCGGGTCACCTGGGTACGGGGGGCGGGCACTGCCGGGGTGGTCATAGTGTCCATGCTAGCTACAGCGACGCCGGGGCATCGCCGAAATCTCGGATGATCAGGCGTTCGCCGCCGCGGAGGGCGGACTCGTGGGCCACGATGCCCGGCAGCGTGAACCGTGCCGCGGTCCAGGCGTTGACCGCCGGAAGCGTGCGGTTGTTGACCGCCGTGACGAAGTCATCCACAAGGAAGTGGTGGCTGCCCTCGTGTCCGTTCGGGGCTCCCCGGAATTCTTCGGGGAGACGCTCGCTGTCGTGGACGGGTGCAAGACCCGACACGAAGGCATCACGGAGTTCAGGTGCCACATTGGCCAGCGATGGATCATCGAGGGACATGCTGGGCCTTGACTCCATCTGCCCCGAAATGTCGTGGACGTTGGCCTTGTCCTGCCAGACCGTGACCTTGGCCAGCTGCTCAAAGCTGGCCTCCGTGCCGAAGAACCTGAACCGGGACTCGCGGATGTGGGACGGGTATCCCACGCGGCGCATCTCGTTGGTTCGCATCACACCGCCGTCGTTCAGTTCAAACAGTGCCGTGGCGTTGGAAAAGTCATTGCCGAACATGCTGACGTCCCGGTCGAACACTCCGTCCTGCCGGTCATCCCTCACACCCACGCAGCTGACACTGACAGCGTGCGTCGGCACCGCGCCCAGCACCCCTCCAATGGCGTGCGTCGGGTACAGCATGGGCGGATAGCTGGCCGTCTCCTTCCAGCGCTCGCCCCCGCTGTACTGGTAGGCGTCGTAGAAGCCCAGATCCATGTCGTGGACGTAATCGCCCTCCGTGTAGAACACCCGGCCGAATTTTCCGGCCGCATGCTGCTTCCGGGCGTAGACGGTGGCCGGGTTGTAGTAACTGGTCTCACCCATCATGTAGACGTTCCGGGTCTCCCTCACGGCTTCGATAATGCGGGCGATCTCCTCCTCGGAAATCGCCATGGGCACCGCCGAGTACACGTGCTTGCCGGCCCGGAGGGCCCGCTCCACGAGGGGACCGTGCGTCCAGCGCTGCGTGAAGATGGCGACGGCGTCGACGTCGGAGGCTAGGAGATCCTCGAAGCTCGCCACGGAACCTGCCAGGCCGTAGTGCTCGATTGCTTCTGCCGCCCGTTCCGGCCGCTCATCCACCACATAGACCTTGCTCACGCCCGGGTGCAGGTTGAAGAGGTGGGCGAACTGGCCGCCGAACTGGCCTACGCCAACTACTCCGATTGAAAACGTCATTGTTTGGTGCCTCTCAAGGTGGTGGAACTGGCATCCGTTGGGCTGACAAAGGTCCCGCCGGGGGTTGCGCTCAGTCTTACACCGGAATCTACTCGAGTCAACGTCTTCAACGTTGCAGAAGAAATTCCCCGAGAAATCCTCAGATTTAACTTGTTCTCCGAAATCTACTCGTGTAGATTCAGTGGCGATTGTTAGTCACATCACACACTCAGGAAGGGTCGATGATGACCACCCTTACCAAGAATCCGCCCGCTGCAGCGCACAAGGCGCCGCAGCGTTCCAACCGGGGCCGTGGCATGGCAAAGCTGGGCGACCTCAGGATTGCGCTGCTGTTCATCCTTCCGGCGATGATCGGCTTCGTTGCTTTTTTCCTGGTGCCGACCATCCGGGGCATCTACTTGAGCTTCACCGAGTACAGCGTGCTGGGCGAACCGGAGTGGATCGGCCTTAAGAACTACACGTCGATTTTTGCGGACGAGCTCTTCTGGAACGCCATGGCGGTGACCGTCCAGTACGTCGCAATCAACATCGGCCTGCAGACAGTCATTGCGCTCGGCCTGGCGCTGCTGATGCACCGCGTGGCAAAGTCCACGTTCGTCCGCGGCGCGTTGCTGCTTCCGTTCCTGGTAGCCAACGTGATCGTTGCCCTGCTGTGGTTCTGGATGCTCGATTACCAGCTGGGTATCGTGAACGAGATCATCAACTGGATGGGCCTTCCCCGCATTGCCTTCTTCGGTAGTGAGCAGTGGGCCATCCCCACTATCGCCTTCGTCAACGTCTGGCGCCACATGGGCTACACCGCCCTGCTGATCTTCGCCGGCCTCCAGTCCATTCCCAACCACGTTTACGAGGTCGCCTCGCTGGACGGCGCCTCGCCGACCAGGACGTTCTGGAGCATCACCATGCCGCTTCTGCGCCCGGTTCTGGCACTCGTGCTGGTGGTCACCGTCATCGGGTCATTCCAGGTCTTCGACACCGTCGCGGTCACCACCGGCGGCGGTCCGGTCAACGCCTCGCGCGTCATCCAGATGTACATCTACCAAAAAGCCTTCGGCGAATCGGACTTCGGGTACGCCTCCGCCCTGTCCGTCATTCTCTTCGTGATCCTCGCACTCGTGGCCTTCATCCAGATGAAGTTCCTCAAGGGCAACGAATCGGATCTGGACTAAGGAATCCCTGCCATGACCACTCAAACACTCGCCCCCCGCAAGCCCATCAACTGGCGCCGCGCAGGCGCCTGGACGCTCGTCGCCCTGGCGCTCATCGTCACCATCGTCCCGTTCCTGTGGATGCTCCGGACGGCCCTGTCCAGCAACCACTCGCTCGCCTCCAACGCTGCGAACCTCCTTCCGGCCGACTTCAGCTGGGGCGCTTTCAAGCGGGTCTTTGGAATGCAGTCCGCAGAAGAGGCCATTGCCGAAGGAGGCTCCGGGGCCGACATTAACTTCTGGCTCTACCTCCGCAACTCCATTATCTTTTCGACCGTGACCACGGCCGGCCAGGTCTTCTTCAGCGCCATGGCCGCCTACGCTTTCTCCCGGCTCCGCTGGCCGGGACGGAACCTGGTGTTCGGCCTGTTCCTCGCCACGATGATGGTGCCGCCGATCTTCACCGCGCTGCCGAACTTCCTCATGATCAAGAACCTGGGTCTGCTGAACACGTTCGCCGGCCTGGCCCTGCCGTTCCTGTTCATGACCCCCTTTGCGATCTTCTTCCTGCGGCAGTTCTTCCTGAACATGTCCCGTGAGGTCGAGGAGGCAGCGATGCTCGACGGTGCGAAGCACCTGCGCATCTTCTTCCAGATCGTGCTGCCCAACGCCGCAGCACCGCTGGCCACGCTCGCGTTCCTGACGTTCGTGGGCCAGTGGAACGAATACTTCTGGCCACTGCTGGTGGGCCAGGACGAGAACGTCCGTGTCCTGACCGTGGGCCTGGGCGTCTTCAAGTCCCAGTCCCCGCAGGGCGCCCCGGACTGGGCCGGACTCATGGCCGGCACCATCGTCGCCGCCCTGCCGGTACTGCTGCTCTTCTTGGCCTTCGGCAAGAGAGTGGTCAACTCCATCGGCTTCTCCGGCATCAAGTGAAGCCTCTCCCACCAAACTCAGCCCAAACCGCCGCTCCCGGCAATCCACGCACCACCCACGAAAGGTCCATCATGAAGAAATCCCTCGGCGCCGTCGCTGCCGCCGCAGCCATCGCCTTGTCCCTCTCCGCCTGTGGCGGCGCATCGTCCACCCCTTCGGCCGAGGCCAAGGGCGAAATCAACTACTGGCTCTGGGACGCCAACCAGCTTCCGGCCTATCAGCAGTGCGCCGCCGACTTCACCAAGGCCAACCCCGACATCAAGGTCAAGATCACCCAGCGCGGCTGGGACGACTACTGGACCACCCTGACCAACGGCTTCGTCGCCGGCACTGCACCGGACGTCTTCACCGACCACCTCTCCAAGTTCCCCGAATACGCCTCGAAGAAGCAGCTGCTCGCCCTGGACGACGCCGTTCAGAAGGACGGGGTCAAGCTGGACGTCTACAACAAGGGCCTCGCCGATCTCTGGGTGGGCCAGGACGGCAAGCGCTACGGACTGCCGAAGGACTGGGACACCGTCGCGATGTTCTACAACAAGAAGCTCGTCAAGGACGCCGGCTACACCGAGGAGCAGCTGAAGAACCTCGACTGGAACCCGCAGAACGGCGGCAGCTACGAGAAGGCCATCGCCCACCTCACCGTGGACAAGAGCGGCAAGCGCGGCGACGAGGCAGGCTTCGACAAGTCCAAGGTGGCCGTCTACGGCCTGGGACTGGAGAACTCCGGCTCCGGCCAGGGCCAGACCCAGTGGAGCTTCCTGTCCGCCACCACCGGCTGGACCCACACGGACAAGAACCCGTGGGGCACGAAGTTCAACTACGACGATCCCAAGCTCCAGGAGACCATCAAGTGGTGGGCCGGCCTCGCGGACAAGGGCTACATGCCCAAGCTTGAGACCACCGTCGGCGCTAGCGTCTCAGACGCATTCGGTGCCGGCAAGGCCGCCATCAACACCAACGGATCCTGGATGATCGGCCAGTACACCAGCTACAAGGGTGTCGAAACCGGAATCGCCCCCACCCCCAAGGGACCTGAGGGCAAACGCGCCAGCATGTTCAACGGCCTGGCCGACTCCGTCTGGGCCGGCACCAAGAACCCGGCTGCTTCCGTGAAGTGGGTTGAGTACCTGGCCTCCAGCGCCTGCCAGGACGTTGTCGCCTCCAAGGCCGTCGTCTTTCCCGCCATCAAGAGCTCCTCCGAGAAGGCTGCCGCTGCCTTCAAGGCCAAGGGCATCGACGTCACCGCCTTCACCACGCACGTCACCGATGGCACCACCTTCCTGTTCCCCATCGCCGACAAGGCCGCCAAGGTGGACGGCATCATGAAGCCCGCCATGGACGCGGTTGTGTCCGGCAAGAAGGATGCCAGCTCCCTGACTGACGCCAACGGCCAGGTCAATTCCCTCTTCAAGTAGGGACGAAACTGGGCGACAATCGAAGCCCAGGCATCCACCGCAGCACCACGGTTGCGGGGCCGGCGCGCACCTGCCGCCCGGCCCCGCAACCGGCTTACCTTACCTTTCTGCATCACGCTCCTCACCGAAAGAGAACTACCTATGGATCCCCTGCACCTCCGTTCCGCCGGCACCAGCCTGGTGATCAGCTTTAGCAGCGGGGAGGCCGAGGTCATCCATTGGGGCGCCGAACTTGGCGGCCACCTCCCGGACCTCGCCATCCTCACCGAACCCGTCCCCCACTCGGCCATCGATGCCACGGTCCCCGCAGGCCTGCTGCCCCAGGCGTCATCCAGCTGGCGGGGGCGGCCGGCGCTGCGCGGCCACCGGATTGCCGACGGCGTCTCCGGCCTCGACTTCTCCGTCCGCCTGCGCGCTGTCCGCGCCACGGTGAACGGCAACACCGCGGTTATCACCCAGCGGGATGCCGACACCGACATCACAGTGGAGTCCACGCTCGCCCTGAACGCCGGCGGCCTGCTGGAACTGCGCCACACCGTCACCAACTCCGGCACCTCGCCGTTCCAAGTCGACGAACTGGCCACTGTCCTCCCGGTGGCTCCGGACGCCGTCGAACTCCTGGACCTGACCGGGCGCTGGTGCCGGGAACGCCATCCGCAGCGCCGCCCCATCCAGCAGGGCACCTGGGTCCGCACCGGACGCCACGGCCGCACCGGCCACGATTCCTCGCTGCTCTTCGCCGCCGGAACCGCCGGGTTCGGCAACCGGCACGGTAAAGTCTGGGCCACGCACCTGGCCTGGAGCGGCAACCACGAACAGTTCGCCGACACCATCGGCGACGGCCGCACCATGATCGGCGGCTCGGAACTGCTGGGACCGGCCGAAGTGATCCTCCAACCGGGCGGAAGCTACACCACGCCAGCACTCTTCGCGGCCTATTCTGACCGCGGTCTGGACGGCATCAGCGAGGCGTTCTACAGCTGGTTCCGGTCCCGCCCGCACCATGTCCTGCCCGCGGCTTCTGCCAATGCCGGAGCCGGAAAACCGCGCCCGGTGGTGCTCAACACCTGGGAAGCGGTCTACTTCGACCACGACCTGTCTACGCTCATCGAACTGGCCGATTCCGCCGCCGACCTCGGCGTCGAGCGCTTCGTCCTCGACGACGGCTGGTTCCGCGGCCGCCGCGACGACCACGCTGGCCTGGGTGACTGGTACGTGGACGAGACGCTCTGGCCCAACGGCCTCACGCCGCTGATCGATGCCGTGACATCGCGCGGGATGGAATTCGGCCTCTGGGTGGAACCGGAAATGGTCAACCTGGACTCCGACATAGTCCGGGCACACCCCGAGTGGATCGTTGGTCCTGCCGCCGCCTCCCACAAGGACGGCGGACGCCTGCCGCTGGCCTGGCGGAACCAGCACATCATCGATCTCGTGAACCCTGAGGCCTGGCAGTACATCTTCGACCGGATCGACGCCCTCCTGCGCGAAAACAACATCAGCTACCTCAAGTGGGACCAGAACCGCGACCTGACCGAACACGGCCACGCCGGCCGCCCCTCCGTCCACGAACAGACGCTCGCCGCCTACCGGCTGTTCGACGAACTCCGCAAGGCCCATCCCGGCGTCGAGATTGAAAGCTGCTCCTCCGGCGGTGCCCGCGTGGACCTGGGCATCCTGGAACGCACAGACCGGATCTGGGCCTCGGACTGCAACGACGCGCTGGAGCGCCAGACCATCCAGCGCTGGACCGGCCTGGTGGTCCCGCCGGAGCTCGTGGGCGGCCACATCGGCCCCACCACCTCCCACACCACGGCCCGCACGCACGATCTGTCCTTCCGCGCCATCACGGCGCTGTTTGGGCACTTCGGCATGGAATGGGACGTCCGCGAGGTGCAGGGGGCGGAACGCGACGAACTCAAACGCTTCATCGGGATTTATAAGGAGCACCGCGGGCTTATCCACAGCGGCCGGATGGTCCGCGCCGATGTTCCCGACGATTCGATGATGCTGCACGGCGTTGTTGCGGATGCCGCGGCGACGGATGCCGTCGCATCGGGCACGACGGCGGCGCTGTTCGCCCTCGTGAGCACGCGGACGTCGTTTGCCGAGCAGCCGGGCCGGATCACCGTTCCCGGCCTGGAGGCAGCACGGAACTACCGGGTGGAGGCCATCTTCCCGGCGCCCAGCGACGCGGACTACGCCCACACGTTCACGCAGGTCCAGCCGCCGGCCTGGCTGGCCTCAGGGGCCGAGGCCAGCGGCAGCTTCCTGGCCGAGGTCGGACTGCCCATGCCGATCCTCAACCCGGAGCACGCGGTGCTCCTGAAGTTCACGGCGCTCTAAGGCGCACCCAACTCACTGGCCTGGGCGGTTCGCCGCCCGGGCCAGTGCCACGTGAGGCCGCAGGCCGTTCCGCAACGGGCGCGAACGGATCCTTGAGCCCTGCAGGCTGTAACGAAGCCCCGCTCCCGGAGGCCGGGCGGGACAACACGATAGATTTGCATCCATGACTGAAGCACCCTCCGCCACCGAAGCCGGCCGCGCAACCATCCTTGTCCTCAATGGCCCCAACCTGAATCTTCTCGGCACCCGCGAGCCGGAGAAATACGGCACCTCAACCCTTGCCGACGTCGAACAGTTGGCGCAGGATGCCGGAGCTGCTCACGGACTGGACGTTGAGTGTTTCCAGTCCAACCATGAAGGCGCCCTGGTGGACGCAATCCACGCCGCACGGGGCAAGGCCATCGGCATCGTCCTCAACGCCGGCGCGTACACGCACACGTCCGTGGCCATCCGGGACGCGATCTCAGCCGTACAGCTGCCTGCCGTGGAAGTCCACATCACCAACGTGCACGCCCGCGAAGCGTTCAGGCACCACTCCTACCTTTCGGACATCAGCAAGGCCGTGATCGCGGGCGCCGGGATCATGGGGTACCGCTTTGCCGTCGAATACCTCGCCGAGCTGCATGCCGGCAAGGCCTGACAATGCCGGCCGAGGCGATGGGCACCGCAGACTGGTACCGGCATTTCGGCGCCTTTGATGCCCCCGGTTCCTCGGCTTGCTACGCCGACTGGTCGTTGCACATCGCTGACGATCCCGAGCTGATTGCGCGGATTGAACAGTGGCCGCACAACAAGCGCCAGCCCCTGCTGATGTTGGCTGCCGCCCGCTTCCTCGGCGCCAGGATTTCCCCCTATGGGGAGTTCCGGAAGTTTCTGGACGAGCATTGGGCGGACATCTCGCGGACCGTCCTCTCGCGTGCCACGCAGACGAACGAGGTGGGCCGCTGCGCCACCCTGCTGCCTTCGCTGGCCGCCATCGCGGCCGCCGAAGGGAAGCCGCTCGCCCTGATCGAAGTCGGCGCGTCTGCCGGCCTGGCGCTGTTCCCGGACCGCTACTGCTACGAGTTCGACGACGGGACGACGGTCACGCGACTGCTTCCGGCACGGCCGCGGAAGGGTCAGCCTGCCGCGCCAGAGCCGCCCGCCCTCCGGTGCATCACTTCGGGCATGGTTCCCCTGCCCGGCCGACTGCCGGACATCGTGTGGCGGGCCGGAATCGACCTGAACCCCCTGGACGTCGGAAATGACGACGACGTCGCCTGGCTCGAAGCCCTGGTCTGGCCCGAGCAGGACTTCCGCCGTGAGCGGCTACGCCGGGCGGTCGCCGTCGCCCGGCAGGAGCCGCCGCTCCTTGTTGCCGGGGACCTGAACGAGCAGCTGGTCTCCTTGGCACGCCAGGCACCGGACGATGCGGCACTGGTGGTGTTCCACAGTGCCGTCATGGGCTACCTCAGCGCGGAAGGCCGCGCGCGTTTCCGGACCACAGTCCAGGGCCTCGCTGCAGACCGGGGCTGCCACTGGTTGTCCAACGAGGGCGAGATGGTGATCGCCCAGGAGGACGGCTCCAACGTGGTGCCTGAAATGGACCCGGAACGGCTCAAAGGACGTTTCCTGCTGCTGCAGGACGGCCTGCCGGTGGCCGTCACTGGGCCGCATGGCCAGAGCCTGGAGTGGCTCTAGCCGTCTGTCGGAACTGCTACTGCTGGATGCACTGTCCTGACGACACTGCCGCCGAGAGGCCTGGGGCTTCGTTGACTACCGGCCGAAGGTCGATCATGGGGATGGCGAAACCCAGGGCAGCGTTGGACGTGGTCTTGGCGAAGATCACGCCGGCCACCTGCCCCCCGGTGGTCAGCAGCGGTCCGCCGGAGTTTCCCGGCTGCACGTCCCCGGCGAGCTTGTAGACCTCATCCGGAACAGGATTGTTGCCGTAGATGTCCGGCACCAGCACTGTGGAAATGCCCTGGACCGTCGCCGGCTTCGACTGGAACGGGCCACCGTGCGGGTAGCCCGCAAATGCTGCGGCAGTGCCGGCCGGAAGATCAGGACTCAGGCCCAGTGATTCTGTGGCCAGGCCCTCGACGGCAAGGACTGCCAGGTCCCGCTGGCTGTCGAAATAGACCACGCGGCCCGGTAACGCGCCGCCACCCGGAACCTCCACGACAGGCTGCGACACGCCCGCCACAACATGCGCATTTGTGACCACCCGGCCCGGCGACACAACGAAGCCGGTCCCGGTCTGGTTCTGCCCGCATTGGTAGGCGGTACCGGCGATCTTCAGGACTGAACCGGCCGCCCGGTTCAGGGCAGGGGTGTCAGTGTTGGCATTCGGCACAGGGACCTGCTGGTCCTGCCCGATGCCCTCGATCAGCCGGGGGATGCCGTCCCCGATCACCGCCGACCGCAGCTGGGCCATGGTGGCCTTGACCGGGTTGGGGGTCAGGCCGTCGATGAAGCGGATGACCCTGGATTCGGCGAGCTGCTGAGAAACGAACGGCACACCGAGGGCACCGATGCTGAACGCCAGCATGGACATGACGAGGGCGGCCACAACGAGGTTCACCGCGCCACCGACCGTCCTGTCCACGGCGCGCAGCGGTTTCAGGCGCACGGCACTGCGAATGCTGCGGCCGATCGTGGTCCCCAGCGCGTTTCCCAGCACCATCAGCACAATGGCGGTACCGATGATCGCGGTCAGCCGCCAGCCGCTGTCCTCCACAAAGTTGCTGACCACCGGCACGGAGAGGAACGCTGCGACGGCTCCGGCAGCGAAGCCGGCAATGCCGCCGAGGGTGACCAGGAACCCGTTACGAAGGCCATAGATCAGGTAGGACAGGAGCGTCAGTAACAACGCCAGGTCCAGAACAGTCAGGCCAAACACCGGGTCTCCTTCACAGGCAGCTAAGCCCCGATTCTACTGGCGGATTCTGACAATTCGCCGGTGGACGGCGGCGGCGGCCGTGTGCTCCCAGCGCCTTTTGGCCTGTTCTGCTGCCAAGTACGTCACAGAACGTAGAAAATTCTGAAACAATGGCACAAGCGCCCCAGCCGACACATTTTAATCAGGAGAATTCATGGACATCGAGGTATTGCGCCGCGCACCCCTTTTCGCCACTCTGGACGACGAGGCTTTCCGTCTGCTGACGGACGAGCTTACCGAGGTTGACCTGTCCCGTGGGGCATCTGTATTCCGCGAAGGCGATCAGGGTGATCAGCTCTACTTCATTGTGTCCGGCAAGGTGAAGCTCGGCCGTACGTCCCCCGACGGCCGCGAATCGCTGCTGGCCATCCTTGGCCCGGGTGAGCTCTTCGGCGAGATGGCGCTGTTCGACCCCAGCCCGCGTACGGCAACTGCCACGGCTGTCTCCGAGACCCGCTTGGCAGGCCTCAGGAACGAGAGCCTGAACTCCCTGCTGCGGACCCGCCCGGAGGTTTCGGCCCAGCTGCTGCAGGCGCTGGCCCGCCGCCTGCGCCGCACCAACGACTCACTGTCCGACCTTGTCTTCTCCGACGTCCCGGGCCGCGTGGCCAAGGCGCTCCTGGACCTGGCCGACCGATTCGGCCGGCCGGCCACCGACGGCGTCCTCGTTGCACACGAGCTCACGCAGGAAGAGCTGGCACAGCTCGTCGGCGCCTCCCGAGAAACCGTGAACAAGGCCCTGGCCGAGTTCGTCCAGCGCGGCTGGCTGCGCCTCGAAGCCCGCGCCGTAGTGATCCTGGACATGCAGCGCCTCCGCCAGCGCTCCCGCTAAGCCAAATAACAAAGCCGCCCCGGTATCAACCGGGGCGGCTTTTTGTTCTTAAGTCACCAAGGTCGGAGAACGCCCCTCCGCCTCCGCTGGTTGAGCCTGTCGAAACCAGCGGGCCGGAACCTTGATCTCGACAAGCTCGATCAGCCGTAATCAGAGCGTCACCGAACAGGCAACAGGAACTGCGAGAGCGTCACCAAAAAAGCGACAGGAACCGCGAGAGCGTCACCGTTCCCGCTGGGGCTCGTGGGCCACGGTCTTCGCGGCCTCGACTTCGAGCATGAGCGTCCCGTCTTCCTGGACCAGCCGGGGCTGGTACACGTGCGGGGTGCGCTTGTAGCTGAGGTAGGCGATGCAGCCGTTGGCCGCTGCCATCTTCTCGAGCATGATTTCAGAGCCGGGAACCAGGAGCTGGCCAAGCGTGAGGGCCACGGTGTTTTCCTGGCCCACCTCGTCGCCGAGCGCCGTCGTGTCGCGTTCGCTGACAACTTTGGTGGCGCAGACCCAGCGGCCCCACACGCCCTTGCTGGCCAGGACGGTGGGCTGCTGGTTCATGGGAACAGTGGCGGCGAAGTAGCGGGTATTGAAGCGGCGGTGTGCAAAGTCCGGGCTGAGCCAGTTCACGAGCGGCTTCAGCAGGTCCGTGCGCAGCGACAGGCCCCGCTTGGCGAGCACCTCGGTGAAGGACTTTTCCTGCGAAGCCACGGCTTCGCGCACTTTCATCCATTCGGGCGTGGTTGTTCCCTCAACGGTGGAGGACAGGTCCGGACCGGCCAGGAGCACGCCGGTCTCTTCGAACAGTTCCCGGACGGCGCCCACAACGTGGCGGCGCGCCAGCCCGACGTCGTCCGTTCCCATCTGCTCGGCCCAATGCTGGGGCGAGGGGCCCAGCCAGCCGAGTGCGTCGTCGTCGGACGCTTCCAGGGACCCGCCGGGAAAGGCGAGGACGCCCAGCGGCGAAGACCCGGGCCGGTAACCGAGCCAGGTCTCCAGACCGGTGGGCGAATCACGGAGCAGGACTACCGAGGAGGCGAACCGTGCGGCGCGGGGCGTCCGTTCGCCGTGATCGATCCAGCTTTGTGCCGCCCCTTCGAGCTCGGGGGGAAGAACAAACAGGCGACGTGCTAGCTGGGGCAAGGAAGTGACCGGTCCTTAGCTGAATTCAGCGATCAGTTCGACTTCAACGGGAGAGTCGAGCGGCAGGACAGAAACGCCGACGGCGGAACGGGCGTGCTGCCCCGCGTCACCAAGCACCCGGCCAAGTAGTTCGGAGGCACCGTTGATAACGCCCGGCTGGCCGGTGAAGGACGGGTCCGAGGACACGAAGCCCACCACCTTGACGATGCGGGTGATGCGGTCGAGGTCGCCGATGACGCTCTTGACGGCGGCCAGCGCATTGACCGCACAGACGGCGGCGTACGCCTTGGCGTCCTCGGGGGACACCGTGGACTCGTCCGATGTGCCTTCGGTGCCGGCGGAAACCTTGCCGGTAGCTTCGAGTTTGCCGTCAATAAACGGCAGCTGCCCGGAGGTGTAGACGTGGTTGCCGGAGATGACGGCCGGCACGTAGGCGGCCACGGGCGCGGCCACTTCGGGGAGCGTCAGGCCAAGCTCGGCGAGCCGCTGTTCGACGGCGGAAGACGGCGCCGTTGCAGCGCTGGAAGCGGTTTCCTGGGGCGTGGTCATGCTACTGCTTCTCCCTCTTGAGGTAGGCAACCAGACCGTTGCCGTC
Organism: Arthrobacter sp. 05T444; assembly: GCF_056395905.1. Lineage (NCBI taxonomy): Bacteria > Bacillati > Actinomycetota > Actinomycetes > Micrococcales > Micrococcaceae > Arthrobacter > Arthrobacter sp. 05T444. The sequence continues at coordinate 67,568 of NZ_JBFTKK010000020.1, forward strand.
GGGGCCGGGGACTACCTGGACAAGCTCCCAGCCATCCTCTCCCCACTGGTCCAGAATCTGCTTCGTGGCGTGGATTATGAGCGGAATCGTCGCGTACTCCCATTTGGTCATGAACTCAAGCCTAGTCCTTGCCGGTAAACTGGAGAACATGGCGACTGGTAAGAACCCTATATTCGACACGGCCACCACCCTCGGAAAGTTATTAGCCTTCCTTGGCGTGAGCGCTATTTGTGGCGTCCTGGTGGCCGGCCTGCTGGTTCCGGCGGCGGCCGTTTCAGGCAGCTCGGCCAGTGGCTCAATCGAATTCTTTGACACTCTCCCGGCGGAGCTGCAGGTGGACCCACCCAGCCAGTCCACCAAGATCCTGGCGAAGGACGGGAGCGTCATCGCCAACCTGTTCGCGGAGAACCGCACCCGCGTTCCGCTCGAGCAGATCTCCCCCTACATGAAGAACGCGGTCATCGCCATTGAGGACAGCCGGTTCTACGAGCATGGCGGCGTGGACACCACCGGCATCCTCCGCGCCCTCGTCGCCACGGCGCGCGGCAACAAGCAGGGCGCGTCCACCATCACGCAGCAGTACGTTAATAACGTCCTCAACGCCTCGCTTGAATCCGAGGGCCGCGGCGAGGACATCAAGCTCAACGGCGTGAACAAGGGCGTGGGCGACAAGCTGCGCGAAATGAAGCTCGCCATCGCCCTGGAAAAGAAGTTCACCAAGGAACAGATCCTTGAGGGCTACCTCAACATCGTGTTCTTCAACCGTGACGCGTACGGCATCGAGGCCGCGTCGAAGTTCTTCTTCAGCACGACGGCCAAGAACCTCACGCTCCCCCAGGCAGCGCTGCTGGCCGGCCTCGTCAACAGCCCGTCGGCCTTTGACCCCATCACCAATCCGGACAACGCGAAGGTCCGACGCGACCTCGTACTGAACGCCATGTTCAAGCAGAACAAGATCACCAAAGCCCAGCACACCGCAGCTGTCGCCACCCCGGTGACCACCAAGGTCACCCCCGCGCGCCAAGGCTGTGCCTACTCACCCACGGCCCCCTATTTCTGCGACTACGTCCTGCACCTGCTGCTGAACAACCCGGCGTACGGCGCGGACGCGAAGGAACGCGAAAAGAAGATCTTCCGCGGCGGCCTCACCATCAAGACCACCCTGGATCCCAAGGCGCAGAAAGCCGCCCAGGACCAGGTCAATGCCTCCGCCGGCACCAACCCCGACAAGTGGGGCGCAGCCCTGGTATCGGTCGAGCCCAAGACCGGCCGGATCACCAACATGGCCCAGAACACCTCGTGGTTTGCGGGCAAGGGCAAGTTCGACTCCCAGATCAACTTCAGCGTGGACCAGTACGACGACCAGGGCAACGACCTCAACGGCCTCGGTGGCGCGCAGCCCGGCTCCACGATGAAGCCGTTTACCTTCGCCGAATGGCTGGACGAAGGCAAGTCGATGAACACCATCGTCAACGCCGCCCAGCGCCGCTACCCGCAGGACTTCCCGTGGCGGAACACCTGCTCCACGCCCACCGTCGGCTGGTACGACAGCACTAACGGCACCGATGACCTCCAGAACGCTGAAGAGGGCTATTACCGGAACATGACGGTGCTCGACGGGCTGAAGAACTCCATTAACACGGCCACGTTTGCCTCAGCTTCCCAGGTTGACCTGTGCGGCATCCAGAAGGTCGTGGACGCCGTTGGCCTGCACGGCGGCCTGCCGGTCCGCGACAAGGAAACCAACGCGGTGGTCGACGCAAACCCCAAGGTCACCATGACCACGCTCGGCAACCTGCTCGGCTCGACCCAGACGGCTCCGCTGACCATGGCCAGTGCATTCGCCACATTCTCCAATGACGGAAAGTACTGCGCTCCGATCGCCATCACGTCCGTGACCGACCAGACCGGCGCCCAGCTCCCGGCACAGTCGACCGCCTGCCGGGATGCCATCAAGCCCGAGGTGGCCCGGGGCGTGAACTATGCACTGCAGAAGGTCCTGAACGAGGGATCCGGCTCGCTCATCCAGCCCCGGATTTCCACCCAGACCACGTTCCCCATCGCTGCCAAGACGGGTACGTCCAATAACAACGGCTCAACCTGGGTGGTAGGACACACCACGGGCCTCGCCACGGCTGCCTGGTTCGGCGACGCCCTGGGTTCGCAGGACCGTGCGGGCCAGAATGTCACAATCAACGGCAAGTTCTACACCGGCATTGACGGTTACATGATCGCCGGGCCGATGTTCTCGCAGTTCATGTCCCAGATTGCTCCGACCTACGGCACCGACCCCTTCCCGGAACCGCCGTCCAACCTGCTGTACGGGACCCCGGAGTTCCAGCCGTCCGTCCCCGTGCCGGACAACCCGCAGCCCCCGAGCGACACCGGTAATAGCACGGGCGGCACCACTGGCACCACCGGCGGCAACACCGGAAACGGCAACAACACCGGAAACGGGAACGGCAACGGCAACGGGAACAAGGGGAACGGCTGACAGTGATCGACACGTCACTCATGGCAAGCCGCGCGCGAAGCATCGCGCGCGGCTTTGCCGTTACTGCCGCCGCCGGATCTGCACTGGGCCTCGCCGCCGCTGGCTACGGCCTGTGGGAGAAGAACCAGTTTGTCCTGCGGGAAGAATCGCTGCCCATCCTGCCTGAAGGCCAGGATCCGTTCCGGATACTGCACCTGAGTGACATCCACTTTGTTCCTGGGCAGAACGCGAAGGCCGAATGGCTCCGTTCCCTGGCCGAGCTGAAACCGGACCTCGTGGTGAATACCGGCGATAACCTCAGCCACGCCAAGGCTGTGGATCCGCTGCTCTCTGCCCTTGCCCCCCTGATGGAATTTCCCGGCGTCTTTGTTCCGGGATCCAATGATTACTACGCTCCGCGGCTCAAGAACCCGGCTGCGTACCTGCTGGGGCCGTCAAGGGAGCAGCGGGATTCCGAGGTGCTCGACTGGCCGCGCCTCCGCGCCGGCTTCGGCATGGGCGGCTGGGTGGACCTGACCAACCGCCACCAGTCGATTGTGCTCAGGGGCATGCGGTTCGATTTCTCCGGCGTGGACGATCCCCACCTGAAGCGCGAGCGCTATGCGGGCTGGCCCAGGGGCACCAGGGGCCAGGACTCGAACGCCCACCTGCGCGTGGCTGTTATCCATGCCCCATACCAGCGTGTGCTGGACCATTTCACTGAGGACGGCGCCGACCTGCTCCTCGCCGGCCATACCCATGGCGGCCAGCTGTGCATCCCCGGGTACGGTGCCATCATTGCCAACTGCGACATCCCCACGTGGCGTGCGAAGGGCCTGCACGACTGGCAAAGCAACGGCCATACGACGCCGGTCAACGTCTCCGGGGGCATCGGCACCTCGCGCTTCGCCCCTGTCCGTATCGCCTGCAAACCCGAGGCCGTCCTGCTGACCCTTGCTCCCCGGGCCTAGCCGCCGAAACGGCCAGGCTCGACGCCCCACGACCTCCGAAACCATGTGTAGCGCGGCACTCATGGCATAGGGTAGTTGCTACGGGAAACTACATTCGCACTTGAGTTCAAGAAGCGGGCATGGCCAAGCAGACTTCGTTTTTCAGATCCATCAGCCGTCTCTATCCCCATGTGAAGCCGATCCTCCCCCGGCTGTTCATGGGTCTGTTGTGCGCACTCCTTGCCAGCGTGGTGGCACTCACCATTCCCCAGGTCCTGCGGGCACTCGTCAATGACTCACTCCGGCCTGGGGCCACTGCGGACGCGGTGTGGTCATCTGCCGGAGTCATCCTCGTCCTAGGGATCGCCGAGGCAGGGCTCGTGGCCCTGCGCCGGACCTTCGTCATCAACCCGGCCACCACGGTAGAGACGCGCATGCGAGTGTCCCTTTATGGCCGTCTGCAGGATCTCACCGTTTCCTTCCATGACCGCTGGGGCTCCGGCCAGCTGCTCTCACGCGCCATGACGGACCTGAACTTCCTGCGGCGCTGGATGGCCTTCGGTGCCATCATGCTGGTGGTCACTACGCTGACCGTGGTGATCGGCGTGGTGGTGATGTTCACCATGAGCTGGCAGCTTGCCCTCATCTTCCTGGCCGCGGCCGGCCCCATCATGTTCTACAGCTTCCGCTTCAGGACCCGCTTCAGCAAGGTGGCCCGGCGCAGCCAGGACCAGGCTGGCGACCTCGCCACCACTGTCGAGGAGTCCGTCCACGGCATCCGCGTGCTGAAGGCCTTCGGCAGGAGCCGCGAGGCGCTGGAAACCTTCAACGGCCAGGCCGAAGAGCTCCGCCAGACCGAGATCGCCAAGGCCAGGCACCAGGCCACGTTCAGCATGGTGGTTACGCTCCTGCCCGAACTGGCCCTCGGTGCGGGACTCGTGGTGGGCATCATGCTGGTGGCGGCAGGCCAGCTCAGCATCGGCACGCTCGTGGCGTTCTTCGCGACAGCGGCCGTCATCGCCGCGCCCGTGGAGTTCTCCGGAATGCTGCTGGCCATGGCCCTGACCGCCAAGAGCGCCCTTGATCGCCACTTCGAGGTCATGGACACCCGCAACACCATCACCAGCCCGGAGCGTCCCGCGCGGCCCGCCGAGCTGCAAGGTGCGCTGAGCTTCAACAACATCACCTTCGCTTTCGAGGACGCCCCGGACAAGCCCATCCTCAAGGGCATCACCCTGGACATCCGCCCTGGCGAAACCATGGCGCTGGTGGGCATCACCGGCAGCGGCAAGAGTGCCCTGCTCCAGCTCGTTCCGCGCCTCTATGACGTCACGGACGGGTCCATCACCATCGACGGCGTGGACCTGCGCGACTTCAGCGTCGAAGAACTGCGCAGCGTGGTGGGTGTGGCGTTTGAGGACACCACACTCTTCTCCAACTCCGTCCGTGACAATGTGCTCCTGGGCGCCCGGACCGGTGTAGGAGCCGGTGTCCCCGACGCCGGCAACGACGAGCTGGAGGCCATCCTTGAAGAGGCGCTTGACACCGCCCAGGCCCACTTCGCCTACTCCCTGCCGGAGGGACTGGATACCCTGATCGGAGACGAGGGGCTGAGCCTCTCCGGAGGGCAGCGGCAGCGCATCGCCCTGGCCCGGGCCATCGCCGCCAACCCCCAGGTGCTGGTGCTCGACGATCCGCTGTCCGCCCTGGACGTCAACACCGAGGAACTCGTGGAAAACCGCCTGCGGCAAGTACTTGCCGGCACCACCACGCTGATCGTCGCGCACCGCCCGTCCACCGTGGCGCTGGCCGACCGGGTGGCGCTGCTCAAGGACGGCCGGATTGCCGCCGTCGGAACGCATGCCGAACTGCTGGCCACCAACGACCACTACCGCTACGTCATCGCCAGCCTGGAGACCGAGCCACGGGACCTCGACTCCGAACTTTCCGCCCTCGAGGACGACGCTGAGGAGTCCATCCGATGAGCACCGCAGCGTTCGGTACCGCGAACGAGGACAATGCCCACCTGAGCAAGAGCGACAGCAAAGCCGTACGACGGCGGTCGCTCGCCTTACTGGCCACGCTGATCCGTCCCGTCCGGCTCCGGTTCTGGCTCACCATCGCCATGGTGGTCCTGTCTCAGGCGGCCCGCGTGGCCGGACCGGCCTTGATTGCGTTCGGCATCGACCACGCGCTGCCGGCCCTGCAGGGCGGTGACAACCTCCCCTTGGTGATAACCGGCGTCGCGTATCTCGCGGCGGCGGTGGCGACCGCCGTCCTGACCGCCCTCTACGTCACGTCCACGGCGAAGCTCAGCCAGGCCATGCTGCTGGACCTGCGACTCTGGGTGTTCCGGCACACGCAGCGGCTCAGCCTTGAGTTTCATGAGAAATACACCTCCGGCCGGATCATCGCGAGGCAGACGTCAGACTTGGAGGCCCTCCGCGAGCTCCTCGATTCCGGGGTCAGCTCGCTGGCGTCCGGGATGCTTTTCATGGTGTTCACGGCGGTAACGGTCTTTGCCCTCGACTGGCGCAGCGGTCTGATCGTGGTGGCGGCCGGCGTTCCGATGTTCCTGCTGGCGCGCTGGTACCAGAAGCATTCGCAGATCGCGTTCCGTGAGTCGCGGGTGGTGTCCGCCCGCCTGATCGTGCATTTTGTGGAGACCATGACCGGAATCCGTGCGGTGAAGGCCTTCCGGAAGGAACGCGAAAACGCGGCGCGGTATGGGGAACTGGCCGAGGAATACCGGAAGGTGACCGTCCGGTCGATCAACCTGAACGGGATCTTCCAGCCCGGCCTGGTGCTGATCGGCAACGTCTGCGTGGCGGCGGTGCTGCTGTTCGGCGGCTTCCGCGTCCTCAACGGCGACCTCGCTGTGGGTGTGTTGCTGGCGCTGATGCTGTCCACGAAGCGCTTCTTCCAGCCCGTGGACCAGATGGCCATGTTTTATAACTCCTTCCAGAGCGCCCAGGCGGCGCTCGAAAAGGTGTCCGGACTGCTCGAAGAGGTGCCCACCGTCCGCCCGCCCGGGAACGCGGTGGCCCTCCGCGATGCCCGCGGCGCCGTCGAGTTCAAGGACGTCGAGTTCCGCTACGGAAGCGGCCCCCTCATCATCGCAAGGCTCAACCTCGCCATCCCCGCCGGCCAGACGGTGGCACTGGTGGGGCAGACCGGCGCAGGCAAGTCCACCCTCGCCAAACTGATAGCCCGCTTCTATGATGTCTCCTCCGGTTCCGTTACGCTCGACGGCGTGGACCTGCGCGAGCTCAGCACCGCGGACCTGCGGCGGAACATCGTGATGGTCACCCAGGAGGCGTTCCTGTTCAGCGGCTCCGTGGCGGACAACATCGCCCTCGGCCGGCCGGAGGCGTCCCGCGAGGAAATCGAGGCAGCGGCCAAGGCAGTGGGTGCGCATGAGTTCATCGCCGAACTCCCCGAGGGCTACGACACGGACGTCAACAAGCGCGGCGGCCGCGTCTCCTCGGGGCAGCGCCAGCTGATCAGCTTCGCCCGCGCCTTCCTGGCGCGGCCGGCCGTCCTGATCCTCGATGAGGCGACGTCCTCCCTGGACATCCCCTCCGAGCGGCTGGTCCAGAACGGACTGGCCCGGCTGCTGCGGGGCACGGACGACGACGCCGGCACTGCCGTCTCCGGCGCCGACGCCTCCCCGGGAAACGGCACCAGTGACGACGGCGGACACCGTGATGCCGGACGCACGGCGCTCATCATCGCGCACCGGCTCTCCACGGTGGAGACAGCCGACAGGGTCCTTGTGGTCCACGATGGCCGCGTTGTGGAAGACGGCACTCCGGAGGAGCTGATTGGCGGCGGCGGCCGCTTCGCGCAGCTGCACGGAGCCTGGAAGGATTCGCTGGTCTGAGGCCCGGCGCCGAAGGCCACCTGCCGGGTCCCCCCGCCTTTGGAGGAGGACGACGGCGGGTTCCGCCCCTTGCGAGCCGAAACCCGCCAAAGGTGGGGAAACCAGCGGCCGCCGCGCTCTGCCGGGCCGTAATGCTGGCGGTCCTGGCCTCGATTTCGCATGTGGCCTCTGTATCGGCTATTCTTGTAAAGTTGCTTTTGCAGCGGATCGGGATGTAGCGCAGCTTGGTAGCGCGCTTCGTTCGGGACGAAGAGGTCGCAGGTTCAAATCCTGTCATCCCGACCAATAAAAGAGGGTCTCCCCAGGGAGGCCCTCTTTTTTCATCTTTGGCTGCATCCTCCGCCGGGTTCAGAACCCTTGGTTGGTGATATTCTGCCGCGCCTGCCCGTCGCCCAGCAGGGGAATCCTGACCCGGTTCGAGCCGTCGTCCTCCAGGTAACCGCCCCGGCTCTCGTAGGTTTGGACGGAGTTCACGTAACTGTGGCGCAGCCGCAGGCCGACCACAAAGAGCACCAGGGACTCCAGCAGCGCCGCGATGCCGACGATCCCCGAGACAAAGGACCCGGCGTCGGCCGTTCCGCTCAGCACGCCGGCCACCGATGTCCCGGCCACCGCTGCCACCAGCAGCGAGGTGCCGGCGATGCTCCACAGGACGTATGCCCGCTGCAGCCCGTTGGCTCCGTGCGTCTTTGATCCTTGGCGCTGGGTTCCCTGACGCTTGGTTCCCTGTCGCCTGATTCCCTGTCGCTTCACAATGTGTCCCTTCATGTGACGGCCGCAACGTGGTGGAAAGAAAACGGCCCCGGGACATGGTTCGCGCATGTCCCGGGGCCCGGTTTCCGAAAAAGCCTTGCTACATCGGATCCGGCCAGTTGCCAATCGTGGCGGGGGAATCCATAGGATCGGGCCAGTTGCCGATGGTGGGCTTGTTCACGTCCTTCACGCGCATGGGATCCGGCCAGTTGCCAATGGCAACCGCGGAGCCCGCATTATCAACAATAGAACCGGCAGACAGAACGGCCGGAGCCGTGGCGGAGAATGCAAGTGCCCCTGCCAGAACGGCAGCGGCTGCAATCTTCTTCAACATGTGAGTTCCTCAATACGAGTCGGTTTCGTTACATAGTCAGCACAGTCCTTGTTGACATACATTGTAAAATGTTTTCCACAGGGGCTGTCAAGCATTGTGTACAAAGACTGTCCGGAATGAGGAGGAATCCCGTGGGGAACGGATTCGGAGAGAAGCTCCGAGCAGAGCGGCTCGAGCGCGGCCTGACCCAGGCGGAACTGGGCAAGGACCTTTACTCCCCCAGCTATATCTCGCTGCTTGAAACGGGCCGACGGGAACCGACCGCAGACGTCATCGAGGAGCTTGCCCGCCGGCTGGAGCTCGCGCCAAAGGCGCTTGAGGCCTGGAGCCAGCCTATCTCGGTCAGCGACGCCGAATACGTCCTGGCGGGGCTGTACGCCCGGCAGGCCTGGGACCTGCGTGACTACGCGCTTGCCGCCGACCATGCTGCCACCGCCGCGCGCATCGCCCTCGAAGGCAAGAACACCAGCGCCTGGTGGAACATGACCTACATGCAGGCCGAATGCCTCATGAAGCAGGGCCAGCTCAAAGAGTGCCAGAAGATCATGGAGCACCTCTCGGAGCATCCTATGGCCACCGAGTCCGCCGGCCTCGGAGTGCGTGCCCGGCAGATGCTCGCCGCACTGTGCCACGGACAGGGCCAACTGGCGGCCGCCGTCGAGCATGCCCAGAAGGCCGTGGAACTGTGCGCCCAGCTTCCCAAGGGCTCCACGCTGATCATCGGCGCACTCCGCGCCCTGATCGGCGCCCTCGCCGAGAGCGGCCGGCTGGACGAGGCCTGGAAGTACTGCCAGGACATGAACGAGCAAATGGACGAGAACTCCATGTCCCAGCTGGCCGGCGAAGTGGCCTGGGTGATCGGGAACGTCGCCTTCATGCGCCACGACTACCCCGAGGGCATCAAGCACCACGAGCGCGCGGCCAAGCTGCTGTCCCCTGCAAACGACATCGATCTTTGGGCCCGCTTCAACAAGGCCTCGGCCGCCGTCCGGCTCTCGTCCGGGATCGTGGAACCCGAGACCCTCTCCGCCATTGAGCGCGCCGAGCTCGCGCTGTCCATCGTGGGCGGCAACAAGACGGACCAGCTTGAGGTGGCCTTCATCCGTGCCCGTTGGCTCTACCTCACCGGCGATATCGTGGCGGCGGTGCAGAAGCTGCGCGAAATTCACGCCGAGCGCAGCGCCCTTGCCAAGCACACCGCGGGCGAGGTGTCGCTGCTCCTGGGCAAGTCGCTCAAGGCCGCTGGCGAATCCGAGGAAGCCCTGGTGCTCCTGCAGGAAGCCCAGCGGGAGTTCAGCGGGGCCGGCGCGCAGGACCGCGTGCAGCAGGCCTTGGACGCCATGCTGGAGATCAGGCTCGCGCAGCGCCGGGCCGAGGCAGCCGAAGCCAGCTAGGACCGGCCGCCCTCCGGAACGGAGACTTGCTCCGACCCGGAGGGGACCGCTCCGAGACGGAGGGGCGGCCGCCGTTACGCGAACGTCCGGCCGGTGAGCTTTTCGTACGCCTCAACGTAGCGCGCACGGGTGCGCTGCACGACGTCCGCAGGCAGGGCCGGAGGCGGTGTGTCGGAGGCCCTGTCCCAGCCCGACTCGGCGGACGTCAGCCAGTCGCGGACATACTGCTTGTCGTACGAGGGCTGCGCCTGGCCGGGCTTGTACGTTGAGGCATCCCAGAACCGCGAGGAGTCGGGAGTGAGGACCTCGTCGCCCAGCGTGATGGCGCCCGTGACGACGTCGTAGCCGAACTCCACCTTGGTGTCAGCCAGAATGATGCCCCGCTCACGGGTAATTTGCTCGGCCTTGGTGTAGATCTTCAGCGTCAGTTCGCTGAGGCGTCCGGCGATGTCATCGCCCACCATGGACGCCACGGCGTCATAACTGATGTTTTCGTCGTGCTCACCTACCTCGGCCTTGGCCGAGGGCGTGAAGATCGCCTTCGCGAGCCGGGAGCCGTCCACGAGTCCCTCGGGGAGCGGGATGCTGCAGACGGTGCCGGACTGCCGGTACTCCACGAGGCCCGAGCCGGTGAGGTAGCCGCGGGCAATGCATTCCACCGGGAACATCTCGAGCTTCTTGCAGATCATGCCGCGGCCTTCCACCGCCGCGGGCACGCCGTCCTCCACAGTGGACGCCAGAACGTGGTGCTCGACCTCCAGCTGGTCGAACCACCACAGGCTCAGCTGGGTCAGGATGGCGCCCTTGTCCGGGATTTCGCTGCTGAGCACGTGGTCAAAGGCGCTGATGCGGTCGCTGGCCACCACCAGCACGCAGTCTTGCCCGAACCGGCTGTTGATGGAGTCGTCCGCCGGTTCGTACAGGTCCCGGACCTTGCCCGAGTAGGTGTGCTTCCAGCCCGGAAGCTCCAGGGTGGACGTGTCCAGGCCGCGCTTGGGGGCGGCGGTGTTCTCAGGTTCTGCCACTGTCATGCCTTCGCTTTCGGGGCGGAGGCTGCCTGGGCAGAGGAACTGCCGGACGCCACCTTGATTTCACCGCGGGCCGCCTTGCCGCCAATGTCGCGGCGGAACTGGGCGCCTTCGAGCTGCACCAGCTCAACGCCGTCGTAGGCCTTTTCCCGGGCCTCCACGAGGTCGGAACCAAGCGCGACCACCGCGAGGACGCGGCCGCCGGCGGAGACCACTTTGCCTTCGTCGTCAAGCTTCGTCCCGGCGTGGATCACGTGGACGCCGTCAAGCTCGTCCACCTTCTTGAGCCCGCGGATGCGGTCGCCGGTACGCGGGGTGTCGGGGTAGTTTTCGGACGCAACGACGACGGCGACTGCAGTCTCCTTGGACCAGCGCAGCTCTTCTGCCTGGTCCAGTTCGCCCCTGGCAGCCGACAGCAGCAGGGAACCGAGGGGCGTCTTCAGCCGCGCGAGCACGGCCTGAGTCTCGGGGTCGCCGAAACGGACGTTGAACTCGATGACGCGCGTGCCGCGGGAAGTCAGGGCCAGGCCGACGAACAGGACGCCGACAAACGGGGAGCCGCGGTGTGCCATTTCGTTGACCGTAGGCTGGGCCACCCGGTCGATGACTTCCTGGACCAGGCCTTCGGGCGCCCATTCCAGCGGGGTGTACGCGCCCATACCGCCGGTGTTGGGTCCTTCGTCGTTGTCGAAGATGCGTTTGAAATCCTGCGCCGGGGACAGCGCCACGGTGTTGCGTCCGTCGCAGAGGACAAACACGGAAACCTCGGGACCGTCCAGGAATTCCTCGATCACCACGGTTCCGCCGGCGTCGAAGCAGGTCTGCGCGTGAGCCAGGGCTTCATCCCGGTTGTTGGTGACCACCACGCCCTTGCCTGCGGCCAGCCCGTCGTCCTTGACCACGTACGGCGCGCCGAAGGTGTCCAGGGCGGCTGCGGCTTCCTCGGCGTTGCCGGCCACCAGCGCCATGGCGGTGGGAACACCGGCTTCAGCCATGATCTGCTTGGCAAACGCCTTGGACGCCTCCAGCTGGGCGGCGGCCTTGCTCGGCCCGAACACGGGAACCCCGGCGGCGCGGACCGCGTCGGAAACGCCGGCGGCGAGCGGAGCCTCGGGGCCCACCACCACGAGGTCGACGTCGAGCCGGGTGGCGAGAGCCGCCACGGCATCCGGATCGTTCCCGTCGATCGCGTGCGTGGGGACGAGCCGGCTGATGCCGGCGTTGCCCGGAGCCGCGTGGACTTCGGAGACGTTGGGGTCTGCAAGCAGGGAACGGACAATGGCGTGTTCGCGGCCACCGGGGCCAATGACGAGTACCTTCACAGTCTCCAAGGGTACTTTGTGGACACCGCTGGTTCCTAAGCTATGTCGTGCCGCCCCGCGCTCCGGCGTCCCCGCACGCATTGGAACCGCGCCGGAACAATCCCGCGGGCCGGCCGCTACGAACCAAGGGCATGAAGAAGCTGATGAAGTGGCTCAAGGGCCCCGCCGCACTGGCGGCGGTGGCAGGGGTGGCGGCGGCCGCCGTCGTTCTTTCCGTTGCGGAACTGATCGGAGCGTTCTTTACTGCGCGGGCAACGCCCGTGATTGCCCTGGGCTCCACGTTCATCGACTTCACGCCGCCGTGGATGAAGGACTTTGCCATCGCCACGTTCGGCACCAATGACAAGGCTGCGCTCTTCGTTGGCATGGGCCTGACCATCTTCCTGCTCGCTTGCGTACTGGGCGTGGTGGCATACCGGAAATGGGCGCTGGGCGTGGCCGGGGTGCTGCTGATGGGCTCAGTGATCGTGGCGAGCGTGGTGACCCGGGCCAGCGTGAAGCCGGTCGACGCCATTCCGACTCTCCTCGGGACCCTCGCCGGACTGGTCGTGCTGCGGCTCCTGATCTCCCGGCTGTGGCGGCTTCACTCCTTTCCCGATGCTCCGGCTGGCGTCGCGGCGAAGGAGCCTGAACGCCCCGCAACAACGCGGCGGGCGTTCTTCGCCGCTACCGGCCTTACTGCAGTGGCGGCCGGCATCGCAGCTACCGGGGGACGGCTGCTGAGCGCCGCGCGAAGCAACGTGGCCCAGGCGCGCGGGTCGCTGCGGCTGCCTGCCCCTGCCAAGGTCGCCCTTGCAGTGCCGGCCGGGGTTCAGTCCGCCACACCGGGCGTCACGCCGTGGCTTACGCCAAATGGTGACTTCTACCGGATCGACACCGCCCTGAGCGTGCCGGAAATCAACGCCGACGAGTGGGAGCTCCGGGTGCACGGACTCGTGGAGCAGGAGGTCCGCCTCACGTTCCAGGACCTGCTCGACGCCGAGCTGATCGAGTCGCATGTGACCCTCACCTGCGTGTCCAATCCGGTGGGCGGCAACCTCGCCGGCAACGCGAAATGGCTCGGGTTGCCCCTCCGCGAAGTCCTCAAGCGGGCCAGGCCAAAGGACGGCGCGGATATGGTCCTCTCCACCTCCATCGACGGGTTCAGCGCATCAACGCCGTTGGAGGTCCTGCAGGACGACCGCGACGCCATGCTCGCCATCGGAATGAACGGTGAGCCGCTGCCGCTGGAGCACGGCTACCCCGTGCGCATGGTGGTCCCCGGACTGTACGGCTTCGTTTCCGCCACCAAGTGGGTAGTGGACCTCGAAGTCACACGCTTCGCCGACAACAGGGCGTACTGGACGCAACGCGGCTGGTCCGAACGCGGTCCCATCAAGACCATGGCCCGGGTGGAGGTGCCCAAGTCCTTCGCCGTGGTCAAGGCCGGACGGGTGTCGATCGGCGGCACGGCGTGGGCGCAGACCCGGGGCATCACCAAGGTGGAGGTCCAGATCGACGGCGCCGAGTGGGCCGAGGCAGTGCTGTCCGACGAAGCCTCCGTGGTCACGTGGCGGCAGTGGTCCTTCGACTGGGATGCCAAGCCGGGACCGCACTACATCAGAGCGCGCGCCACGGACGGGACGGGCGAGGTCCAGACGGAAAAGCGTGCCGATCCCGTGCCGGACGGCGCGTCCGGCTGGCAGTCCGTGATGGTCACGGTCGAGTAGGGCCGTGCCCAGGCACGCCGTCCGGCAGGCTGCCCGGATGCCCGGTACGGCCTGCCGGAACAGGTCCCGGGGAATGCCAATCCGGCACCATAGACTGGGGCCATGCCCCTAACTTCGCATGCCACATTCTCTGTGGAGTCCGCCGTCGAGCTCGCGGTCGTTGAACGGAGCGGATTTGTCGAATCGCGGCACATTGGGGCGGCAGTGGTCCTGGCGGCGGACGGCACGGTGGTCACGCAGCTGGGCGACATCACCACCCCGATCCTGGCCCGGTCAACGCTCAAGCCGCTCCAGGCCCTGGCGTCCATGCAGTCCGGGGTTCCGCTCCGCGGCGCGCAGGTGGCGCTCGCCTGCGCCAGCCACACCGGGTCGCTGGACCACATGGACGTGGTGGAAGGAATGCTCAAGGCCGCCGGCGTCAAGGAGGACCAGCTGCAGTGCCCGGCCGCGTGGCCGCAGGACGAGACGGCCCGCACCTGGCTCACTCGCTCCGAGAAGGGCAAGTCACGGCTGGCCTACAACTGCTCCGGCAAGCACGCAGCGTTCCTCTGGGCGTGCATGGAGAACGGCTGGGACAAGCACAGCTACCTCGAGCCGAACCACCCCCTTCAGCAGCGCATCCGCACAGTGATCGAGGAATTCTCGGAGGAGAGGATCGCCCACCTGGGCATCGACGGCTGCGGCGCCCCTGTCGCTGCCATTTCCCTGACGGGCTTGGCCCGCGCATACTCCCGGCTCGCCAAGGCACCCGGCGACAAGAACTCCAACGCACGGGCAGCCACGATCGCAACGTCCATGCTGGACTACCCGTGGGCGGTCCAGGGCAGGGGCGAAGCCAACACCATCGTGATGGAGGAGCTGGACGTCATTGCCAAGATCGGTGCCGAGGGCGTGCTGGTCATGGCCACGCCGCAGGGGGTCTCGGCGGCCGTGAAGGTGCTCGACGGCAACCTGCGTGCCACCTCGCTCGTGGCCCTGACCATTCTGGCTGCCGCCGGCGCCGTGGACATTCCGGGAGTGTCCAGCGTGCTGGAGAAGGTTGTTGAGCCGGTCCTCGGCGGCGGCCGCCCGGTGGGCAAGATCAGGCTGGGCCACGCTGTCTCGGCCCTGCTGGACTAGGCACTTGGCCGCGCAGGCACACTCTTACTTCCACAGCAGCAAAGGAGGCGGCGATGGCAGTAGCCCGGCGCAGGATTGACATCGACGAAGGCAAAGCGGCACTGGCCAGCTGGCTGGAAGCGGGCCAGCCGCCGTCGGGCACTGCCGTTCCCCGCCCGGTGATCGCGACGGCGGTGCGTTACTCCCTGGAGGAGGTCACCGCCCGGGCGCCCGGCAACTCGGTGGAGGTCAGGGTTCCGCCGTTCGGCGTCACGCAGTGCGTTGAGGGGCCTCGCCACACGCGCGGCACTCCCCCGAACGTCATAGAGTGCGACGCCGCCACCTGGCTGGCCATGGTGACCGGCCAGTTGGGCTGGGCGGACGCGGTGGACGCCGGGCGCGTGGCGGCTTCCGGTCTTCGCGCCGATCTCTCGGCGCTGCTGCCGCTGTAGGGCGGTTCCGGACATCCGCCCCGGTTTCGGACATCCGCATGCAGGAACCCCGGTGCGGATGTCCGGTTCCGTAGCGGAAGCCGGACCCGCACCGGGGCTGGACAAGGTTAGTGATCTGCTGGCTGCCGCTATTCGTGGTGGATGGCGGCTGAGCTTCCGGTGGCCGATGATGTCCTGGTCATCTGGAATTCGGGGATCTCGTCCGGGTTGGGCCCGCCGCGGAACTTGGGTGACGGCTGACCGCCTCCGCTGATCCGCTCGAGCTCCTGGTCCTCGAAGTCATCCTCGACGCCGAGCATGATGGCCGAGTCGTGATTGGTGATTTCACCGCGGAACGCGCGGACCATGACGCTGCGGTCGAACTGGCCCTCCCATTTGGAGACCACGAAGGTGGCCACGCAGTTGCCGAGGAGGTTGACCACAACGCGCATGGAGTCCATCAGACGGTCGGCGCCGAGGAGGAGTGCCACGCCTGCCACAGGGAAGATCCCGAGTGCCGCCGCGGTTGCGGAGAGGGCGAGGAAGGACGATCCGGGGACGCCGGCCATGCCCTTGGAGGTCAGCAGCAGGACGCCGAGGGCGGCGAGCTGCTGGCCGAGGTCCAGGTGGTGTCCGAACGCCTGCGCCAGGAACAGCAGCGAGATCGAAAGGTAGATCGCGGCGCCGTCGAGGTTGAAGGAGTAGCCGGTGGGAACCACAAGACCTGTGGTGGCCCGGGAGCAGCCGGCGTTGGTCAGCTTGGTCATGATGCGCGGCATGACGGCCTCGGTGGAAGCCGTGCCGAGGGCCAGCAGGAACTCCTCGCGGGTGTACTTGAGGAACTGCCAGAGCGGGACCCGTGCGATGCCCCAGGCCACGAGGAACAGGAGGCCGATGAAGACCAGGGCGGCTCCGTAGCAGGCGGCGATCAGTTGCGCATAGGTCCCGAGCGTATCGAGACCGTACTGGCCGATGATGAACGCCATGGCACCGAACGCGCCGATCGGGGCCACCTTCATGATCCAGGACATGATCTTGAAGATGAGTTCGAGGACGGTCTCCATGAGGCTGATGACCGGCATGCAGCGCTCGCGGCCGATGACCACGATTGCGGCGCCGAAAAAGACCGAGAAGAAGAGGACCTGCAGCAGGCTGTTGCTGGCGAAGGCCCCGATGACGCTGGTGGGGATGATGTCCAGGATGAAGGACGCAGCGTCCTTGGGCACGGCGTGGCCGGTTTTGGCGTCCAGCGCCTCCTGGGACAGCGTGCTCGGATCAATGTTCAGGCCGGCGCCGGGCTGGACAAGGTTGCCGACGATCAGTCCGAAGACCAGGGCGAAGAGCGTGGCCGCTGTGAAGTAGAGAAGTGCTTTGACTCCTACCCTTCCGACCGCCTTGACGTCGCCTACGGCTGAAATTCCGGTGACAATCACCAGGAAAATCAGCGGCGCGATGATCATCTTGATGAGCTGGATAAAGCCGTCACCGAGCGGTCTCAGCTGGGAGCCAAGGTCCGGCCAGAAATGCCCTATGAGAACACCTGCCACGACGGCGATCAGAATTTGGAAGAAGAGCGACCTGTACAGGGGCTTCTTCTTCGACGGCACCGAACTCGCCTTCAGCGCCGAGGAATCTGGGATCTTCATTGATCTGTACCTATTCAATCGGGAACAGCCCCGGAAATTGGGGTCTGATTCAAAAGTAACCCCGCTCACACTATTCCGCAAGGGGAAAATGAGTTTTCGCAATGTGGAAATATGCGTCCGTGTTCGGGCATGCAAAAACCGCCACGTTTTCGGACATCCGCACCCGGGAACCGCGGTGCGGATGTCCGCTTGCGTAGCGGAAAAGGTGGTTTCTTCTGCTAGCCCCGCCCGATGAAGGGCATGCCGGCGGCGGTGATGACCACGGAGCCCACGCTGGCAGTGGGCGGCATTCCGGCCATTAGCAGCACAGCCCGCGCGGCGTCCTCCACGGGGAACATGGGCTCGACTTTCCGCGTGCCGTCGGCCTGGAGGGCGCCGGAGCCGACGCCGATGGTGTCCATAATTTCGGTGGCGGTATTGCCGATGTCGATCTGCCCGCAGGTGATGCCGAAGGCGCGCCCGTCCAGCTCGATGCTCTTGGTCAGGCCTGTCATGGCGTGCTTGGTGACGGCGTAGGCCACTGTGCGGGGGCGGGGCGAGTGCGCGGAGATGGACCCGTTGTTGATGATGCGCCCGCCCTGCGGCGCCTGGGATTTCATGGCCCGGACGGCCGCCCGGGCGCACAGCAGCGAACCGGTCAGGTTCACGGCAACGGTCGCTTCCCAGTCCGCGAGGCTGATCTCGTCCACCGACGCCGCCGGGCCGAACACGCCCGCGTTGTTGAACAGGACGTCCACCCTCCCCCACCGCTGGAGGACGGCCGCGAAGAGGCGCTCGACGTCGTCGGGCAGCGTGACATCGCAGGGTACCGCCAGCGCGTCCGGGTGGCTGCCCGCCGTTTGGAGCAGCTGCGCCTCGCGGCGTCCGGCCAGGGCCACCCGGTAGCCTTCCGCCAGCATCTGCCGGGCCACTGCCCTGCCGATGCCGGAACCGGCCCCGGTGACGACGGCGACCCGTCCAGGCTGTGGCGCTGCAAACGGCGTTGCAGGCGGTGGCGTTGCAGGGGGTGTTGCAGGCGGCGTTGCGGTCATGGGGGTACTCCTGTGGGATGCGGGCGGCCTACAAGGCGGGCTTAGTGGGTAGCGGGAACATCCGCCGCCACCAACGGCCAGCCTATGACGGTCTTGGGCCGAGGCGTGGCATAAGTCCGCACCTTGGAGGTTGAAAGCCGCATCCGGACCAGGGATTCCGCGATGGTCACGGCGGCCGCCACGCCGTCCACCACCGGCACCCCGGCCCGCTGCCGGATCTTTTCGTCCAGGCCCGCCATGCCGCCGCAGCCGAGGACGATCACTTCGGCCTTGTCCCCGCGGACTGCCAGCAGCGCCTGTTCGATGATGGCCTCGACGGCACGCCCCGGCTCCTCCTCCAGCTCCAGGACGGCCATGCCGCTGGCCCGCACAGAGGCGCAGCGCGCATCGAGCCCGGCCAGTTTCAGCCGGTCCTCGATGAGCGGCACGGCGCGGTCCAGGGTGGTGATTACAGAGTACTTGTGGCCGAGGAACATGGCCGTACTGGCCGCGGCCTCGGTGATGTCGACCACCGGAACGTCCAGGAGTTCCTGCAGCCCTTCCCTGCCGTGCTCGCCGTAGCCGGCCTGGATGACGGCGTCGAACGGTTCCGGGTAGTTGACCACACGGTCCATCACGGCAATCGCGGCGAGGTAGCTTTCAAAGTTCCCTTCACAGGAGTCGGCACCGAACCTCGGGGTGAGGCCGATGATCTCCGTTCCCGGTGCCGCGATGCTGCGGGCCTGGGCAGCGATGGAGTCGGTCATGGACTGGGTGGTGTTCACATTCGCAACGAGAATACGCATGGATTTCTCCTGGGTGGCGGGTCGGCGGTCAGTGGGTGCTGGAGACGGCGATCGATTCGCCGTCGACATCTTCGAACCGTTGCTTGCGGTCGGCGGCCAGGTAGTAAGTCAGCGCACCGACGCCCGCGCCGAAGAACCAGGCGAACGGCGCCGCCGCTTCGAGAGCCGGCACAAAAGCGATGAGAATCGCGATGGCGGAGGCCGGCAGGAGTGCGGCGATCGCCTTGGGATTGACGCCCTTCTTGTAGAAATACGCGCCGCGCGGGTGGTCGCTGTAAAGCTCCGGCACGTTGACCTTGCCGCGGCGCAGCAGCCAGTAGTCTGCCATGACCACGCCGAACAATGGACCAAGGAGGGCGCCCAGTCCGCCCAGGAAGTACACGATCACGAGCGGGTTGTTGTAGAGGTTCCAGGGCAGGATGACCAGGCCGATGGTGCCGCTGACCCAGGCGGCCTTCCGGAAGTTCAGGTGCTTGGGGAAAAGGTTGGTGAGTGCATAGACCGGGGCCACGAAGTTGGCCATCAGGTTCACAGCGATGGTCAGGATGAGGATGGCGAGGCAGGCCAGGACCAGGAAGAGGGTGTTGGGAATGCTCTCGACGATGTCCGAGGGAGTTTCGATGATGGTGCCATTGATCTTGTACTGACCGCCAGCCAGGACCACCACGATGGCGCCGAAGAGGAGCATGTTGATGGGAATGCCCCAGAAGTTGCCGCGGACGATGGATTTCTTGGACTTGGCCGACCGCGTGAAGTCGCAGAAGTTCAGGACGAAGGTTCCGTAAATGGAGACCCAGAGGGCGCCGCCGGCGAAAATTTTGCGCCACATTTCGCCGCCTTCCAGACCCCGGATGCCCGTCCACTGGATGGAGCCGCGGGCTTCGATGAAGACCCACACGGCCAGCAGGACCATGGTCAGCAGGATGATCGGTCCGGCAAAGGCCTCGTACTTGCGGATCATTTCCATGCCGAAGCTGACGATCACGAGCTGGACGATCCAGAGAGCCACGAACGCGGTCCATCCCAGGGTGGACAGGCCCAGTATGGAGTTGCTGTCCAGTTCGTGCAGCGACGGGATCATGGCCACGAGCATCACCCGGAGCACCACGGACGCGAGGAAGGTCTGGATTCCGAACCAGGCCACGGCCACGGCTCCGCGGACCAGGCTCGCGAGCTGGGCGCCGCGGATGCCGAAGCTGATGCGGCTCATGACCGGAAAGGGCACGCCGGTCTTCTGGCCCATGAAGCCGGAAAAACTCAGCAGCACAAAGAGCAGGGCGGCACCGATGCCCAGGGCCACGAGGATCTGCCAGCCGCCGAGACCCAGCGAAAACAGCCCGACGGCGAACGCATAGTTTCCGAGGCTGTGGACGTCGTTGGCCCACAGCGTGAAGATGCTGTACGCCGTCCAGCGCCGGCCTTCCCGCTTGGTCGGGGCGAGGTCCACGTTGTAGAGACTCGGGCTGATGGTGCGGCCGGAGGCGGCACTGGCTGTTTCGCAAAGGGCTTCGACGCCCGTTGCCGGATGGATCGGCTGGCCCGACGACACTGTCGGTGCGGGAGCCGGTTCGACGCCGACTGATGGGGTCGTCTGCATCTGGATCTCCAGTTCTGAGGGAAGGTGAAGTGGGAAGCCCGAGGCTTCCGAAGAGCGAATTCCATATTATGGAAATCACATCTTGAAAAGTGGAATAACTGTATGACCTGGGTCACGCCAGGGTCAAGGTCGCCCTGCTTCTGCGCGCAGTCATAATCGGTCCGCAAGAGCCAGCCGCACTTCGGCGCCGACCCGCCGGATGGGCCGCCTTGACCGGCACCTGCACGTCGGCCTAATCTCGAATAGCAAGAATGTTTTCTCACAATACGAAAACATCGCCCCAACATTCAAAGATGAAACGAGGCTGCCGTGGCTGCAGGAGAAGATACCTCCCATATCCTCAGCGGGTTGACTAACCAGCTGCCTGATCGTGATCCGGAAGAGACCGCCGAGTGGGTTGAGTCCCTGGATTCGCTGATCAGGGAACAGGGCACCGAGCGTGCCCAATACATCATGC
>NZ_JBFTKK010000021.1:0-83702 GCF_056395905.1 Arthrobacter sp. 05T444
TCGCGGACCGAGTCGAACAGTGAGGGGATGTCCGCGCCGGAGGCGTGGCCGTAGGCGCGCAGCCCGTTGCGGGACGCCCCGCCCAGGAGCTGGTAGACCGGCATCCCGGCGACCTTGCCCTTGATGTCCCACAGCGCCATGTCCACCGCCGCGATCGCGGCCATCGTCACCGGGCCGCGGCGCCAGTACGAGGACCGGTACAGGAACTGCCAGGTGTCCTCGATCCGGTGCGGGTCCTTGCCGATCAGCAACTGCGCGACGTGTTCCTTGAGGTACGCGGCCACGGCCAGTTCGCGGCCGTTCAGGGTGGCATCACCGATGCCGGTCACACCGTCCTCGGTGGTGATCCGCAGGGTCACGAAGTTACGGGAGGGGCTTGTCACGAACACTTCCGCGGCAATGATTTTCACAACAGGTCCTGGCTTTCTTTCAGGTCTAACAATGAACGTTTCCGGCCCTTCGGCCGGGACGGGGCGCCGTCCGCTTAGCGCTGGGTGGTACCGGCAACGTGGCCGCCGAGCAGCGCGAGTTCGCCGGTGCGCGGCAGGCCTTCCCAGTCCCCTGCGGTGCTCACCGCGAAGGCACCGGCCAGGGCGCCGCGCCGAAGGCGGCCGGGAACGTCCTCGCCGTCGAGCAGTGCCGAGAGGTAACCGGCGGTGAAGGCGTCCCCGGCGCCAACCGTGTCGATGCTCGTCACCGGCACAGCCGGGACCTCCCAGTGCCCGGCGCGAGTGTGTGCTCCGGCGCCGGCTGCCCCGCGCTTGACCACCACGTCCTGCACGCCAAGGCCCAGGAGGTGCTTGGCCATCAGGGCCTCGGCCTCTGCGGAGTCCGAGGGCACGCCGGAGTCGGCGGCGACCAGGTCGAGTTCGTCGTCGGAGGCGATGACAATGCTGGCGTGCCGGACGAGCGGGGATAGGACAGCCCGCGCTTCGTCGCGCGACCAGAGCTTGCTGCGGTAGTTGACGTCCAAGGAAACCAGGACGCCGGCGCCCGTTGCCCGGCGCGCTGCGTATTCCACGGCGTCCCGCGCTTCCGCGCTCAGTGCCGCGGTAATGCCGGTCATGTGAAGGATGCGGGCCCCGCCTTGGAGCGCAGCGTCGACGTCCTCCCTACAAAGAGTGGAACCGGCTGATCCGGCGCGGTAGTAGAAGGCGCGGCTGACATCGGCAGTCCGCTGCTCCAGGAACATCACGCCTGTGCTGCGGACGGAATCTTCCCGGTGGTGGAGCTCGATGCCCTCGGAACGCAGTTGGCGCTGGACGAACTGGCCATGCGGATCGGCACCCACCACGCCGGCCCAGCGCACTCTGTGCCCCAGCCTGGCCACACCGACGGCCACGTTCGATTCGGCCCCTGCCACATGCATGGACAGGCTGCCGCCAGCGGACAGCGGACCGCCCGAGCGCAGCGACACCATGGACTCACCCAGTGTCAGGAGGTCGACGTCGGCCCTCACTGGAGGCTCCCGGCCGTCCGGCCGCCGAACTCGGCGGACAGGCGGACGAAGCTGCGGGCGCGACCCCGGAGCGGAGCCAGATCGCCGCCGGAGCCGGCGTCGCCGAAAAGCGGACCGCCCAGCCCCACGGCGATGGCGCCGGCCTCCCAGTAGCCGGCCGCTTCCTCGAGCCCCACGCCGCCCACAGCGATGAAGGGGATCTCCGGGAAGGGGTCGCGCAATGCTTTGAGATAACGGGGCCCCCCGATGGATGCCGGGAAGAGCTTGACTGCGGTGGCGCCGCGGTTCATCGCTTTGTAGGCCTCGCTGGGGGTCAGCGCCCCCGCCAGGACGGGAATGCCGCGCCGTGAAGATTCGCCGATCGACTCCGCCAGCGCCGGCGTCACCGTGAACTGGGCTCCGGCGTCGGCGATGTCGTCAACGTCCTGCACCGTCAGCACGGTCCCCGCCCCGACGAAACAGCCTTCGGGTGCCGACGAGCGAACGTCGCGGATCGCCGCCAGCGCGTCCGGCGTGGTCAGTGCTATCTCGACGAAACGGAATCCCTCCTCCATCGCGGCGAGGGCCGCCTTCGCGGCAGCCGGACCGTCGGTCCCGCGCACGATCGCGACCAGCCGGGTTTCCCTGATTCCTGCCAAGAGAAACTCGGGCGTCAAAGTGCTTTCCATTTGCGGGGCTCTCCACTTCCTGCTTGGTCATGCTGGCCTTCACCACTCTGCGCTCACCACTCGGCAAACGAGCCGTCGGGGTGACGCCACACGGGGCCGCGCCACGCGTGCCCCTGCTTGTCTGCCGCCCGGACCACCGCTTCGTCGATTTCGATGCCGAGGCCGGGCCCGGTCAGCCGCTCGATGTGCCCGTCCACGAACTTGAGGGGCGTCTTGTCCACGACGTAGTCGAGGACTTCGGCGCCCTGGTTGTAGTGGATGCCGATGCTCTGTTCCTGGATCAGGAAGTTGGGCGTCGCGAAGCCAACCTGCAGGCACGCGGCCAGGGCCAGCGGGCCGAGTGGGCAGTGCGGTGCGAGCTGCACCTCGTAGATTTCGGCCAGTGAGGCGATCTTGCGGACCTCGGTGATGCCGCCGGCATGCGAGAGGTCGGGTTGCGCCACGGCGATGCCGGCCTGCAGAGCGGGGAGGAATTCCTGCCTGCTGTACAGCCGCTCCCCGGTGGACACCGGCGTGGTGGTGGATGAGGTGAATTCACGCAGCAGATGGGTGTTCTCGGGTACCACCGGTTCCTCAAGGAAGAACGGCCGGTACGGCTCAAGGAGCGGCGCCACCCGCCTGGCGTTGGCGAGGCTGAAGCGGCCATGGAAGTCGACCGCCACGTCGCGGTGGTCCCCCAAAACCTCCCGGGCGGCGGCCACCCTCCGGACCACGCCGTCGAGCTCCGCCACCGACGCGACAGGGCTCATCCGGCCGCTGGCGTTCATCTTGACCGCCGTGAGTCCGACTTCCAGCTGGGCGCTGATCTGGTCGGCCACCTCGTTGGGCTCGTCGCCGCCCACCCAGCCGTACATCCGGATGCGGTCGCGGACCGGTCCGCCCAGTAGCTGGTGGACCGGGGCGCCGAAGTGTTTGCCGGCGATGTCCCACAGGGCCTGGTCGAGCCCGGACACGGCGCTGGCCAGGATGGGGCCGCCGCGGTAGAAGGAACCTTTGGTCATGACCTGCCAGTGGTCCTCGATCCGCAGGGCGTCCTGGCCGATCAGCAACTCGGAGAGCTGGTCGACGGCGGTCCGGACGGTTTCGCTGCGGCCCTCGCAGCTTGCCTCTCCCCAGCCGACAATCCCGCTGTCCGTCTCGATGCGGACGAACAGCCAGCGCGGCGGGACCAGGAAGGTTTCTATTCTGCTGATTCGCGTCATGGCGTACCCCTAGCCCTTGGTGGCGCCGGCGGTCATGCCGGACACAATGTATTTCTGCGTGAAGAGCGCAATGATCATGATCGGGATGGTCACCACGGTGGCCGCGGCCATCAGTCCGCCCCAGTCGATGCTGGCGTAGGAGACGAAGTCGAAGATGGCCACGGGCAGCGTCTTGGTCTTCGAACCGGACAGCACCAGGGCGAACATGAAGTTGTTCCACGAGAAGATGAAGGACAGGATCCCGGCGGTGGCCATGCCGGCCACCGAAAGGGGCAGTGTGATGCGGCGGAACGCGCCGATCGGCGTGAGCCCGTCCACCTGGGCCGACTCCTCGAGTTCCAGCGGCAGGGAGTCGAAGTAGCTCATCATGATGTAGACGATCAGCGGCAGGGCGACGAACATGTGGCTGAGGATCAGCACCTCGAAGCCGCCCACCATCTTCAGGTTGGAGAAGACGTAGTACCAGGGCACCAGCAGGGAGACGCCCGGGATGACGCGGGCCATCAGGACCACCAGCGCCGAGCGGTGCATTGTGAAGCGGCTCATGGCGTAGGCGGCCGGGACGCCCAGGACCAGCGACAGGGCGGTCGAAACGAAGGCCACCCAGAAGCTGTTGAAGATGAAGACGAAGTAGTTGTTGCGCTGCAGCACGTTGGCGTAGTTCTCGCCGGTGGGCGTGAACAGGAAGGACTTGCCGGCGTCGTAGATGTCCACGTTGGTCTTGAAGGAGGCCAGCAGCATCCAGAACAGCGGCGCGATCAGGAACAGCACCACCGCGATCAGGGCAACCACGCGGAAGGTCTTGTAGGCGCGGCTGCGCAGCGGCTTCTTGCGGCGCGCCACCTGTGGCCGGCGCCGTGCCGGTGCCTGGGGTTCAGTCAGGAGGGTCATTTGCTTACCGCTTTCTTGCGCATGGTCAGCAGCCACATGGAGCCAATGATGATCATGAAGAACAGGATCAGTACGGCCGAGGAGAGCCCGTACTGGTTGTAGTCGAAGCTCAGCCCGTAGGCGTAGACGTTGAGAGTCTCCACCTCATGGAAGGAACCGCCGCCCTTGCCCTTGGTGGCGTAGAGGATGTCGAACGTCTTCAGGGCATCAATGCCGCGAAGCAGGATGGCCACGATGACCGTGGGCATCATCAGCGGCAGGGTGACGTAGAAGAAGCGCTGGACCGCGCTGGCGCCGTCCATCCGTGCGGCTTCATCCGGCTCATCGGAGAGGGAGGTGAGGCCGGCCAGGAGGATGAGGACCACCATGGGGGTCCACTGCCAGACGTCCATGAAGATGGTGGTGGGCAGGGCGGAATCCTGTCCGGAGAGCCACGGCTGCGGCGGAATGCCCACGAGGCCCAGTAGCTGGTTGGCGAAGCCGATGTTCGGATCGAAGATCAGGCGCCACATCATGCCCACTGCCACGGGAGTGGCCACGAGCGGCAGCAGGATGGCCACCCGGACCCACTTTTCGCCGCGGAACGGACGCCACAGGAGCAGGGCGATGCCCATGCCGAGAATGATTTCGCAGGCGAGCGCCACGAAGGTGAAGGACAGCGTGCGGCCCACGGCCGGCCAGAAGCGCTCGGTATCGGTAAGGACCGTGAGGTAGTTCTCGAGGCCCACGAAGTCCGACGCCGCACGCACCGACCCCTGGGAGTCGGTCAGGCTCAGGTACAGGGTCCAGGCGAGCGGAAAGATGATGAGGACGCCCACGAAGATCATGGCGGGCGCCGCGAACAGCCACTTCCGGTGGCGGTTGGCCCAGGCGGAGAAATTCTCCTGGGCGCTAGCCGTTCGTCCGGAGGTCCGGGCAGGGGTCAGTACAGACATTGTTCACCTAAGAAGTTGGGGGTGAAAATCTTCAGCGGACGACGGCGGGACAACAGCCTGGCGGGTGCCCCGCCGTCGCGCTTTAGTTACTTACTTTTCGTCGTCCAGGAACTTCTGGAACGCGGTGTTGGCCGTGTCAGCTGCTGCTGAAGCGTCGGCACCGGTGATGGAGGCGACGATCGGGCCGCCGACGATTTCGCGGGCCTTGCCCACGGTGAGGACCTGCGGGCGGTCGTGGCCCACGCCGTTTTCAGCGCTCACCGCGATGGCGGCGGCGAGGTCCTTCGGGTAGGTGGAGGTTCCGGCGGGATCGGACCAGACCGAGGCGCGCGGCCCGGGGACGCCGGCCTTCTGTGCCTCAAGGGTACGTTCCTTGCCGGTGGCCCACTTGATGAACTTCCAGGCGTTGTCCTGATTGGCCGAGGCCTGGTTGATGCCCAGACCCCAGGACGGGATGTTGTACGGCTTGGAGCCGGCAGGACCGGCGGGCAGCGGCGCGAAGCCAACGGTCTCGGCCACCTTGGACTTGGCGGGGTCCGTGGCGTTCTTGTAGAGGGAATCCGCCTCGGTGTAGAAGGCGGCCTTGCCCTGGGTGAAGATGGCCATTGCCTCGGGCCAGCTCATGTCCGTGCTGACGTTCTTAGGGCCGTAGTTCTTGATCAGGCCGCCGTAGAAGGCGTACGCCTTCTTGGCTTCCTCGCTCCCGACGGCGGACTTGCCGCTTTCATCGGTGAAGTCGCCGCCGAAGCTGTATAGGAAGCTGGAGAACTGGGTGACGGCTGCCGACTTGCCGGTGCGGGCAACGAACCCTGCGGTGTCCGCGGAAGAAAGCTTCTTGGCGGCCGCCTCGAGTTCCTCCATGGTCTTGGGAACTTCGATGCCGGCGGCCTTCAGCAGGTCCTTGCGGTAGTAGAGCACCTCCCGTTCGGTGATGATGGGAACGCCCGTCACCTTGTCCTCATAAGTGGTGGCCTTGACGGGGCCGTCCTGGTAGTCCTTCCAGTTCCACCCGGCGTCCTCTGCCACCTTGCTGGTCAGGTCCGCGAGGTAGCCGTTGCGGGCAAACGCCTTGCCCTCCTGCAGCGGGCGGTACATCATGACATCGATTTCGTCGCTGCCCGCGTTGAGCTTGACGTTGTACTGGTCCGAGAGCTGGTCTTCGCCGAGCTGGGTGAGCTCCACCTTCAGCCCGGTGGACTTTTCGAACTCCGGAATTGCTGCCTTGATCCCTTCGGTCCACACATGGTTGGCGAGGGTGACCCGTACCGTGTCCGAGCCCTTCGACTCGCCGCTTCCGCCTCCGCAGGCAGTCAACCCCAGCGAAAGGGCCGCGGCGACGGCCGCATACTTCACTACTGAACCTCGCTTCATTACGACTCCTAAGATCATGGCCGGAGCTGCTCCGGCCGCCCGCATACGCATCTTTGCATCTGCTCCGGAAGCGGTCATAGGGAAATAAAGCAGACTTAAACAACCCCTTGTGGCCCACCCGTATGATTTATTTATGAAATCTCCAAAGGCGGAGCCCTCCCAAGCCTTGCCGGTGTCGTTTCTGGAACGGCTGGGCCTGGCTATTGCCGACGGCACGCTTGCGCCGCACGCCGTGCTCCGGATCGACGAGCTGGAAGCCGAGCACAAGGTCTCCCGGTCAGTGGTCCGGGAAGCGACGAAGGTGCTCTGTTCGATGGGCATGCTCGAATCGCGGCGGCGCCTGGGAACGGTAGTCCAGGCCGTGGAGTGCTGGAATCTCTATGACCCGCAGGTAATCCGATGGCGGCTCGCCTCCTCCGCACGCCTGGACCAGCTCCGCGCACTTAACGAACTTCGCGGGGCGATTGAGCCGCAGGCGGCCCGGCTCGCCGCTGGCCGGATTTCGCTTGAGGACGGAAGTGAGCTCGTGTCCATCGCGGCCCGCCTATGGGCGGCGGGGCAGGGCGACAACCAGGAACAGTTCCTGCTCTTGGACATCGATTTTCATGCTGCTGTGCTCAAGGCGTCCGGCAATGCGATGTTTTCCCAGCTGCACAACCTGGTGCGGGAAGTCCTGACCGGCCGCACCGAACACGGGCTGGTGCCGCACCTTCCGCACCACGAGGCGCTCCAGCTGCACGTTGACGTGGCGAGCGCCATCCAGCGCGGCGAGGCTGAGGCTGCCCACGCCGCGATGAGCAGGATCGTGGAGCAGTCGACCGAGGAAATGGGTGACATCTGGTCCCGGCACCAGGGAGACGGCGGAATCCAGGAAAGCGCCGCCGGGGAAGGCGCAGTCGCGGCTGCCTCGGCCCACGCGGGGGCGACCGAAAGGACAGTTAACGCCTGACGGCGGCCCTGCGGCAGGTGTGATCCTGACACAGAGCCGCCGCCCAAGACAATCCCGAGGCTAGCGGCCGCCGCGCAATTCGAAACAGGCGCGCCGGTATTGCTGTCCGATGACCGGACGGAAGTCCGCCGCGGGGGTCGCCTCCAGTGCGGTCTTCCACTGCGGACGGTCCCCGGTCAAGGCCCAGGCGGCCTGCACGGCCGCGCCGCGTGCCACGTACTCGCCGGGCTCGGGAATGACAACAGGGAGATCGAAGACCTGGGCAGCTATCTTCTGGAGCGCAGGGTTCTGCACCGCGCCGCCGATCAGCAGGAGCCGCCGGGCCGGCACGCCCAGTTCCCGCAGCGCATCCATTCCCCCGGACAACCCACACAGCATGCCTTCGAACGCCGCCCGGGCGATGTTGCCGCGCGTTGCGGACGCAATGCTGAGGCCGTGCAGGCTCGCCTTCGCATCCGGGAGGTCGGGGGTACGTTCACCCTCGAAATAGGGCACCAGGACCACTCCCCCGGCGCCAGGGTCCGCTTCCAGGGCCAGCCGGGCCAATCCGTCGAAATCGACGTCCAGTACGTCGGCGATGGAACCAAGAACGCGGGCCGCGTTCAGGGTCACGGCGATGGGAAGGTAGCCCCCGCCCGCGTCGGCGAACCCGGCCACGGTTCCGGTCACGTCCGTGCAGGGATCGGCCGCGACGGCAAACACCGTGCCGCTGGTCCCCACGGAAACCACCACATCGCCGGAGCTGATGCCCAGTCCCAGCGCGGCCCCTGCATTGTCGCCGGCTCCGACCCCGACGGCGATGCCACCGCTTGCGGATGCGGCACCCGCCGCGCCGTTTCCAGCCGTAGGGAGGCATGCCAGGTGAGCGTGCCCCGCCGAAGCGCCGGGGTCCAGGACCCGGGGCAAAACGACGGCGTCCTCCAGCCCCGCGGAGTCCCCGGCTTCGCGGGCTGGACGGCCAAGGGCCAGATGAAAGAGCTCCAGGTCGTAGGCGCCGGTCTCCGGACTCCAGTAGCCGGTGCCGCTGGCATCGGAACGGTCTGTCATCAGCTGCTCAAGGTCCGGACCCAGGGGGCTGGACCCTGACGGGCCGAAGCCGCGCAGCCGCCACGTCAGCCAGTCATGGGGCAATGCGACGGCGGCCACCCGGGCCGCGATTTCCGGCTCATGGTCCCTGACCCACCTGACCTTGGTGGCAGTGAAGGACGCCACGGGCACCAGGCCGGTCCGTTTGGCGTAGTCCGCCGCACCCACTTCGTCGATGAGGGCGGCGGCAGCCACGGCAGACCTGGTGTCGTTCCACAGCAGTGCCGGGCGCAGAACACTGCCCTCCCGATCCAGCAGCACCATGCCGTGCTGCTGGCCCGCGATGGAGACGGCGCTGACGTCACCCAGCCCCCCGGCGTCGTCAATTGCCTCAGACAACGCCCGCCACCAGTGGTCCGGGTGGACCTCGGTACCGTCCGGGTGGCCGGCACGGCCTTCGCGCACCGGGGCACCGGTGTCGGCGTCCAGAATGAGGACCTTGCAGCTTTGGGTTGAGGAATCCACCCCGGCAACCAGTGTCATGGGATCAGCGTGCGCCGAGCAGGTGCTCGATGAAGAGCTGCTGGAGCTTCACGAAACCGAAGCCCTTGCCGCCGAAGTAGGCATCGGCGTCGAACTCCTCATAAGCGGACTTGTCGGCGAGCAACTGCTGGTATCCCTCACCAGGGTTAAGGGTGGGCTCGTTGATCTCGGCGACGCGCGACACCTGCAGAGCGGCCTGGACCTCGGGGTCTGCACGGAAGGCTTTGGCGCGCTCCTTCAGCAGCAGGTAGGTCTGCATGTTGGCGGCCGCCGAATCCCACACACCGTCGATGTCCTCGGTACGGCTGGGCTTGTAATCGAAGTGGCGCGGGCCGTCATAGGCCGGGCCGCCGTTGGGTCCCCCGTTTTCCAGCAGGTCCACGAGCGAGAACGCGTTCTGGAGGTCACCATGGCCGAACACCAGGTCCTGATCGAACTTGATGCTGCGCTGGCCGTTGAGGTCGATGTGGAACAGTTTGCCCTGGTACAGGGCCTGGGCGATGCCGTGCGTGAAGTTGAGCCCGGCCATCTGCTCGTGGCCTGTTTCGGGGTTGATACCCACGAGTTCCGGACGCTCCAGCGTTTCGATGAAGGCGAGGGCGTGGCCGAGCGTTGGCAGCAGGATGTCGCCGCGGGGTTCGTTCGGCTTCGGCTCGATGGCGAAGCGGATGTTGTAGCCCTTGTCGGTGACGTAGTCGCCCAGCAGATTCACGGCCTCACGGTAGCGCTCGAGCGCGCCGCGGATGTCCTTGGCGGCGTCGTACTCGCTGCCTTCACGGCCGCCCCACATGACGAATGTCTCCGCGCCGAGTTCGGCGGCGAGGTCGATGTTCTCCAGTACCTTGCGGAGGGCGAAACGGCGCACGCCGCGGTCGTTGCTGGTGAAGCCCCCGTCCTTGAAGACGGGATGGCTGAACAGGTTGGTGGTGATCATGGGAACCACCATGCCCGTCGCTTTGAGCGCACCGGTAAGCCGGTCAATCTCCCGCTGGCGGTCCGCCGCCGAGCAGCCAAAGGGAAACAGATCGTTGTCGTGGAAGGTGATGCCGTAGGCGCCGAGGTCACTGAGCCTGTTGACGGCCTCCACGGTGTCCAGCGACGGGCGCGTGGCAGATCCAAACTGGTCCTGCGCCTCCCAGCCAACTGTCCAAAGGCCGAAGGAAAACTTGTCTTCACGGGTGGGCTGAATCGCCATTGAGAGCTCCGAAAGAAGTAGGGAGAAAGTTGCTGTCCGAACGGGGTCATCGATGCGACCCGAGAAATTGTTCTGTAGACAAACATATTCGTATTTCCAAGGATGTCAACCACTTTCGCGAGAATAGTCGCGCCGATCTGCACTGGTCCGCGTGCTGGAAACCTCTATTGTTTTGGCAGGCGGCTTGGTAAGTTGTGCTAGGCATCAAACAGACGTACGGCATCCCGATCAGAACGGTAATCGCAATGGAGCAACTCACCACGGAACGCAACTGGGCCGGAAACTACAGCTACAAGGCGCCGGCGACAGTCTTTCCGCACAGCGTGCAGGAGCTCCGCGAGGCGGTGGCCGACGCAGAGAAAATCCGCGCGCTCGGCTCCAGGCATTCCTTCAACGACATCGCCGACACACCGGGCATTCTGGCGTCGCTGGAGGGCCTCGACCCCGCAATAAGCATTAACGAGCAGGACATGACGGTGACGGTGAGCGGGGGCATCCGCTACGGAACCCTCGCCTCCGAACTCCACCGCCGCGGTTTCGCCCTGCACAATCTCGCCTCGCTTCCCCACATATCCGTGGCGGGCGCCGTCGCCACTGCCACCCACGGGTCCGGGGACCGGAACGGCAACCTGGCCACTGCGGTGGCCGGCCTCGAACTGGTCACCGCAGACGGCTCGCTGCTGACGGTGCACCGCGGTGATGCCGACTTTGCCGGCATGGTGGTGGGGCTGGGAGCCCTGGGTATTGTCACCAGGCTGACCCTGGACATCGAGCCAAGCTACGAGGTCAGCCAGAGCGTTTTCGAGAACCTTGACTGGAACCTGGTCCTGGAGAACTTCGACGACGTCACCTCCGCCGCGTACAGCGTGAGCCTGTTCACCGACTGGAGCGGGCCGACCATCGGCCAGGCCTGGCTGAAGCGCAGGACAGTCGATGCCGGACAGCCGGGTGTGGAGTCCGGATTCTTCGGCGGGAAGGCTGCTGCCGAGGCAAGGCATCCGTTGCCGGGCGTACCCGGCACCAGCTGCACCCAGCAGTTGGGCGTCGCCGGCCCCTGGTCTGACCGGCTGGCCCATTTCCGGATGGAATTCAACCCGAGCAAGGGCGAGGAGCTGCAGAGCGAGTACCTCATTCCCCGCGAGCACGCCGCGGATGCCCTCCGCACCATGCGCCGGCTCTCAGGTGTGGTGAAACCGCTGCTGCTCGTCGGTGAAATCCGCACCGTCGCCGCGGACAACCTTTGGCTGAGCCCGAACTACGGCCGTGACGGCATCGGGCTGCACTTCACGTGGCGGCAGGACCAGCCGGCTGTTGAGGCGGTCCTGCCGGTACTGGAAGCAGAACTGGCGCCCTTCGCGGCGCGGCCCCATTGGGGCAAGCTGTTCGACGGCGACGCCGCCGCCGTCGGGCCGCTGTACCCGCGCTTTGGTGACTTTAAGGCACTGGTCGAAAGGCTGGATCCCGCCGGAAAGTTCCGCAACAGCTTCCTCGACCGCAAGGTATTCGGAAGCTGATATTGTCGCGATGATGCCCTCCCCAGCCCGCGGATCCGGACCGGCGCAGCCTGCCCCGCCTCCCCTCTCCTTCCCGCCACCCGAACCCGTAACTGCCCGAAGCGAGGCCGATCCGTCCCGGCGGAACAATCTGGCCCTCATCACCGCCATGCTGCACCACCACCGGGTCCTCAGCCGTGCTCAGATCACCAGGCGGACGGGACTCAACAGGTCCACAGTGGGAACCCTGATCGGACAGCTTGTAGCGCTCGGGCTGGCGTATGAGTCCGCACCGTCAGGTGAAGCGCAGGTGGGCAGGCCCAGCCCCGAAGTCCGCCCGAGCCCCTCCACTGCAGCACTGGCCGTCTACCCGGAAATCGATGCGGTAACCATCGGGCTGGTCAGCCTCGGGGGCCGGATCCAAAAAAAGATCCGCTTCCCCACGGAGCGGATACCTTCAGCCACGGAAGCCGTGAACATCGCGGCCGCCGTCATCGAGGGCATGCGTTCTGAACTGGACACGTCCTACCGGATCACGGGCGCAGGCATGGCCGTGCCCGGCCTGGTCAACCAAGCAGATGGAATCGTCAGGCACGCGCCGCACCTTGGCTGGCGGAACGAGCCGGTGGCCCGGATGCTGGCCGAGGCGACGGGGTATGCCTGCCACGCCGCCAATGATGCCTCCCTCGCGGCCGAAGCCGAGCTCCTCTTTGGTGCCGGAGCCGGCCGGGAAAACCTCATCTACCTCAACGGCGGGGCCAGCGGCATCGGCGGCGGCGTGATCGCTGGCGGCACGCTGCTTCGAGGGGCCAGCGGCTACGCGGGCGAACTCGGCCACACGTTCGTCCGGACGGCGGGCAATTCCTGCCATTGCGGAGCCACCGGCTGCCTGGAAACGGAGGTCTCGCAATCCCGGCTCTTCGAACTGGCCGGGCTCGCCGGCGGGGACGCCGCAGAGCTGGAGCATGCGCTGCGGCATGCCGGCAGCCCCGAAGTAGCCAGGGAAGTGGAACGCCAGCTGGAGTATCTGGGCACAGCATTGCGGAACGCTGTCAACATCTTCAACCCGGAGGTCATCATCTTGGACGGATTTCTGGGGATCCTGCACAGCCTGTCGCCCGGGACGCTGGAAAATCTGGTCCGGTCCGGGGCAATGGCTGGGCCGGCGGCAGAAGCCAGGATCTACCGGGCGGCACTGGGCGCTGACCTCATGATGATCGGGGCGGCAGAACTTGCCTTCGCCCAGTTCCTGGCGGATCCCGCCAGCGCGGGCCCATTGCCCGCGGCCCCGGTCTCGGCAGCTGCCCGCAGTGGCGCCCCGGCCTCGACGTGATCGCGCGGCGTCCGGTCCGGAGACCGTTCATTGACCTTTAAGAGTCAATGAGCTTCACGCGGCGCAGCGGTTGATTCACGCACAACAAGATGCGTGGCCAGCTCCACCCGCTGGGAATCGAGAGCTTCGCCGTGGAGCTGCCGCAGCACCGCGCGCAGTGCCGCACGGCCCATCTCCTGCAGGGGCTGCGCCACGGACGTGAGCGGCGGAATGGATTCCTCCGCCTGGTAGGTCCCGTCGAATCCCACAAGGCTCAGATCCTCCGGAATCCGCAAACCGTTCCGCCGGGCTTCGCCGAGGACGCCGAGTGCGATGCTGTCGCTCGCTGCGAAAATGGCAGTGGGCGGCTCGGCGAGGGACAGCAGTGCCTTCAGGCCCCGGGCTCCGTGATCCGAGCGGAAGCTTCCTGACAGGACGTACGAAGGATCCACCGTCACATCTTTTGCCATGAGGGCCGCCATGTAGC
This sequence comes from Arthrobacter sp. 05T444, assembly GCF_056395905.1. Classification (NCBI taxonomy): domain Bacteria; kingdom Bacillati; phylum Actinomycetota; class Actinomycetes; order Micrococcales; family Micrococcaceae; genus Arthrobacter; species Arthrobacter sp. 05T444. The sequence goes on from NZ_JBFTKK010000021.1 coordinate 13,532, forward strand.
CGTGCAGCCTCGCCTGGTTGCACTCGGCAGCTTCCGGGCCGCCAAGGAAACCAATGCGCGAATGACCGAGCTGGAGCAGGTGTTCCGTCGCGGCCTTGCCGCCCGCCCAATTGGTGGCACCGACGCTCACAACATCAGCCGGTGGCGGGTTCAGGGGGTCAATCACCGCCACCGGGATCTTCCGGCGCCGAAAGGCATGAAGCTGCGCGGCGCTGAAGGCGGACGTCACCACGATCATGCCGCTGCGGCCGGCGTCCACCATCCTCTGGGCGCGGCGTTCGGGGCTCAGCGCCGCACCCGTCACCTGGCTGGTTACGCTCAGGACCACTTCGACGTCCGTGGTCCCGGCATACTCCAGCACCCCGTTGAGGATTTCCACCGCATAAGCGGAGTTCAGTGCGTCGAAAACCACCTCGACGACGGTCTGCCCCGGGGCGGTCGTGCGCCGCTGCACAGGGGACTGATATCCCAGCGCCTCCAGCGCCGCAAGTACCCTGGCGCGAGTATCGGGCGAGACGTCCTCCCGGCCGTTGACAACCTTGGACACGGTGGGAGCTGACACGCCGGCACGCAAGGCAACGGCTGCAAGGGTCGGTTTCTCCGGCCGAACGGTCATAGACAAGGGATCCTCGAGTTCTTTCGAAATATTTCGCTGCCATCATCTTGCCTCGGATGAACCGTGCCGGTCAACAACCGAACAGGCATCCCGAGTTGTTTTGCCGAAAATCGCTTGACTGTGACTGCGCTCACGGCTAGATTTACCTCACCGGCCGCAATAGTTTCGAAATGTTTCGAAATCCTTACTCTGCGGCTGCGCCACCACACACGAATGGACCGCCCGCCTCGGAGTCGACGCCGGCGGCCCACTTCACACGTTACCGGGTACCAGCGTTGCGCCCGGAGGATGAACGGAAGCGAAATGAACATTCGAAAGTTGCGCTCGGCTGCACTGGCATTTTCCGCCGCGGGAGTGGCGCTGAGTCTGGCCGCCTGCGGCTCTGCCGGTCCTGCCGGTTCCAATGTCAGCAGCGACTCGGCAACCATGTGGGGTCTGACCGGCGGCAACCAGCCTGTCCTGCAAAAATCAGTGGAGTCCTGGAACCAGGCCAACGCTGACAAGTCCATCAAGCTCGACTTCTTCGCCAATGATGCCTACAAGACCAAGGTCCGGACGGCTGTGGGCGCTGGAGAAGGGCCCACCTTCATCTACGGCTGGGGCGGCGGAGTGCTGAAATCATACGTTGATGCCGGCCAGGTGGCCGACCTGTCTGACTTCGTTGCACAGAATCCTAACGTCAAGGACCGCTACCTCCCCTCGGTGCTGAAGAACGGCGTAGTGGACGGAAAGACTTACGCCCTTCCGAACAACAACGTCCAGCCCGTGGTCCTGTATTACAACAAGGAGGTTTTCGACAAGGTCGGCGCACAGGCACCCAAGACCTGGGATGAGCTCATGGCGCTCGTGCCGAAATTCAAGGAAGCCGGCATCGCTCCGTTCTCACTCGGCGGGCAGTCGAAGTGGCCGGACCTGATGTGGCTCGAGTACCTCGTAGAACGCATCGGCGGCCCGGAGGTCTTCGCGAACATCGCCGCCAACAAGCCCGATGCCTGGTCTGACCCCGCCGTGGCCCAGTCACTGACCAAGATCCAGGAGCTGGTGGACGCGGGTGGCTTCATCAACGGCTTCTCCTCCGTCGCCGCCGACAGCAACGCCGACCAGGCACTGCTCTACACCGGCAAGGCCGCCATGGTCCTGCAGGGCGGCTGGATCTACCAGGGCATGAAGAAGGACGCCGCCGACTTCGTCAAGGGCGGCAAGCTCGGTTACGCGACGTTCCCCACCGTTTCCGGTGGCAAGGGCGATCCCGCCAACGTCGTCGGCAACCCGTCCAACTTCTGGTCCATCTCGGCCAAGGCCACTGACGCCCAGAAGAAAGCCGCCCTGGACTACGTCAAGGACGGAATGTTCACCGACGGCGACACCCAGGCCCTGATCGACTCAGGAGCGGTGCCCGTGATCAACGGAATCGACAGCAAACTCGCTGCCTCTCCCGACAAGGACTTCCTGACCTTCGTCTACGGCATGGCCAAGAACGCGCCGAGCTTCACCCTCTCCTGGGACCAGGCCCTCAGCCCTGCCCAGGGCGACGCAATGCTGTCCAACCTGGACCAGATCTTCCTGAAGAAAATCAGCCCCGAGCAGTTCGTCGCCACAATGAACGCCACGATCGGTAAGTAGCACCATGACTTCCCTTAGTTCTCCTGCCCGGAGGGTCCGCGACGCGGGCCCTTCGGGGTGGCTGGCGGCGCCGGCCCTCGTCTTCTTCCTGCTGTTCGCCGTGATTCCGCTCCTCGGTGTGGTGTTCCTCAGCTTCACGAGCTGGGACGGTCTCCGGGAGATCAAGCTGGACGGGCTGTCCAGCTGGGCCACAGTCCTCACGGATCCGGTGACCGGCAACGCCCTTCTCGTAACAGCAAAGATCATGTTCTTCTCATTCATTGTCCAGGCGCCCGTGAGCCTGCTGCTCGGCGTCTTCACCGCCGGCGGGCAGAAATACCGGGCGGCCCTGGCCGTCCTCTACTTCCTGCCATTGCTTCTCTCCTCGGCTGCCGTTGCGATTGCCTTCAAAGCGCTGCTCGACCCCAACTTCGGCCTGGGGCCCGGTTTCCATTTGCCCCTGCTGACCCAGGACTGGCTGGGCAATTCCGATCTGGTGCTGTTCGTCGTGGTCTTCGTCATCGCCTGGCAATTCGTCCCGTTCCACACCCTGATCTACCAGGGCGGCGTGCGCCAGATCCCGGCTTCACTCTACGAAGCGGCGGAGATTGACGGGGCGGGCCGGTTCCGGCAGTTCTGGAACATCACCCTGCCGCAGCTGAAGTACACCATGATCACGTCCTCCACGCTCATGGTGGTGGGCAGCCTGGCCTACTTCGACCTCATCTTTGTGCTCACCGGCGGCGGACCCGGCTACAGTACGCGGCTGCTGCCGCTGCACATGTACCTGACGGGATTCAAGGCCAATGACATGGGAGCCGCCAGCGCCCTCGGCGTCATCCTCATCGTCATAGGTCTTGGACTTGCCCTCCTCCTGCAGCGCCTCGGCGGCAAGAACCGCAACGCAAGCCAACTGGAAGGTGCCTGATGGCCTCCACGACTCAGCTCCCTGTCCCTCCGGCGACCGTCACCGGCCCGCCCGCCGCAGCGCCGGCTTCCCGCACGAAGGGGCTGGGACGCCGGCGTCCAAACCTTCTGGGCGGCGCGGGCGGCTGGCTCTGGCTCGCGATTATCATCGTCCCGATCTACTACGTGGTGATTACCAGCCTTAAGAACCAGGCGGGATTCTTCACGTCCAATCCGATGCTCCCGGCGGCGGAGCCCACTCTGGACAATTACAAGCTGGTGCTGGACAACAACTTCGTCAGGTACTTCACCAACAGCGTCATTGTCACCGTTGGAACGGTGCTCCCCGCCCTGGTGGTGTCCTTCATGGCCGCCTACGCAATCGTCCGGGGCAAGAGCCGGTTCCTGAACTGGACGAACAACCTGTTCCTCCTGGGTCTCGCCATCCCGCTCCATGCCACCATCATCCCCATCTACTGGATGATCACCAGGGCGCACCTGTACGACACCCTGCTGGCGCTGATCCTGCCGTCCGTGGCTTTTGCCATTCCGGTCTCCGTCCTCATCCTGTCCAACTTCATGCGGGATGTGCCCAACGAGCTGTTCGAGTCCATGCGCCTGGACGGCTGCTCCGACTGGGCCATGCTGTGGCGGCTGGCACTTCCCATGACCAAGCCCGCCGTCATCACCGTCGGCATCTACAACGCCCTGCACGTCTGGAACGGCTTCCTCTTTCCGCTGATCCTGACGCAAAGCCCGTCCACGAGGGTGCTGCCGCTCTCGCTGTGGGCGTTCCAGGGTGAGTTCAGCGTGAACATCCCCGCCATTCTCGCCTCAGTGGTTCTGGCGACCCTGCCCCTCCTGGTGATTTACGTCGTCGCCCGCCGGCAGCTGCTGAGCGGACTGACCGCCGGATTCAGCAAATAGCATGCCGGGCCTTACGAAAGGACCTCAATGACAGCCGCACAGACGCTGCGCGTCGGCATGGTGGGTTACGCCTTCATGGGTGCAGCCCACTCCCACGCCTGGCGGACCGCGCCCAGGTTTTTCGACCTGCCGCTTCAACCCGAACTGACCGCCGTCGCCGGCCGTAACCCGGAAGCGCTGAACGGAGCCGCCGCCAAGCTCGGCTGGGCCTCGACCGAAACGGACTGGCGCCGCCTGATAGAACGCGACGACATCGACCTGATTGACATCTGCACGCCTGGGGACACTCATACGGAGATAGCGCTCGCCGCCCTCGAAGCAGGCAAGCACGTGTTGTGTGAGAAGCCTTTGGCCAACTCCGTGGCCGACGCGGAAAGGATGACGGACGCGGCGCAAGCCGCGGCCGACCGCGGCGTCTTCTCGATGTGCGGCTTCAGCTACCGCAGGACGCCCGCCCTTGCCCTCGCCAGGAGGTTCGCGGACGAAGGGCGGCTCGGCACCCTCAGGCACGTCCGGGCCCAGTATCTGCAGGACTGGCTCAGCGATGAAAACGCCCCCATGACCTGGCGGCTGGACAAGTCCAAGTCAGGGTCCGGCTCGCTGGGCGACATCGGTGCGCACAGCATCGACGCCGCACAATGGATCACGGGCCAACGAATCAGCGGCGTGTCGGCCCTGACGGAGACCTTCGTGCCGGAAAGGCCACTCGCCGGCAATCTCGTGGGACTCGGCGGACACGGCGACGCCGGCGCGGACACGCCCCGCGGAACCGTCACCGTGGATGACGCCGCACTGTTCACTGCACGGTTCGACGGCGGTCCGCTGGGGAGCTTCGAAGCCACCCGTTACGCCTTGGGACGGAAGAACGCCATGCGTCTGGAAGTCAACGGAAGCCGGGGATCACTGGCCTTCGATTTCGAGGAGATGAATGTGCTCTCGTACTACGACGCCACCGAATCGCCCGACGCCGGCTTCCGGCGGATCTTCGTCACCGAGCCGGAGCATCCGTACGCGGCCAACTGGTGGCCCACCGGCCACGGACTGGGCTACGAGCACGGGTTTACGCACCAGGTGGTGGATCTCGTGACCGCGATAGCAACAGGCCGACAGCCGGAACCGTCCTTCGCCGATGCACTGCAGGTGCAGCAGGTCCTGGCTGCCGTCGAGGCAAGCGCCGCCGACTCCAGCCGCTGGCACAACGTTAAAAACTAAGGAAGCATCCCATGACAGAAACCAAGACAGCCCTGGTGGTCCGCGGCGGCTGGGACGGCCACCAGCCGTTCGAAGCCACGGAACTCTTCATCCCGTTCCTCAAAGGCAACGGGTACGACGTCCGCGTGGAGGAGTCCCCGAAAATCTATGCGGACAGCGCGTACATGTCCGGAGTCGACCTGATCATGCAGTGCATGACAATGACCACCATCGAAAAGGAAGAATTCGCCGGCCTGCGCGCCGCAGTCGAAAACGGCACCGGCCTGGCCGGCTGGCATGGCGGCATCGCGGATTCGTACCGCAACAACTCCGACTACCTGCACCTGATCGGCGGCCAATTCGCCTGCCATCCGGGAAAGCACCCGGACGAACTCACCGGGGAACAGTCGGACAACTACGTGCCCTACACCGTCCGGATGCTTCCCGCCGCTGCCCAGCACCCCATCACCCAGGGCCTGGGTGACTTCGACCTCGTCACCGAGCAGTACTGGGTGCTCTCGGACGACTACATCGACGTCCTCGCCACCACCACCCAGAAGGTCCGCGAATGGGACCCCTGGCACCGCGAAGTGACCTCCCCTGCGATCTGGACCCGGCAGTGGGGAGAAGGCCGCATCTTCGTCGCCACGCCGGGGCACCGGGTGGAAATCCTTCAGGACACCAACGTCCGCACGATCATTGAAAGGGGCCTGCTGTGGGCAAGTCGCTAAAAGTAGGAATCATCGGCTGTGGCGCAATCATCGCCCAGTATCTCGCCAGTTTCCGCAGGCTGGACGGCGTCGAACTGGTGGCGGTGGCGGACCTCGATCCCGCGAGGGCCCGGGCCGTGGCGGACAGCTACGGCGGCGTACGGGCGGTCAGCGTCGACGAACTGCTGGCTGCCCAGGACGTTGACCTTGTCCTGAACCTGACCATTCCGGCAGCCCATGCGGACATCGCGCTGAGGGCCATCGCAGCAGGCAAGAGCGTCTACGGAGAAAAGCCGCTGGCAGCGAACGTGGCGGAAGCCCGGCAGGTGCTTGAGGCGGCCGTCAAGGCGGGGGTGAGCATCGGGTGTGCACCCGACACGGTCCTGGGCACCGGCATCCAGACCGCCAGAAAAGCCATCGACGACGGCCTCATCGGGGCACCGGTCTCGGCCACCGCCACCATGGTGACTCCAGGCCATGAGCGCTGGCACCCCAACCCCGACTTCTACTACCAGCCCGGCGGCGGACCCCTGCTGGACATGGGTCCGTACTACGTCAGTGCCCTCGTCACCTTGCTGGGGCCGGTGGTGTCCGTGATTGGCGCCGCAAGCCACACCCGGCCCGCGCGCACCATCGGGTCAGGACCGCGGATGGGCGAAATGGTCCCCGTGAACACCGATTCCCACGTCACCGGAATTCTGGTTCATGCCTCGGGCGCGCTGTCCACGCTGGTGATGAGCTTTGACGCTGTGCAGTCCAAGTCCCCCAACATCGAGGTCCACGGCGAGCAAGGATCATTGGTGGTTCCGGATCCGAACCATTTCGACGGCGATGTGCAGCTGTTCCTGCTCGGCTCCGACGCCTGGGAGACGCTGCCGGTGTCCGCCGGCTACCTCGATGCGGGCCGCGGCTTCGGCATAGCGGACCTCGCCGGCACGCCTGCGGGACGCGAGCCGCGCGCCGGCGGGGTCCTGGCCTTCCACGCGCTCGAGATCATGGAAGCCATGCTCGTATCAGCGCACAGCGGAGCCGCCGTCCCCATTCAGAGCACGGCGGTGAGGCCGGATCCGGTGCCCTTGACCGACCTCAACCGGCCGGCCGCGGCTGAGGAACCGGCTGAGGCGGAGGAACCGGCTGAGGAATCACTGCCCGGCGAGGAGATCCGGCAGGACGACGCGCAACCCGTCAGGTCATAGGATCGTCAGTTCAGAGGGTCGCGCAAGAACGCCCCGGTGGCATTCAGCCACCGGGGCGATTGTGGATTTGCCTAGCGGCCGCCGGCAATCTTCCTGCTGCGCTGCTCCTGCGCCATCAGCCCGTACGGATAAACCCCGACGCGCGGCTGGCTGGCTTCCGTCAGCCTCTCGGTTTCCGCAGAGGTCAGCTCAAGATCTGCCGCCGCCAGGTTGTCCGCCAGTTGTTCGGTAGTGCGGGCCCCGAGGATCACGGACGTGACCGCAGGACGGTCCGCGAGCCACGCGAGGGCCACCTGTGAGGCACTGACGCCGTGATCCGCGGCGATCTTCTCGACGGTTCCGATGACCTCCCAGGTGCGTTCGTCGTCGTTCCTGGCCTGCCAGGCTTCCATGCCGCGCGTGGGGTTCTCGCCCAGACGGGTGGCTCCGGCCGGCGGCTGGTCCCGCTTGTACTTGCCGGACAACCAGCCGCCGCCAAGGGGTGACCAGGGCAGGAGCCCGATGCCCGCGTCCATCGAGGCGGGCACAATCTCCGACTCGATCTCCCGCACGAGCAGGCTGTACTGCGGCTGGAGAGTCACGGGAGCGCTCCAGCCGTGCGCCTTCGCAAGGTGGACGGCCTTGGTCAGCTGCCATCCCAGAAAGTTGGAAAACCCGTAGTACGCGATCTTCCCGCTGCTGACGGCATCGTTGAGGAACCGCAGTGTCTCCTCCAGCGGCGTGATGGGGTCCCAGGCGTGCATCTGGTAGAGATCGATCTGCTCCACGCCGAGGCGCCGGAGCGAATCATCCAGGGACTTGGTGAGATGGCGCCGGGAGGTGCCCAGGTCGTTGGGGCCCTTCCCCATGGGGAACCGGCCCTTCGTGGCAAGGACAACCTGGTCCTTGGCTTCCGGCCGTTTCGCGAGCCAGCGTCCGATGATCTCCTCAGACACGCCGGAGCTGTACACGTCCGCCGTATCGATGAAGTTGCCGCCGGCTGCCGCGTAGTCATCCAGGATGGCGTGGGACGCTTCCTCCGTGGCCTCGGCGCCGAAGGTCATGGTGCCCAGCGCGTAGTTGGACACGACGGCCCCGCTGTTGCCCAGGGTGCGGTATTGCATGGGTTCTCCTCAGTCCTCGGTGGTCAGTTCTCGGTGGTCAGTCTTCGGTGGGGGTGGTGCGGTTGGAGTGGTAGGTCCGCCACGTGTGCTCGGGGGCGAAACCCAGGAGCCGTCTGGCCTTGTCGATGGAGAGCATGGTCTCGTGCTCGCCCAGCTCCCTGGTTACCTTGACGTTGGGGAACACCTCGGCGGCCAGGCTCGCGCTGGAGCGGCTCATGACGGTGTCCTCGTTGGCGATGATGAACGCCTCAAAGCCGGGCTTCCCGCTCTCGAGGGCGCGCGCCACCGCCTGGGCGCCGTCGCGTCCGTCAATGTAGCCCCAGAGGTTCCATTTGCGCAGCGTCGCGTCAGCGTCAAAGGACGGGAACTCCTCGTAGTCCTCGGGGTCCATGACGTTGGAGAACCGCAGCCCGGTGATGCTGAGCTCCGGGTCCCACCGCGTCATCTCGATCGCCATCTGCTCCTCCAGGTGCTTCACCAGCGAGTAGGTACTTTCCGGCCTCGCCGGGTATTCCTCATCCACCGGGATGTAGGGAGGGTCGACGTCGAACGGCAGTCCCAGCACCGTCTCGCTGGAGGCGTACACGACCTTCTTGATGCCGGCCCTGCGGGCCGCCTGGAACACGTTGTAGGTGGACAGCATGTTGTTCTCGAAGGTGGCGGCGTCCGGCACGAGCCCGGGCGCCGGGATCGCCCCGAGGTGGACGATTGCGTCAAACCCCCGGTGGCGGTCGTCCAGGCCCAGGACCACGTCCAGTACCTGGCCATAGTTGCGCAGGTCCACGACCGCATGCGCGGCGCTCCTCTCTCCCGCCCGGTCCAGGTTCAGGACGGAGTGCCCGTCCTCTGTGAGCCGGCGGACCACGCTGCGCCCCAGCTTTCCGCTTCCCCCTGTTACAGCAATTCTCATGGTGGTCTCCTCTGGCTTGGTTTGCAGGCCGGCCCGGTCTGACGGCCGGCCCGGGTGTGGACTGTCATGGCGGAGTCCCGCCGGTCACCTTCCTACCCAGCCTAGGTGCGCGGGTGCCCCCGCGCAGCCCTTCTGGCAGGCCCTGTGAGTCCTAGGAAAACCGGAGCCACCCGGGATCTGCAGCTCGGGCAGGTCCGCTAAGACACACTACGAGGGCTAAAACCTTGGGACCCCCAGGCCCCGGCAGGTGTGGGTTTTCCTGCTGGCCTTCCTTATGAAAACCCGGGAATTTCTTGATGGAAACCCAGAAACTCCCCCATGCGGGGGTCCACCAATACCCCTGACCCCCCAGTTCCCCCCTTCATGACCCCATAGGGGGGATGGCGTGCCGAGATTTTCACAGGAGAACCGGCGGATAGTGGCGGGAGTCAGGCAGTGAAGCCGCTGAAAGGGGCGCTCCGATGAAGAAGCTGTTACTCCTAAGCCTTCCCCTGATAGCCATTGCCGGATTCAATGTCTGGAGCGAAGCCCTGGCCGAACCGACCCAGATCCAAAGGCCCGGCATTGTGGTGCCCAACGTGACCGCCATGGGCCCGGCGGCAAACGCGGACATACCCGCTGGCTCCACGGCGATGCCGGTTACGGCTTTACCCAAGCCCACCCGCGCAGCGCCGCCCCCGGGCCGTAAACCGGGTACCGCCGGCAGCAATACCGCTTTGGTCGCTTTCGTCGTGCCGGCCGAGCCCGCCCCTGCCGCTGTGGTCGTGCCAGCCGAGCCCGCTCTGGCTGCTGTAGTCGGGTCGGCGGTCCCCCCGGCCAGCGGGACCAGCATCCCAGACGACAAGGGCGGGCTCAGGCACGGCGGCGATGACGGGGCTGCCCGGCGCGGCGGCGGAAGCGATGACAGGCCTGCCCGGCGCGGCGGCGATCACCACGGAGGCCGTGATGACGGCTAATCTCCCGGATCCGCTGGAGCGCGAATCGCAAGCCTCGGGACCCCGACTCCGCCAACTCGAAGCACCTGCCCGCCCACGCACACCGTGGGGCAGCCCGCACGGCCGTCAGGATCGGACGGTGATGCGCCAGCAGGTCATCGATCTCATCCTGGACATCATTTCGGCCACGGATCCCCAATCCGCCGTCAGGCTCCGGCTGGTGCGCCATCTGGCTGCACACCCCGGCTGTCCGGAACAGGCCCTCCTGCGCCACCTCCTCGAGAGTTCGCGGCACTCATGGCCTCATACCGGATCCCCTATTGAAGATAAGTAGGCTTATGATTTATTCGGCTGCCATTTCCGGCGGCCCCGCGGGCTGGGGCAGAATGCCCCAGCGGCGGGTACCGGTCGGCAACGTAGGGAAACCATGATGGATTCGCTGGGCAGCAAGGTTGGTCGGCTGCACGTTGGCACGCGACTTCTTGCCGCCGGTCTCGCGGTTGCCGCCCTGGCCGGCTGCGCTCCAGCCGCCCCGGACCTGGACTCCAAGACCGGCACGGAACTGCAGGCCCAGGTCCTGGCCGTCAGCACGGCGGCTGCGAACGAGGATCCTTCCACCGGGCTCCGGATCCTCGATGAGCTGGCCGAGCACCTGACCCGGGCTGCGGCAAATGGTGACGTGTCCTTCAAGCGGCACCAAAGCATCATGAAAGCCATCGACGCCGTCCGGGCTGACCTCCGGGCGGCGGTTACGGCCAAAGCCGCCGCCAGCACGGCTGCAGCAAAGAAAGCGGCTGCGTCCAAAGCGGCCGCAGATAAGGCCGCCGCCGCCAAAGCGGCAGCGGAAGCCGCCGCAGAGGCGGCCGCGGCCCAAAACGCCACCGCCCAAAACGCCGCCGCCCACCAGGCTCCCGCCGCCCTGACTCCCCAACCGGCCGTGACCACGCAGCCCGCCACCGACAACCGGGCCAAGGGCTCCAACAAGGGCAAAGGCAAGAAGGGTGGCTGACTCTCCCGGCGTACGATACCCGTGGGCCGAGGCGCTGCCTGCCGGCGCCAGCCTTGCCCTGGCGTCAGCTCCGGTGGTGGGCGATCAGCCAGCCAGCCATCTGCTGGGCGCGTTTGGACGCCAGGAAGTCACCCTCGGTGGCCGAAATGATGGAGCCCTTCATCAGAATGTGCCAGGAGCGGGCGAACTCCTCGGTGTCGCGCAGGCCCGCTTCCTCCGCAAGCGCCTGGAGGTGGCCGCGGATCCGGGCGAGGTAGCCGATGCTGGCTTCCCCCAGCGGATGCTCGGGGCCCATCTCAAGGAGGACGTTGATGAAAGTGCAGGCCTCGAAATCATCGCGCTGGAACCAGTCGCCGAACACGTCAAAGATGGCGAGCAGCCGTTCCTCGGGGCTGTTCCCGCGGCTCCGGGCTTCGGCGACAATGAGATCCACGGTCCATACCTGATCTCGGAGGGCCAGGAAGGCAAGAACCAGTGCATCTTTGGACGGGAAATGCCGGTAAAACGTGGATTTGGCCACGCCGGAACGCTCAATCAGCTCGTTGATGCCGACGTCGCGGATGCCACGGCGGGAAAACAGCTCGTAGGCAGTGGAGAGTATCCGGTGCAGGGGTTCGTTCTGCGCAGCACGAACACCTTGGGGCAGCAAGGTGCCCTCCGTGGTATCAGGTGTGTTCATTAGAGAAATACTCTACCTTGGGACTGGCCGAGACAGACTTGTCTGTCCTATTGTTTCTATCAGGATGAAGTGACGTCTTCGGGGCAACGTACCCCTGAGGGCGCCGCCGGCGGTACTGCAATGAAGCAGAGAAGAGGAGCGCACTGATGGACGATGACGACATCCGGGCCGTGGAAGAAGCCGCTGCCACGCTGGAATCCGAGAGTGCAGAGCACGAGCCTGCAGCGGTGACCCTGCAAACAGCCGTGGCGGCAGCGGTGACGCACGGCAAGCCCATCCGGGACGTCGCGGCCGCGGCCCACATGACAGCACTGGAAGTCCTTGACGCCGCTGACGCTGTCACGTACCCGCGGCAGGCGCTCCAGCCCTGGACCCTGGCCCAGTAGTAAGCCTCCCGGCGAACATTGGACCAGCCGACATTTGCCCGGTAAATATTGACCCGGTGAAAAGCTGATCCGATCCTGAGGAAATCCCGCGCTAAGCCTGATCCGCCCGCGCCACCCTTGATCCATCAGCCTGTTGGGAACGGCTCCCTCGGGGAACGCATTAAGAGCCGCAAGGAAGCGCGGGCACCATGAACAACGCAGCAACTCTCGAAGAAGTCACCGAGGTCGGGGGAGTTATCACGGATCCTGAACCCGTGGACTTCCACAGGCTCGGGCTCGCCGGCTGCATCGACCGGCTAACGGCACCGCTGCGCCGCCAAGGCACCTGCGTCCACTGGGAGACGCCCCATCACGGCGTGGAGATCTCGGCAAGCTGCGCCATCCTGCTGTACCAGTCTGCGCAGGAAGCCCTGAGCCACACGTTCCGGCACTCGCATGCCACCGACGTGACGGTAAGGCTCGCCGCCGTGTTCCACGGTATCCGGCTTACTGTTGCGGACAACGGCTGCGGATCGGGTCCCCGGTCGGCGGGGCACCGGACCGTGCACGCGGCGGTGCAGGAAGCCGGCGGGACAGTAGCCGTCGACTCGGAACCAGGATCGGGCACGGCAGTGACCGTGACGATTCCCCTGGACTGATCCGCCGGCTGAAGCGCCGGACCCGCTCACGTCCGCGCCGGACCTCGCCTAGGATTCTTTCCATGACAACGCGCAACGCCCAGCCGCCCGCGCTCCGGGCCTTCGACTCCCCGGAAATCCGGCAGGCCGTGGCCGAACTGCGCCTCCGGCTGTCCAGTGGAACGCGGACCCTGCTCGGGGTGGCCGGTGCCCCCGGCTCCGGAAAATCCACGTTCTCCGCCCGCCTCGCGGAAACCATGGGGCCCGGATTGGCGCTCGTGGTTCCCATGGACGGGTTCCACCTGGGGAACGCCGTCATCGACGGTACGCCCTTGAAGGAGCGCAAGGGCGCTCCGGACACCTTCGACGTCGGCGGCTACTTCTCGCTGCTGCAGCGGCTGGCGCGGCGGGACGAAGACGTTGTCTACGCACCGGACTTCCGGCGCTCGATCGATGAACCCGTCGCCGCGTCCATCGCGGTTCCCGCGCGCGTGCCGCTCATCATCACCGAGGGCAACTACCTGCTGTCCGACGAGCCGCAGTGGCGCCACGTCCGGTCCCAGCTGGACGAGGTGTGGTTCATCGACACTCCCCCGGATCTGCGCCTTTCGCGGCTCGTGGAGCGGCACATCCTCTTCGGCATGGACCGCGCCGCGGCTGAGGCCTGGGCCGGCGGATCCGACGAAGCCAACGCTCGGCTCATTGAAGCCACCCGGCACCGCGCCGACCGCGTTATTCCCTGGTTCTGACCGCGTGGGCGGGACAGTCCCGGCCTACTTTTCCTCCGAGTCCCACATGCCCGACTCGTCCGCAGCTTCTTCCGGTTTGTGCTCAGCGTCCGGGGCGCCGCTTCCCACGTAGCTCGCCGGCACGGTACCGGCCGCCTGGGTCAGCTGCTCTTCACGGATGTTCCCCGCTTTGCCCGCCTCAGGGTGGGGCTGCCGGGGATCGACGGCGTCCGGGTCGCCGGGGCCTTCAAGGCCCGCGGATTCGTGCGTCGGGTTGTTGGGGTCGCTCATGGAACTGCCTTTCACTCGGAACTGCCGATCATGCGCCGCCTCAAGGCCCGCGCTTCAAGAAACGCCGCGTGCCCTTGGCGGCAGTGCAGCGGAACCAGTCTATGTGCGCCCAGGTCCGGTGCCCTGGGTTCTTCGGAGGGAGCTGACGAGAAGCCAGGCAGTCCAGACCACGATCAGCACGATCCCCGCCAAAGTCGGCACGGTGTTGCTGCTGGAAAATCCTTCTGCGCCAATGACCCCGCCCTGGACAACGTAGGCCACGCCGGACAAGGCCATGAGGTAGCCCACCGCCCTGGGAATCCGCCGCGCCGTCCGCACTGCGAAGCCGAGGAGCACGAGGGCGGCGCCCAGCACAAAGCTCTGGTAGCTTCGCATTCCCCACTCGAGCCACCGAATGTCCTCAGCCGCGGCGAACCGCAGGGCCTTCTCCGGCCCCTCCGCCGCGATCCAGGCATCCACCGAATGCTTGAGCGCCACGCCGTCCACCGCCTGGAGCCCGCCGTAGAGGGCAAGCGCTGCAGCCGCCGCCAGTGTTCCGAGGCGCGCCGTCCAGGGCGCATGGCCCGGCACGTCGTCGAGTGTGCTTCCCAGGACAAACAGCCCGGCTATGAGGACCGCCATGCCCGCGAACTGGCCCAGATGGACGCCGATCCACAGGTCGCTGGCCGCATACTCCGTGAAGGCGGCTACGTGGTCATTCGCGCTGGCACCCTCCGGATGAAGGATGCCGGCCGCCAGGGAGAGCACGACGCCGGCAAACAGCAGGCTTGCGGCCAGCCGGAAGGATGCTGCAGGTTCAGTCCGACCGGCTGCTCCCGGACCTTCCGCCGGAAGAGCGCGCCCGCGGGGGGCGGCGCCGTCGTCGTCATTCTTTTCCATGGAACTCACCCCCAACCGGAGGATCCCTGCTTTGCCAGTAGGTTACGCCTGTCGGTCGCAACAGACCATGCCCTGTAGATCCGGCGCCGTCCGCCGGCGTCATCCTCGTACTCTGTCCGTAAGGAGTCAGGCCTTGGCCGGTCAGGAACGCTATAGTCTTCACCATGCAGTCGGGTCTCATTTATCTGATCGGCCCCTCGGGCAATCCCAACTTTGGCGACGAATTCATTGCCGCCGCCTGGCTCAGGTATTTGGCGGTCGAGCGGCCCGACGCCGAGGTTTGGCTGGATTGCCCACAGCCAGGCCTCGCGCAGGTCCTCTTCGACGGGCTGCATCCGCGGCTGCGCGTAACGAACACGCTCTGGCGGCTGGTTCACGAAAACGCCGACGTTCCCATCGAGACCTCGGCGGACACCATCAGAGCCCGTGTCACCGGGCTCGGCTCCCCGTCCTACGATCTTGGCCTCCTCAAGTTGCGGGAAGCCGAATCGCTCCACCTCATGGGCGGGGGCTACATCAACGAGAACTGGTCGCACCATGCGGGACTCGTCGTCGCCATGCGCGCCGTCCGCGACCTGACGGGTGCACGACTCGTCGCGACCGGCCAGGGACTCATGCCGCTGGTGACCTCCGCGCCTGCCGAGATGCCCCTGTTCCAAGGATTCAGCCATGTCACGGCGAGGGATGAAGCCGGGGCAGCGGCCTACGGAGTCGACCGCGGGTTGGATGACGCGTTCCTCGGGGTGGCCGGGGAAGTCGCCCGCGCCCGGGGAGAGGCTGCGCTCTACGTGTGTATTCAAAGCGACACCGCCGATCCGGAGCGGTTCGAGACAGCCGTCGCGTTGGCGCGCACTGCCGTGGAAGAGGCCGCCGGCGAGGGCCGCAAGGCCTTCTACATCGAAGCCATTCCCGGTGGCGACCGCGCGGCCTACGAGCTTATGGCCGATCTCATCCCCGAGGAGCGGTTCCTGCCGTTCTCACACATCTGGACCCACGGCCTTCCGCTCTCGGACAGCCAGACCTGGATCACGAGCCGCTTCCATTTCCATCTCCTCGCTGCCGCCGCCGGCGCGCGCGGCATCGCCGTCGGCATGAAAGAGGGCTACTACGACGTCAAACACGAGTCGGTGGCCGCGCTGGGAAGCGGGTGGTCCCTCGCGATGGGTGCTGACGAGCCCGGGATGCCGCCGCACCGCGGATCCCTGCAGGCCGGCGTGGCGGCGCTCGTGTCGCAGAAGCACGCAGAAGCCGCGAAGGTCTACCCCCGGGCGGAAGACCAGCCAGGCTCACGTTCCGCCAATGCCGCCAAGCTCTTTGGAATCACTCTGGGCACGTCCCGGAGGAACAAGATCCGGCACGGAGCAAACTGACCGGACATGCTCGACTGGCTACCCGAGCTGGCACGCCCGGCCCTGACTACCCTGCTCCTCCTGGCCGCGTTTTTCCTCCCGGGAACCCTTGCGCTCCTCCCGCTAAGGACGGGATGGCCTGCCGCCGTCGCGCTGGGCCCGGCCGTCACCTTGCTGCTCTACATGGCGGGAACCTTCGCGGCGGCGGCCTTGCACCTCCCGTGGAACCCGGCAACCGCCGTCGGACTGGCTGTTCCGCTGGTCCTGCTCCCCTGGCTCATCGGCAGGCGCTATGCATTCCGCACACCGCTGGTGCCGCCCGCCCTCCCTGCATCCACGAAGGTCGGCGTGGGTGCCGGCCTGGCCGTCGGCTCGGTCCTGACCTGCCGGGCGCTGCTGCGCGGCATCGGAAACCCGGGGACAGCGTCGCAGGGGTGGGACCCGATCTTCCACCTGAATGCCCTTCGATGGATCCAGGAATCGGGCAATGCAACGCCGTGGGGCATTGCCCCCATCTTCGGAGCCGGCAGGCCGACCTATTACCCCTCCGGCTGGCACAGCGCGGTGGCCCTTTTCCCTGACGTGACCGCAGCGGCAAATCTGTCCTCCGTCGTCATCGGCGGCATCATCTGGCCGATCGGCCTGGCTTTTCTGGCATCGGCGGTCGTGCCGCGGCATCCTGCAGTCTGGGCGCTGACGCCGCTGCTGGGTGCCTCCTTCATCAGCTTCCCGTTCGCCCAGCTGCTGCGCAGCGGGCAGTGGCCCAACGGCCTCGCCACTGCCCTGGTTCCTGCCACCGCGGCGGTGGCCATACTGCTGCTGCGGCGGCTGACCTCCGGAGAGCGCGGCGTGACCACGCGCGGACAAAATATACTTCTGGGCGTCGTCTGCGCGGCGGCCCTGGGCGGTTGCGTTGCCGCCCATCCGAGCACCATCTTTGCCCTGGCAGTTGCTGTTCTTCCGTTTGTGGCGGCTGGCCTCCTCCCGCTTTTCCTGCGGGGACCCCGCCGCCGGCCCTGGATCACCGGGGCCGCCACTGCCGGGGCGGTCCTCGCTGCGGTGCTGTTATATTCGGCCTTGGCCGGCTTCAAACTGCTGGCGGGCGTCATGGCGTATCGCCGGGCGGTCCGGGCAGTGATTCCTGATTCCGTTAATCTTGCGCTGTTCGATCTTCCGCAGTTTCCCGCCCTCCGTACCCCGTCCCCGGATGACTTCAACCTCGTGGTGGGCCTGCTGGCCATCGTCGGCGCGATCATTGCCGTCTTCGTTCGGGAAGCGCGTCCGCTTGCCGTCTCGTGGTTGGCGTTCGTGGTGCTTTACGTGCTGGCGGCCGGACCCGAGAACGGCCTCAGGTGGCTGACCGGCTTTTGGTATAAGGACACGCAAAGGATCGCTCCGTTCATCGCCATGGCCGGGAGCATTCTGGCCGCGCTGACCATCGTCGTCATCACCGGGACCGTCATCCGGGCCGTGTCCGCCAGGTGGCCCGACGCCGCCGTATCCGGGCGGTGGAAGGTGCCGGCGGCTCTTTTCACCGGCTGTGTCATGGTCATCACCGGCGCGATCTATTTCAGTTCGGCGGCTTACCGGTCGGTTGACCGGGTCGCTGTGGCTGCGCAGAACTACGCCGTCTCCGCCAAGCCAGGCAATGGCGTCCTGTCCAGCGGCGAACAGGCGTTCATCCAGCGTGCCGGAGCCCTGCTTCCCGCGGATGCCGTGGTGATCGGGGATCCCTTCAACGGCGAAACGTATTTCTATGCGCTCACGGGAAGGCACGTCGTCTACACCCAGCTGGGCGCTGCGACGGCTTCGAGCGCAGCCAAAGAGCTGCTTCGCACCGGCTTCAACCGCCTGCACACGGACAAGTCAGTCTGCGCCGCCCTGCTCAAGGTGGGGGCGACGCACTTCTACCAGGACATTGCGGGCGGCTCGCACGGGAGCGCCAGCCTGAAAAGTTGGCCCGGCTTCTACAACGTCTCCACGGATCAGGGCTTCGAGCAGGTCGCTGCGGACGGCGGCCGGGCGCTGTACCGGATCACGGCCTGCCGGTAGGCAGGTTTCCGGCAGATACCCCGCCTGAGGATTTCGGCTGCCAGCCAAGCGCCGGCGCGACGTGCCTGGCGATCGTCCCCAGCATCTTGGCGTTGTACTCGACGCCCAGCTGGTTCGGAACAGTGAGCAGGAGGGTGTCGGCCGCCTGCACGGCGGCGTCCGCGGCCAACTGCCCGGCAATGACGTCAGGCTCGCCGATATAGCTCTTGCCGAAGCGGGCCAGGGCGCCGTCGAGGGCGCCCACCTGGTCCCGGCTCTCGCGCAGGGCACTGAGCCCGAAGTATTGACGATCCTCGTCATCGGCGAGGGGCAGCACGCTCCGGCTCACAGAAACTCGCGGTTCGCGGCTGTGACCGGCTGCCGCCCACGCCTCCCGGAATAATGCAATCTGTTCGGCCTGGAGTTCGTCAAAGGGCACGCCGGTGTCCTCCGTGAGCAGGGTGGAGCTCATCAGGTTCATGCCGAGTTGAGCGGCCCAGACGGCGGTCTTGCGGGTTCCGGCACCCCACCAGATCCGCTCTCCCAGCCCCTCCGAGCGCGGCTGGATAGGCAGCAGGCCGGTGGCCCCTCCGGCGTACCGGGGATCCGCTTCCACCACACCGGCACCGGCCACAGCCCTGCGGAATTCCTCCGCGTGCCGGCGGGCCATGTCCGCATCGGTCTCCCCGTCGCGCGGGAGATAGCCGAACGCCGCAGCACCGTTCTTCGCCGGCTCGGGTGAACCCCTGCTGATGCCCAGCTGCAGCCGGCCGCCGCTGATGAGGTCCGTGGCGGCCGCTTCCTCTGCCATGTACAAAGGGTTCTCGTAGCGCATGTCCACCACTGCGGTGCCCAGTTCGATCCGGCTGGTCCTGGCCGCAATGGCCGCGAGCAGTGGGAACGGGGAGGCCTGCTGGCGGGCGAAATGATGCACTCTAAAGTAGGCGCCGTCGATGCCGAGTTCCTCGGCCGCGACAGCCAGGTCGATCCCCTGCAGCAGGGCATCACGCGCTGTCCGCGTGTGCGAACCCTGGACCGGGCCCCAGTGGCCGAAGGACAGGAAGCCGATACGTTTCATGACCTCTGCAACGCTTTCGCGTCCGCTGCCATTCCTGCCGGAAGGCGCCCTTGGACGGCTTTCCCGCCGGGCGTTCGATCCGGATAGGTTGGTACCACCGGTAGAGGACGACCGTTCTCACCAGACCGAGAGGACTGCTGACATGGCTTACATCACCGTTGGACAGGAAAACAGCACCGACGTCGAGCTCTACTACGAGGACCACGGCACCGGCCAGGCGGTGGTTCTCATCCACGGCTACCCTCTTGACGGCTCGTCCTGGGAGAAGCAGACGGCGGCCCTGCTTGATGCGGGATACCGGGTCATCACCTACGACCGGCGCGGCTTCGGCAAGTCAAGCAAGCCCACGACCGGCTACGACTACGACACCTTCGCTGCCGACCTGGATACCCTCCTCAACACCCTGGACCTCAACGACGCCGTGCTGGTCGGATTCTCTATGGGCACCGGCGAAGTGGCCCGCTACCTGTCAATGTTCGGTTCGGCACGGGTAGCGAAGGCCGCCTTCTTCGGTTCCCTGGAGCCGTACCTCCTCCAGTCCGACGACAACCCCACCGGCGTCCCGCAGTCCGTGTTTGACGGCCTCGCCGAGGCGGTCAAGGCGGACCGTTACGCCTTCTTCACGGAATTCTTCAAGAACTTCTACAACAGCGGGACCTTCCTGGGAACACCCCGCCTTAGCCAGGAGTCCGTGAATGCCAGCTGGAACACGGCCTCAAGTGCGGGAGCCTTTGCCTCCCTGGCGGCCGTGCCCACGTGGATCACCGACTTCCGCGCCGACATCCCCAAAATCGATGTCCCCTCGCTGATCGTTCACGGCACAGCGGACAACATCCTGCCGATCGACGCCACCGGCCGGGAGTTCAGGAAGGCCCTGCCGGACGCGGAATACGTGGAGATCGACGGCGCCCCGCACGGCCTGCTCTGGACGCACGCAGCCGAGGTCAACGAAGCCCTGCTCGGCTTCCTTGGCAGGTAGCTCTATAAGGCCGGCAGGCAGATAAGAGCGCATAACGGCCGACGACGCCTAGGCCGTCGTCGGCCGTTCGCATTTGCCTCCAGGATCGCCCGCAACCAAAATCGGTGGAAAGAAGCGCTCAAACCGAGAGTCGGGCGTAAGATAATGAAGTACCGGATCCAAGGACAAAGCCTTGAAAATGAATCCGGCCCCTGGTCTCCCGTAGCTTACGGGAGCCCTTTTTAATAACGGGACACAAACGGCTGACTCAGCCTGCCAACGCAACGGGATCTGCCGGTGCTGCCCGTCCACAAAAAAATTTTGCATATCAATGCAGGAGTAGAAATGACTACAACTCCGACGATCCGAAGCCGCCATTCCTTCTCGGCCCGGTTCGCAATGATTACGACAGTTTCCTTGGGACTGCTTGCCGGCCCCGTTGCCTTTGCCAGCACGGCGACGGCAGCAGCGCCCCGCCATTCGAACGGGGACAACTGTAGCGTCACGGCCTACAGGCCGACTGCGGACCACGGAAGGAACAACAACAGGGACAAGAAGGACAGCAAGTCCGTTGATGTCAAGTTCGCGTTCAAGATCCACTGCGACAAGGGAACCCGGGTTTACTTCGAGCAAAAAATGTTCAAGGAAAACGGGCGAGACCATCGCATCGGGTCCGACAAGGGCTGGGTCTGGGTCGGCAAAGACAGCGACGAACATGTCTACAACGTGGAGAAGGTTCGTGCTGACCGCGGCGACAAGTTCGTCAAGGTGTTCCATGAAGTGAAGATCCAGTTCAAGAACAACGACAAGAAGCGCGATTCTTGGGGGTCCGACCGTGACACGAGCCCCACGGCTTACATCCGTGTCGACAACGGGCGTAGGTAACAGTCCGCGAGGGCTTTCCCACTGACTGTTTAGCGACTGGGAGGACGACGGCGGCACGCAAGTGCCGCCGTCGTCCTCTGTCTTTGTGCCTGCAAGCTAAAAGCGAACCTGCTACTTCACAGCGAACCGGTGGTGAAGTTCCAGCTGTACGTCGTCAGGCTGTTGCCGGCGAGGTCGCGGACGGCCTCCGGTCCACCCGTGACGGTAACGGTGTAGCTGGTCCTGGCGGCCAGCGTGGCGGACGGGTTCAGGATCCATTGGTTGGTGGTTCCGTAGCGGGAGACCGTCGCGGCCATCTTCGCGCCGGTGACCGAGTTCTTGACGTAGATGGTGCCGGTGCCTGCACCCTGGATGGCTTCGCCGAAAGTCACAGCGATATTGCTCGACCGCCGGACCAGGGAGGCGCCGGGACGGGGGCTCATCCCGGTGATCACAGGCGCCGGCCCCGTGGTGAAGGTCCAGCTGGTCGTGGCCAGCGGAGTACCCGCGGCGTCCCGGACGGCTGCGGTTCCGCCGAGCAAAGTGGCGGTGTACTTCGTGTCATTGGCAAGGCCGGACGCCGGGTTCAGCGTGGCCGTGCGCGTGCTGGCACTGTAGGTGACCGCCGCCGGGATGACGGCGCCGCCGGGGCTTTTCAGCATGAAGGAACTGCCGCCGATTCCCTGGACGGCTGTGCTGAAGGTGGCCGTCACGTTGCCGCTGACGGCCACGCCGGTGCCGTTGGCGCCCGGCGTGCGGGCGGTAACGGTTGGGACCGTGAGGATGCGGGCGGAGGGGTCCGAGTACAGCAGGCGGTTCGGTGTTCCGGCCCCGCTGCCCGTGATCGCCGCGGGAGTGGAGCCGGAGATCAGCCGGGCCGCCACCGCCGCGGGAGCCAGATCCGGCGAGCGCGACAGCACTGCAGCGGCCGCGCCGGCCACATGCGGCGACGCCATGGAGGTTCCGCTCATCGAGGCAGTCGCCGTCGCCGAGGCGATCCCTGCCGACGTGATTCCCACGCCCGGCGCGTACAGGTCAACGCAGCTGCCGAAGTTGGAAAACGAAGCCTGCCGGTCCGACGAGTCACTTGCGGCGACGGTCAGTGCGTCGGGCACCCGGGCCGGGGAGCTGTTGCAGGCATCGGTGGCGGAATTGCCGGCTGCAACCACCGCTGTGACGCCGTCGTTGAGTACGCCCTGTACTGCCGCGTCCACCATGGCGCTGGCGGTGCTGCCGAGGCTCATATTGGCAACGGCGGGCGTCCCGGCCTGGTGGTGGGAGGCCACCCACTCGAGGCCTGCGATCACGTCGGAGTTGAAACCGGATCCGCTGCAGTCCAGGACACGCACGGGAATGATGGTGGCGGCCTTCGCAACACCATAGGTCTTACCGGCGATGGTGCCGGCGACGTGCGTTCCGTGGCCGTTGCAGTCACCTGTTCCGCGTCCGTCGGCCACGGCCGTCCATCCCGCAGCGACGCGGCCGCCGAACTCGCTGTGGGAGGCGAGAACGCCGGAGTCTATCACGTAGGCACTCACGCCGGAGCCCGAACCAGCCGACGTGTAGGAACCGGACAGGGGCAGGGCGTGCTGGTCGATGCGGTCCAGTCCCCACGGGGCTGGCTGCTGGGTTTCGACGGCCGTCACGGGGGCATCAATTTCGACGGCGGCCACCTGCGCGGAGCTCTTCAGCTCTGCGGCCTGGGCGGGCGTCGCTGTCACGACGGCGCCGCGAAGCGCCTTCGAGAATGTGCGTCCGACGGCGATGTTCCGCGAGCGCAGGGTCTTGGCTGCCCCCGCGACGTCCGTCCCGGGGGCGTAGCGCACCAGGTAGCGGGCGGCTCCCCCGCCTGACCGGGAAGCGGGCACAGTGCCCGCGGTTCCCGCGGACACTCCTGCGGTGGTCACCGACAGTGCTGTCAGCAGTAGCGTGGCGAGGGCAGAGCGGAGGAAAGAATCAGAACGAATTTTGGGTTCCTAGGGACGCGGGGTGGGGCGACGGAATCTGGCTAAATCCAGTGTATTTTCCGCTGCCGCTGGAAGCGCCGGAGCTGCCTCTAACCTTCGGCGAAACTTGGAGTGCTGGGGAAAAACCGGCGTAATCCTGCGCGTCGGCCTGGGCAGGGTGAGAAAATGCAGGGTGAGAAGAGGCGGGTGACCTGCAGCCACCCTGCCTCTTATCCGCCGGTCCTAGGTCGATTCGCGGATGACCAGTTCGGTGGGGATGGTGATGGCCGCCGGGCGCTGACCCTCAATGACGGCCAGTAGGAGCCGGACCATCTCGTCGCTGATCCGTTCGAACGGCTGCCTCACGGTGGTCAGCGCCGGGGCCGCTTCCGACGACACATTAATGTCGTCGAACCCCGCGACTGCAACGTCTTCGGGCGTCCGGAGTCCGGCCTCCTTGAGCACGTCCAGGGCCCCGAGCGCCATGAGGTCGTTCCCCGCGAAAACCGCGTCCAGATCCGGGACGCGGTTCAGCAGATCCCGCATTCCCTTCGCCCCGCTTTCCCGGCTGTAGTCCCCGTGGACAACCAGGCTTTCGTCGAAGTCAGCGCCCTGGTCTGCCCGGTAGGCCTCCAGCCGCCGGATGCCTCCCGAGGTGTCCTGCGGCCCTGTGATCGTGGCGATCCGCTTGCGCCCCCGCGAGCGCAGGTGCTTCAGGACGTCCAGTGCACCTTCGTAGTCATCCGCGGCAACGTAGCCCATCTTCTTTTCGAATCCGAGCGGAACCCCGCAGGCGATGGCAGGAACGCCGGCGGCGATGATTTCGGAGATGATGCCTTTCCGGCTGCCGTGCGAGGAAACCAGGAGGACGCCGTCGACGTGCCCGGCGGTGAGGAATTCGGTGGCTCGGCGCTGTTCATCGTCCGTGCCGGCCATGATGAGGACCAGCGGGATGTCGTGCACGGCGAGGGCGTCGGCTGCGCCCCGCATGAGCACGGCGAAGTTCGGATCTTCGAACAGTCGGTCGTGGGACTCGGTGAGCAGGAACGCCACGGAATTGGCACGGTTCGTCGCCAGGTTCCTGGCGTGCGGGTTGACCCGGTACCCGGTCTTCTTGATGGCGGCGTTGACGGCGGCCAGGGCCGCGGGGCTGACCCAGTGTCCCCCGTTGAGCACCCGCGAGACCGTGCCGCGTGACACGCCGGCTTCGGCCGCGACGTCGTCGATCTTGGGCCGCTGCTTCATCGGGGGGTGAGTCATGGTTCAAGCCTAACTAGGACTAGGCCTTCACGGCGCCGGCGGCGAGGTCGACCCGCCAGTACCGCTGCAGGAAGAGGAACATGATGACCAGCGGAATGATTGAGAGCAGAGCGCCGGCCAGGACCAGCGTGTAGAGGGCAGGCGCCGACGCGCCCTGGTTGAGCAGGCCGTTGAGGCCTACGGTGATCGGGAACAGGTGGTCGTCGCCGAGCATGATGTAGGGCAGCATGAAGTTGTTCCAGATGGCGACGAACTGGAACAGGAAAATGGTGACCAGGCCCGGCAGCATCATGGGTGTGGCGATCCGGTTGAAGATGTACATTTCCCGGGCGCCCTCGGTGCGGGCGGCCTCGATGACGTCGCCGGGGACCGACGCTGCGGCGTAGATCCGGGCAAGGTAGATGCCGTAGGGGCTGATGATCTGGGGCAGCAGCACGGACCAGTAGGTATTGGTCAGCCCGGCCTGGGCGAGCATCAGGTATTGCGGGATGGCCAGGATGACGCCTGGAACCAGGACTCCCATGAGCAGGACCTTGAAGATGCCGTTCTTGCCCGGGAAGTCGAACTTGGCCAGGACGTAGCCCGAGAGTGCGGAGACCCAGGTGGAAACGACGGCGCCGATGCCTGCGTAGAGGGCGGTGTTGAGCATCCAGCGCCAGAACAGGCCGTCGCGGTATGCCGTGAGTTCGACGATGTTGTCCCAGAGGTGGGTGCTGGGGGCGAGGGTGAAGGTGGAGAACAGCTCCGTGCCGTCCTTGCTCGCGGCGGCCAGGACCCAGAAGACGGGGAAGAGGCAGTACAGCGCGCCCAGGATCAGGATTCCGGTGGAGAGGAAGCTGGGCTTCTCCCGGGTCCCGGCATCGCGGCTGGCCTGGGCGCGGACGGCCATGGGGCGGGTGGCGGTGGTGCTCACGGTCAGTTCTCCTGTCCGAAGGCCCGCTTCTGCACGATGCGCAGGAACAGGAAGGAAATAAGGAAGGTGGCCGCGGCGATGACGATGCTGGTCGCGGCGGCAGAGAAGACGTCGTTGCGGGTGAAGGCGTCCCGGTAGACGAGCATGAGCGGCGACCAGCTGGTGGACAGGCTGTTGGCCAGCGGGCGCAGCGTGGTCGGTTCGGCGAAGACCTGAAGGGTGGCGATCATCGAGAACAGGGCGGTCATCACCAGCGAGGGGGCGATGATGGGAATCTTGATCCGCAGCGCCGTCTGGATTTCCGAGCAGCCGTCGAGCTTGGCGGCCTCATAGATTTCGCTCGGTACCGCCTTCAGGGAGGTGTACATGACGATCATGTTGAACCCCACCCCGCCCCACAGGGCGATGTTGCAGATGGCGAATGTTACAAGATTGGGGTCCAGCAGGGACGGGAGCTCCAGGCCCATCTGGCGGGCCAGGAAGTGGAAAGGGCTGACGCCGGGCAGGTACAGGAAGCCCCAGAGCAGGGAGCTGATGACGGCCGGCACGGCGTAGGGCAGGAAGATCGCGGTGCGGGAGAAGTTGCCGGCCCGGGTGCGGCGGGAGTCAAGCAACAGGGCGAACAGCAGCGCGAATCCGAGCATCAGCGGGATGAGGATGACACCGTACAGCAGCACGCGCAACACGCTGGCGGTGAATTCGGGGTCGGTGAGCGAGCTGATGTAGTTGTCGAGGCCGGCGAAGACCTGGCTCTGGGAGCCCTTGCCCAGCCCCAGCCCGCTGACTTTCTTCTTCTGGAAACTCAGCACCAGGGTGTAGACGATCGGTGCCGCCATGAAGACGAGGAAAAGGACGATGCCGGGGGCGAGCATCGAGTACGGGACGAGCACCCGTGATCTGAAGTTCCTTGCCCGCCTGGGTTCTCCGGCGGGTGCGGTCTTCGCCGCCGGGCCGGGCCTGGTTACGGTCATTGCCACGGGTGCACTTCCTTGGTATCGGTAGTCGGTGGTGAAAGGCTTCCGGGAGGACGCGGCGCGCCCTCCCGGAAGGTCATTACTTGACGGTGAAGCCTGTCTTCTTCAGGTCGTCCACGGTGACCTGCTGCATGTTGCTCACGGCATCAAGGAAGGCACTCTTCTGCTTGGACTGTGCAGCCTTGGCGAACTGGTCATTGTAGGCGTTGAAGGCCACGTTGACATTCGGGCCATAGGTAAAGGAGCCGACGTTCTGGGCGGCGTCACCGACAACCTTGTAGAAGTCGGGCTGGTTGCTGAAGAACTTGGGCGCCTCCGTCAGGGCCGATTCTGCCCCGGCAGAGTCCGCCGGGTAGATTCCGGTTTCGGTGACCAGGGCCTTGACGGCCTCAGCGTCCGTGTTCAGCCAGGTGGCGAATTTCGCCGCGGCGTCGAGATTCTTGGACTGCGCGGTCACCGCGGTGGAGGACCCGCCCCAGTTGCCGGTGGCAGGGTTGGCGGCGTCCCACTGCGGCATGGGCGCAGCTTTCCACTTGCCGGCCGTTGCACCGGCGTTGCCCGCGAGCACGCCCGGGCCCCAGGCGGCACTGAGCCAGCCGACCTGCTTGCCGGTGTTCAGTGCGGTGTTCCATTCGGGGGTGTACATCGGCTTGTTGTCGATGACGCCGTCTTGGACAAGGCCGCCCCAGTAGCCTGCCACTTTCTGGGTGGGCTCTTCATTCACCTTGACGCTCCAGGCGTCTCCGTCGATGCCCCACCACGAGGCTCCGGCCTGCTGGGCCATGCCGGTGAACCAGCCGGCATCGTTCGAGGAGAACGTGCCAAGGTAAGCCTTGGGGTCAGCGGCGTGGACGGCCTTGGCCGCTGCAGCATACTCGTCCCACGTCTTGGGAACGGCGAGGCCGAGCTTCTCGAAAACGTCCGCACGGTAGTAGAAGACCATGGGGCCGGTGTCCTGCGGTACCGAGTACAGGGCGTCGCTGCCCAGGGTCACCGAATTCCAGACCCCCTCCGGGAAGTGGCTCTTGGTTTCATTTGCGGGCGTCTTGGACAGGTCCGCCAGAGCGTCGGCGGCCACCAGGGTCGGGATCTTCTGATACTCGGCCTGGATCAGGTCCGGTGCGCCGCTGCCGGCCTTGACCGCGGTGAGCAGCTTCGTTACGGCCGGGTCGCCGCCGTCCTGCTTGTTGACGGTGACGTGGATGTTGGGGTTCTTCTTGTTCCAGATGTTGACCACCTTGTCCAGGTTCGGCGCCCAGGCCCAGTAGGTCAGTTCCACCTTCTGGTCAGGGTTTGCCGCGGCTGATGCCGTGGGCGAACTGGCCGGAGCTCCGCCGGAGCACCCGGCGGTGAGCATTGCGGCTGCGGCGAGCACTACTGCTGCGCCTGCACGAAATGACGTACGCATTTCGTCCTCCTTGTCGAAAAGCTTGAATTATCCGTCTGCATTATTGCCGCTCATTCGATCGAGGGCCGCATGACTGTGAGCGGTTCCAGTAATCCATAGAAGTGTGATCCATGTCAACAGCCAAGCTGTCCTAGCCACGTAACTTTCGGCCGTGATACAACTGGGAGCGCACACAGTTCTAAGGAGATCAAGAGATGACAGACGTCCTACAGCGCACCGCCCCCCGGAGCGTGCCGGCACCCTGGCTGGAGCGTCCGGCCGGGCTCTGCTACGGCGGGGACTACAACCCCGAGCAGTGGCCGCGGGAGGTCTGGGCCGAAGACATCGCACTCATGCGGGGAGCCGGGATCAACCTGGTCAGCATCGGCATCTTCTCCTGGGTCCTGCTGGAACCCCGCGAGTGCGAGTACGACTTCGAATGGCTGGATCACCTGATGGGCCTGCTCACGGACGCCGGAATCAGCGTGGACCTCGGCACCCCCACCGCGGCTCCGCCGGCGTGGTTCTGGAAGAAGTATCCGCAGGCCCGCCCGGTCACCCGGGAAGGAATGGCTTTGGGCAGCGGGTCCCGTGGCATGGCAAGCCCCAGCTCACCGGAGTACCTGCGGGCCGCCACCAGCATCACCGAACAGCTCGCCCGCCGCTATGGATCCCACCCCGGAGTGGTGCTGTGGCACGTCCACAATGAATACGGCGCACCGGTCAGCGAGTCCTACGACGACTCTTCAGTTGCGGCCTTCCGGGACTGGCTGCGCGCCCGCTACGGCACTCTGGAAAAACTGAATGAGGCCTGGGGCACCCTCTTCTGGGGCCAGAAATACGGTGAATGGGACGAGGTCGACGCTCCCAGGGTGGCGGCCAGCGTCAGCAACCAGGCGCAGCGGCTGGACTTCAAACGCTTCACCTCCAATGCACTGCTCAAGTGCTTCATTGCCGAGCGCGATGTGATCCGCCGGCACGCCCCCGGAGTGCCGGTCACCACCAACTTCATGGCAACCAACTGCCTTTCGCCGGACTACTGGGCGTGGAGTCGGGAGGTAGACATCGTCGCCAACGACCACTACCTCGTGGCTGAACGCACCGATAACCATGTCCTGCTTTCGATGGACGCCGACCTCACCCGCTCCCTCGCCGGTAACCGCCCGTGGATGCTGATGGAGCACTCCACCGGCGCGGTGAACTGGCAGGGCCGGAACATTGCCAAACGCCCCGGCGAGCTGGCGCGCAACAGCCTCTCCCACGTGGCCCGGGGCGCGGACGCCGTCATGTTCTTCCAGTTCCGCGCCTCCCGGTACGGTGCCGAAAAGTTCCACTCGGCCATGCTCCCCCACGCCGGAACCGGCACCCGAATCTGGCGCGAAGTCCTGGACCTGGGCGACGACCTGAACAAGCTGTCGTCCGTCAAGGGCTCAACAGTCCGGGCACGGGTTGCGATCCTCTGGGACGTGGAGTCCTTCTGGGCCCAGGACCTGGAATGGCGCCCCAGCAGCGACCTGGACCACCGCGAACGCATCGAGGCCTACTACTCCGTGCTGTGGAACCAAGGGATCACCGTCGATTTCGCCCATCCGGAAGCTGACCTGTCCGCCTACGACCTGGTCCTCGCACCTGCCCTCTATCTGATCGGTGAGAAGGCGGCCGCGAACCTGCGGGAATACGTCGACGGCGGCGGGCACTTCCTCGTCTCCTACTTCTCCGGAATAGTCGACGGCAACGACACCGTCCCGGCGGGCGCATCCCCGGGTGCCCTGCGCGACATTCTCGGACTGGAAATCCATGAGTTCCTGCCGCTCCGTGAGCAGGAGACGGTCAGCCTCAGCGGCGGCTCGGGCTCCGGCACGGTCTGGGCCGAGGACATCCACGTCGGCTCGGCAACGGTGGTTTCGCGCTACGTAGACGGACCTGCGGCCTCGGGGCCGGCAATTACCCGCAATGCCTTCGGCCGCGGCACCGCGTGGTACGTGTCCACCAAGCTCGACGACGGTGACCTCGCCGCCGTCGTTCTTGACGCCGCCGGCGCCGCCGGCATCGCAACGGCGCCCCAGCCCCCGCAGGGGCTGGAGGTCATCACGCGCAGCACCCCGACAGACCACTTCACGTTCCTGATCAACCACTCCGACGCCGACGCCGAGTACCCGGCCTCCGGCACGGACCTGCTCACCGGAGCAGCGTTCGAGCACACGGCGGTCGTCCCCGGCGGCACTGTCAGCGTCATCCACGCCCCGGAAGGAAACAGCTAGGCACCACAGACCGCCGGCCCGGATCCAGCACGATCCGGGCCGGCTTCCACACGTCGAGGAGGACGAGCAATGAAGAGCACCACCCCGCACAGCACCATCAGAAACAAACAGGCACGGCGCGTCATACCCGCGGCCGCCGCCATGGCACTGGCCGCCGGCACGCTGCTGGCCCCCGTTCCGGCGTTCGCCGCCGGTACAGTCGCCAACGCCGGCTTCGAATCGGGGTTCAGCGGCTGGACCGTGGCCGGTCCCGCAGGATCGGCGAAAACGGAAGGCGGCGGCAACCAGTCCGCGAGCCGCCTCACCCACTGGCTCGGTTCCGCGGGCACCGCCACCACCTCCCAGACCCTCACCGGCCTGACTGAAGGCTGGCGGACCTTCCGCGCAAACATCAAATCCGGCGGACCGGCGGGCTCTTCGAAGCTGGTCCTCACCGGCTGCGGCACCGATGGCTCCACGGTGCTGCCCTCCACCGAAACCGACGACAAGTGGCTGTCTCTGGCCGTGAGCGCCTACGTCAGCGGCGGCGACTGCACCCTGCAGCTGAGCACCACGGGTGCCGGCGCCTGGGCCAGCATGGACAACGTCACCTTCACCGGCGGGCGCGTCGAGCGCGCCATCCGTGGCACAGACCTTTCAGGCGTCCCCAAAAACGAGGACAACGGGGCAGCCTATTCCACCGCAGACGGCACGGCCGTGGATCCCGTCACGGCCTTCGCCGACGCCGGCGCCAACGTCGTCCGCCTCAAGGTCTGGGTAAACCCGGCAGACGGCTACAACGACAGCGCCCACATGGTCGCAATGGCCCGGCGCGCCAAGGACGCTGGCATGAAGGTCCTCGTCGATTTCCACTACTCCGACCGCTGGACGGACCCGGGCGCGCAGGGAATGCCCGCAGCGTGGAAAGGGTTCACCCCGGCGGCTCTCGCAGATGCCGTCTACGAGCACACACGAGACGTCATGTCGGCGCTCAAGGCTGCCGGAATCACTCCCTACGCCGCGCAGATCGGCAATGAAATCAACCCCGGGATGATGTGGCCGTACGGCCAGACCTGGGACGTCAACCCCAACGACTCCGTAAGCGGCGCACAGTGGGACAACCTCGCAGCCTTCCTCACAGCCGGATCCCGCGCCGTTGCCGAAGTCAGCCCGGACACCAAGAAAATCCTGCACCTGACCAACATCAACAACGGCATCGGCGGACTGACGTGGTGGTTTGATGAAGTCACCGCCCGCGCGGTGCCCTTCGACGTCATCGGCTTGTCCTACTACGGTTACTGGCACGGCACGCTCGCTGACCTGCAGAACGCCGTCAGCACCCTCTCTGCGCGGTACAGCAAGGACGTCCTGGTGGTCGAAACCGCCTACCCCTTCACCCTGGCCGACAACCCGAACTCGCCTATGACAACGTAATCAAGAGCGCAACCTCGCTGGTCAAGGGCTACCCGGCCACGCCAGCCGGCCAGGCGGCCAACTTCCGCGCAGTCCAGGACGTCGTGGCCTCCGCGCCCGGCGGCAGGGGCATCGGAACTGTCTACTGGGAGCCGGCCTGGACGTCCGTGGTCGGAAGCGGCTGGGATCCCGAGGATCCTGCGTCGGGCAACGCCTGGGAGAACCAGGCCCTGTTTGACTACAGCAACAAGGCCCTGCCGGCCATGGCCGCCTACGCGGCAGATCCCGTGGCCCGCGCAGAGCTGACCGCCTTACCGGAGCCGGCTGACTTCGGCAATGTGAAGATCGGCTCGCGTGCCACCCGCCCCGTAACTTTGCACAACAGCGGAAGCGCCACGTTCACCGGCACCATCAGTGCTGCTGCGCCGAAGGGCTTCGACTTCAGGCCGTCCTCCCCGGAGGCCATCGCCATACCGCCCGGAGAAACACGGACCGTTGGCAACCTCACGTGGCACGCCACGAAGTTCGGTGCCACGACTGCCGGGCTCACGCTGACGGCAACTCCTGACTCGTCGGGATCGGCCGGGCAAGCAGCAGGCGTGGCCCCGTTCGGCGGCGACGTCACGGTCCCCCTTACCGGGACAACCGTGAAGCGCACCCAGGACTAAGCAGAAAGGTATCCCACCATGAACACCACCACCGCCCAACCCGTCGAAGTGAAGGTGGACAGCGCCCGCCACGTCGAAGAGCGGCTAAATTCCGTGGTCCGGGACCTCCAGATGGTCGCTTCCCGCACCCACGACAAGGGCATTCTGGTCACGTGGCTCAGCCCCGGGCATTACACCGTTTCACTCAGCGACGACGTCCCCTACGGCCTGACCCGCGAGCTGGTCCACTAAAGAACGCGCTGGTCCACTAAAGAAGAGGGCAGGCCTGCGACCCAAAGAGCCGCAGGCCTGCCGTTCCCCTGTAGTGCAGATCCCCGAGGATTCACGGGATGGCCCTTGGGCATTTCCCGGGCTTCGGATGTCTGCGCCACCGCCGCAATGAGGATGGAACACGGCCAGTGTGGACGGGGCAGGTTCTGGAAAACTTGAGGATTTCGCTGCCTGGCGCCTGACCCCACCCAAATTGGGTATCGGACAGATCAGTCTCTTTCGGCCCGGGCGGCGGGATGGGTAGGCCTCCGCCGCTACCCTAGATCCAGTTGTTGCGCTTGAACGCGACGTACAGGATTATGCCCATGCCGACCATCAGGCCGATGGCCATCGGGTAGCCGAAAACCCAGTCGAGTTCAGGCATGGAGTGGAAGTTCATGCCGTAGATGGTGCCGATCAGCGTGGGCGCGAAGAGGATGGCCGCCCACGAGGAAATCCTCTTGACTTGCTCGCTCTGGGCGAAGCTGGACTCAGTGAGTCGGCGCATTTCATCATTCTGCCGCTGCGCCACGAGGGCAGCATTGACCGCGAGCGCATTCTGGAGCAGGGCAGCGAAAGGACGCGATCCGGTCGTTCAACCGCAGGACATGATCCAGGACATCCCGGAGGTGGTCCTGCAGTTCCGGGCCGGGGTGGTGGTCGGGCGTACCCGTCATGAGCGCCTGCAGGATGCCGGCCAGCGGCCCGGTGGCGCGCTGGACCGTGATGACCTGGCGGGAGAGCTCATAAATCCGCCGGGAGACCTCCGGGTCCGCGCCGAAGAGTTCGTCCTCTATTTCATCGATGTCGTTCTCGAGGCCGGCGGCCACGGGCTCATATTCGTCCACCACCTGGTCCAGGATGGCGTACAGCACCGCATCCGGCCCGAGGGCGAGGAACCCGGGCTGGGATTCCATGCGCCGGCGAACCTTGGCCAGGTCCGGCGATTCGGCATGGCGGACGGTCACCACGAAGTCGGGCCCAATGAAGATGTGGATCTCGCCGAACTCCACCTTTTCCACGTCATCGAGATAGCGGGCCGGGCGCAGCACCATGAACAGGGTCTCGCCGTAGTGCTCCAGCTTCGCCCGCTGGTGGCCGGTCAGCGCGTCCTCGACTGCCAGCGGGCTGAGATCAAATTCGTCGGCCACCGAACGTAACTCCGGCGCATCCGGCCGGTAGAGACCGATCCATGCCATTCCCTCGCGCTGGCGCAGCAGGAAATACGTCTCCTCCAGCCCCTCAGGGTCCGCCGTCCGGCGGCCTTCGACGTACACAGCGTTGTCGACAATGGTCACGGCAGCGACTCCTTCGTTGGACCGGCACCCTTGGCTGTGACGTTATCCCTTCCCCGGGGCGGTGCCAACACTCCTGGCACACCGGGCGCGTATGGAAAGCGTTAAGAAGCGTATGGAAACCGTTAAGACCCGCCCCCGCCGGGCCTGGCCCGTGCTGTCATGAAGCAAGAGGACGCCCCGGCCGCCGTGGCCGCAGGCCGATCCTCGGCAGGAGCCGATTTGGATGAACACCACCCCTCGCCCGGAACCGGGCTCGCCGGCCATCCCGGGCAATGCCGGCCACGCGCAGGATTTCGTCGCCGTGGATGACAGCGGAGAGTTTTCCTATCACCGGTCTGAAGAGGAACTCCTGCCGGCATTTGAGTACGTGGGCGAAGCGGCGTGCATCATCGACCGCAGTGGCGACGAGCGGCGCCTGGCCCTCGCCCCGGACCGCCGCCTCGTGCTGGGGCCGGCAACCGGTCCGGTGGAGTTCCACTGGCTCCGCCAGGCTTGGCTGGCGGCGCAGGACGTGCATCCGGACGCGCTTCGGCTTCGGCGTTTTTACCCCGAAACCCTGACTGATCTGCTGCAGGACCTGTTCGAAACGCTCGCCCTGGAAGCGGGCCCGGCCGTGGGTTCCTGGACCGTGGTCATCGAAGGGGTCGCATCGCACACGCCCGACCTGCAGGAGATCGATCGCAGACTTTCCCACGGGGACGAGCTGGACGACGTTCATGTCCAGGATCCCTTCGGCCACACCTACCGGCCCGTCCGGCGACGCAGGCACTGGTATCTGCCGGCCACCGCCGGATTCATTTGTTATGTCGAAGTGCGCAACGCCCGGAGAGGCTCACATGACCACGCTTAGCAGACCGCCGTTGGATCCTTCGGCGCCCAGCCCGGGGGCCAGGGAAAAATTCAGGAACTGGCTGCTGTTCGGCCTGCAGGACGCCAAGGGTTCACACCAAGGCCCAGGCGCTGTGGGCGATTCCCATCTGAAGAAGCATTCCTGGTGGCAGGTGATGTGCCTGACCGGTGTGGACTATTTCTCCACGCTGGGTTACCAGCCGGCCATCGCCGCGCTTGCGGCCGGCGTGATTTCCCCGCTGGCCACCCTCGTGCTGGTGGCCGTGACCCTGCTGGGCGCCCTGCCCGTATACCGCAGGGTAGCCGGTGAAAGCCCGAGGGGCGAAGGGTCCATCGCGATGCTGGAGCGCCTGCTGCCGCGCTGGGGCGGCAAACTCCTCGTCCTGGTGCTGCTGGGCTTTGCGGCCACTGACTTCATGATCACCATGACCTTGTCGGCTGCCGATGCGACAGCGCACGCGATCCAGAACCCTTATGCCCCCGGCTGGCTGCAGGGCAACAGTGTCGCTGTCACGTTGGTCCTGCTGGCGCTGCTTGCCGCGGTATTCCTCCGCGGCTTTAAGGAGGCCATCGGCGTCGCGGTGGCCCTGGTCGCCATCTATCTGGGCCTGAACGTGGTGGTGGTCGCCTCGACCGCCTTCGAAGCGTTGACCCATCCGGTGGCCGTGGGCGACTGGTGGCACGCCCTGACCACATCGCACGGAAGCCCCGTCATGGTGGTCGGCATTGCCCTGCTGGTTTTCCCGAAACTGGCCCTGGGCCTGTCCGGCTTCGAAACGGGCGTGGCGGTGATGCCCCAGATCCAGGGGCGGCCAGGCGACACCGAAGAGCATCCGGCGGGCAGGATCGATGGCGCCAGGAAGCTGCTGACCACTGCCGCCGTCATCATGAGTTCGTTCCTGGTCACCACGAGCTTCACCACGGTGGTTCTGATCCCTGCCCAGGAGTTCGAGCCCGGCGGACAGGCCAACGGCCGGGCCCTGGCGTTCCTGGCCCATGAATATCTGGGGAACGGATTTGGCACCCTTTATGACCTGAGCACCATCGCCATCCTCTGGTTCGCCGGCGCCTCCGCCATGGCAGGGCTGCTGAACCTCGTGCCGCGGTACCTTCCCCGCTACGGTATGGCCCCGGGGTGGGCCAGGGCGGTTCGGCCGCTGGTGCTGGTCTTCACGCTGATCGGGTTCCTGGTCACCATCCTCTTCAAGGCCGACGTCGATGCACAGGGCGGCGCCTACGCCACCGGCGTGCTGGTGCTGATGACCTCGGCAGCGGTGGCGGTCACGCTTTCGGCCCGCCGCCGCCAACAGCGCAAGCGCACGATCGGGTTCGGAGCCATCGCAATAGTGTTCATTTACACCACGGTGGCCAATATCTTCGAACGGCCCGAAGGCCTCCGGATCGCCTCGTTCTTCATCCTCGGCATCATCGTGATCTCGCTCCTGTCCCGGATCCGGCGTTCCTTTGAACTGCACGCCACCCACGTCCACCTCGACCGCCAGGCGCTGGAATTCATGTCCTCCAACCTGGACGGGCCGATCGGCATCATCGCGCACGAGCCGCTGCGCCTGACCGCGGAAGCCTACCGGGACAAGCTGACCTCTGCGATCGAGGTCAGCCACCTGCCGCTGGACTACCAGGCGTTGTTCCTGGAGGTGATCGTGGACGATTCCTCGGACTTCGAAACGGCCCTGGAGGTCCGCGGAATCGTCCGGCACGGCTACCCGGTTCTTGAGGTGCACGGGCCGGTGGTGCCAAACTCCATCGCCTCGGTGCTCCTGCATATCCGGGACGTGACCGGACTGATGCCGCACATCTACTTCCGCTGGACTGAAGGCAATCCTGTGGTCAATCTGCTCCGGTTCCTGTTTCTCGGAGAGGGCGAGATCGCACCTGTCACCCGCGAGGTCCTGCGCGAAGCGGAGCCGGACGTGTCGAGGCGCCCGTGGGTCCACGTCGGCTGAGCAGGGGACGGGGTCAGAGACGTGTCAGATTCGGGCGTGCTGGCCGCGGCTGAAAGGCCGGCCGAACGACGCCGCACCGAGAAATTCAACGGCCACGAACGGCTCGGCACCCACCACCCATTCGTCGTGGCCTGGCGGAATGGCGTAGGTGTCATTGGCGTGGATGATGGACTTCTGGCCGTCGGGTGTGGCGATTTCCAGCGTGCCCGACAGGCAGAATCCGAGGTGGTTGTGTTCGCAGAAATCTGTCTTCTCCGTGTGTTTGGAGCACACCGACCACTGCCAGCCCGGGGCGAGAATCAGCCGGGCGACCGAGTAGTCGTTCACACTCACGAGATCCACCTCGGCTTTGTCCGGATACCTTTTCTTATCCGGGACGTCGAAGGATTTAACGGCAAAAGCAGTAACGAAATTAGCGGTCATGGGACGCTACCTGGGGACTAAGTTGAGACCTGATGTTGTGGTGCTCCGGAGCGGAGCAAAGCTGAAGGTTTGCGGACTGCAGACCGAGGCCTGAATGTGCGAACAGCCCGCAAGTGCTGCTGCCCCCCTCCAGCGCACGCGCGTGCAACAGATCCTTGTTGCCGTAGTTCAACGTTAGCCCTCCCGGGGCCTAAGTCAATGGGGAAAAATCGGTCAGGCATCCCGAAGGGCGGGGCTGTCCCAGCAGTGTTAAGGCAGCGGTTGCCGTCAGTTCACTACCAGTCGGTAGCGTCGCCCCGGTCCGAACCAACGAGAGGCCCCTCCCCAATGAGCACCACCCGCACCCGCACCATCGTCGCGGCCGTGATCGCGGCCGCCTTCGCAGCGTCGGCCATCGGCGGCACGGCTGTCGCCCAGGCCTCCCAAAACCCTGGAGACCAGAATCCCGGCAATGCCGGCCACCACGGGGCGGACACCGCCGTCGCAGACGCCTTCACCGCCGTCGACCGCAACACCGCCTGGCAGCTGACCAGCAGGCTGGAACTGGACTTCCCGACGTTCCACACCGAGGGGATAGCGTTCACGAAGGACCACATTTTCCTGTCCTCGGTGGAGATTATCGAGCCCACCGTGAAGTTCCCGAGCCCGCAGGGCGGCTACGACCGTACGCCCGGCAAGGGAACAGGACACCTGTTTGTCATGGACAAGGCGGGGAACCTCCAGAAGGACATCGTCCTGGGCGAGGGCGCCATGTACCACCCGGGCGGCATCGATTTCGACGGCACCAACGTCTGGGTTCCGGTCGCGGAGTACCGCCCCGACAGCAGCTCGATCGTGTACCGCGTTGACGCCCGCACGCTGGACGTCCACAGGCAGTTTGAGGTCAAGGACCACTTCGGCGGCATTGTCATGGACAAGCAGACCGGCCACCTCGTAGGCAATACCTGGGGTTCGCGCCGCTTCGCCGAGTGGAACCTGAAGGGCAAGGAGCTAACCTCCTGGCAGAACCCGGACAACTTCATCGACTACCAGGACTGCCAATACGCGGCGAGTTCCACGATGTTGTGCGCCGGGATAGCCAACCTGCCCCAGACACCTGCCGCAGGAGGTCCTTCCGCGACGTACGAGCTGGGCGGCATGGCACTGATCGACATCAACACCCACAACACACTGCACGATGCACCGTTCCAGCGGTGGAGCGCGGGCGGCCACGTCGCGACCCGCAACCCGTTCAAGATGACGGCCGAGGGGAACCACCTCACCATGCGGGTGGCCCCGGACAATGGCGAAGAGGGCAATGGGACCGAAATCCTGACCTACGAGGCGATGGTGACGCCCCCGCACTAAGCATCACAGCGCGAACGAACACTCGAGACCCTTTTCCAAAGGGCAAGCGGACGACGGCGGGGCGCACCCGCCGTCGTCCGCTGTCTTTTAGCCGATCCCTTCTGAGTCAGTGGAAGGGAGGGGCTGAACCCTTCCCGCGTCATGAGAAAGAAATCTTTGATGTGAGCCTCTTCACACGGTAGCCTCATTAAAAATGTAGCCTCACTAACAACTTGTGATGCTCGCTAAGCAACATGAGGCGTTGCCGTCGGATGGAGATCAGCGTGGAAAATAGGCAGCATAAGGCCAAAGGCGGCCAAAGCGGCCGCGGCAAAGTAACCGAGGTAGAAGCCTTCGGCATCGAACAGATCCCGGAGAAGCACCGGAATGCCACCGCTTTTGATCTGTTCAGGGTCTCGTTCGGCGGCGCCAACACGTTTTCCACGGCGTTCCTTGGAGCGTTTCCCATCCTCTTCGGCCTCTCCTTCTGGCAGGGTCTCGCAGCCACGGTCCTCGGCCTGGCTGTCGGGGCGCTCCTGCTGGCGCCGATGGCCGTTTTCGGGCCGACAAACGGTACCAACAACGCGGTCTCGTCGTCCGCCCACCTTGGCGTCCACGGCCGGGTCGTGGGGTCGTTCCTCTCGCTCCTGACCGCCACCGCGTTCTTCTCCATCTCGGTGTGGAGTTCCGGCGACGCTCTGGTGGGAGGCCTCAACCGCCTGGTTGGCCTGCCCCAGGACATGGGTTCCTTTGCCGTGGCCTACGGGCTCTTCGGGGTTCTGGTGCTGGCTGTCTGCATCTACGGGTTCCGGTTCATGCTGCTCGTGAACAAGATCGCCGTCACGGCGGCCACCCTCCTGTTCGTGGTCGGATACATCGCGTTCGCCGGAGACCTGGATCTGAACTTTGCCGGCGCCTTCGGCGTGGGCCTGGACGGCCTGGGCGTAGCCGGTTTCATCCCGGCGTTCATCGGCGCCGCCCTCATCGTGATGTCCAACCCAATTTCCTTTGGCGCCTTCCTCGGCGACTGGGCGCGGTACATTCCCACGAACACCCCCAAGCGCAAGGTCATGGGGGCCGCCCTCCTGGCACAGCTCGCCACCCTTGTACCGTTTGTCTTCGGGCTCGCCACCGCCTCCATCATCGCCACCAAGGCACCGGAGTTCATGGATCCGGCGGCCCCCAACTATGTGGGCGGGCTCCTGGCAGTCTCCCCCGCCTGGTACTTCGTCCCGCTGTGCGCGATCGCCCTGATCGGCGGCATGTCCACGGGTGCGTCCTCGCTGTACGGAACCGGACTGGATTTCAGCAGTGTCTTCCCGCGCTTCAACCGCGTGCAGGCCACGGTGTTCATCGGCGTGCTGGCCATTGCGTTCATCTTCGTGGGCCGTTTCGCCTTCAACCTCGTCCAGAGCATCTCCACCTTCGCCACGCTGATTGTCACGTGCACTGCCCCCTGGATGGTGGTGATGATCATCGGCTTCATCACCCGCCGCGGCTGGTACGACGCGGAGGCCCTGCAGGTCTTCAACCGCCGCCAGACAGGCGGCCGCTACTGGTTCAACCATGGCTGGAACCTGCGCGGAATGCTGGCGTGGCTGCTGAGCGCCGCGGCGGGACTGTGCCTGGTCAACATGCCCGGCCAATTCCAGGGCCCGCTGGGCAACCTCGCTGGCGGCGTGGACATCAGCCTCCCAGCCTCCTTGGTCCTTGCCGCGGTGCTCTATCTGGGGCTGCTCTGGATCTTCCCCGAACCCCGCGTCGTGTTTCCCGAGGCCGGTCCGCGCTGGATTCCCAGCCGGAACGTTGCCGTGCCTCCGGTGACGGACAGCGCCGGACACGTCGTTGCGCCGGGGCACCAGGATCTGGATCTGAACCTGGATCTGGACGAACTGGCGGTCCGACCGTGACCTGGATGGATCTGAGCGTCCCGCTCCGGACGGGGATGCCCGTCTATCCCGGAGATCCCGAAGTGCGGATCACCCCGGCGCTGACGGCCGACGGCGACGGCGCCAACGTGCTTGCCCTCGCCCTCGGCTCCCACTCGGGAACGCACCTTGACGCACCGTTCCACGTCCACGATGCCTTCCCGGCACTCGATGCGCTGCCGCCGGCCCAGTTCAACGGACCCGTGGAACTGGTCGACGTCCGCTCCGCCGGGCCGGGCGGCGTTATCACTGCGGAACACCTCGCCGGCATCCGGCCGGCTCCCGGCGACGGACGGGCAGGGCATCCGGACCGGATCCTGTTGCTCCACACGGGCTTCGCCAGCCACTGGGGCTCGCCAGAGTACCTGGACCATCCGTGGCTCCACGCCGACGCCGCGCAGCTGATCGTGGACCGCGGCTACCGTACCGTCGGGCTGGATGCGCTGAGCGTTGACAGGACAGCGGGCCAAGACTTCCCGGCACACCACATCCTGGCCGCGAACGGGTGCGTTATCGTCGAAAACCTCACCGGGCTGGAACAGATTGAACGGGCAGCGGCTGGGGGCGCCGGCGTCGAGGTTTTCCTCTTTCCGCTCAGCATTCCCGACGCCGACGGGGCACCGATCCGGGCCATGGCACGTCTCGCCGGGACTGCGCCGCTGAGCCGGGCGGACGTCCAGGATGCCGCCGACCGACTGGTCGCTGCCTTCGCATCGACGGATACCGAGCGCTACTTCGCCGCGTTCAGCCCATCGGCCACGTTCATTTTCCATCCGGAGCCTGAGTCGCTGGGTTCCCGAAGCGAGTATCGGGAGGTGTGGGATACCTGGGTGGGTTCGGGCTGGAAAGTCCTCGATTGCCGCAGCAGCGAGCAGAACATCCAGATGCTCGGCACTACGGCGATCTTTACGCACCGCGTGGCCACACTCGTCCGGACCGGACCCGGCCGCAGAACCCTGGCCAGCGATGAACGGGAGACCATCATATTCACCCGGACCGAAACCGGCGACGTACTTGCCGTGCATGAGCACCTCTCGGCCGTTCCAGCGGCGGCCGAGGACAGCTGACCGCGCAGTTACTGGAAGTCAGCCAGCCACAGGTCCGGGCCGAAAACCTCGTACTGGATGTCTTTTTAGGCAATTCCTGGAGGTCGGCGGTCACCCGGGCGATGAAAACAGGGCTTGTCGGGTCCGGCAAAAGCGGACACGACGGCGGGATCCACCCGCCGTCGTCCTCTTGCGTTACCCGGCACTGGCTGTCGGCTACCAGCTACCGGCCGTAGATCTTGACGAAATTCCGCAGGATCTTCATGGGCTCTGTTGCCGTGAAGGTCCGGGCAGCCTCCATCAGTTCCTCAGCAGATTCGGGCGGGAAGTACCCGGCGTGGCGGTAGATGTCGATCCTGGTCACGAGGCCTTCGGCATCAAGCTCGGGATGGAACTGCGTGGCGTACAAGTTCTTCTTGATCCGGAACATGTGCACCGGGCAAGCCGCCGAGCTTGCCAGCAGCACCGCATGGGAGGGAAGGACCGTGCAGCCTTCCTTGTGGCCGGTGAAGGCGGTGAACTGTGCCGGCATTCCGGCCAGCAGCGGGTCCTCCAGGCCCTCCGGGCTCAGGCTGATGGTCACGCCGCCCAACTGCTCCCCGTAGGTCCGGTCAATCACCGCGCCCTGGTGCAGGCCGAGGGTTCCGACTCCGTAGCAGGCGCCCAGGAACGGGAAGTCCTCGGCCACAATCCGGTCCAGCAGCGCCGACAATTCACGCTCCACCCGGCGCTGGGACTCTGATTTATGGTCTGCGGGGTCGCTGGACGTGAACGGGCTGCCGCCCACGATTACACCGGAATAATCGTCCAGGTCGAGATGCGGGAGCGGAGCCTGCTCCATCCGGATCCGTCTCAGCTGGTCCGGCTCCAGCCCGCCGTAGCGGAGGTAGGCCTCGTACTCATCCTCGGAGGCGGCGTCTTCGGCCCGCGAGGCGAGCAACAGAAACGGCTTCATGCTCACTTCAGCAGCGCCACGTCGGAGACAAGATCGATATGCTCCAACATCGCCGCTGCTGCGGCCGCGGAGTCCTGGGCCCTGATGGCGTCGGCGATCTTGCGGTGGGAGGCGAGTGACTGCTCCGGCCTGCCAGGCTGCCCGAGCGATTCGAGCCGGGTTTCCAGGATCATCCCGGCAATGAACGTCATGAGCTGGGCAAGAACCGCGGAATG
This sequence comes from Arthrobacter sp. 05T444, assembly GCF_056395905.1. Classification (NCBI taxonomy): domain Bacteria; kingdom Bacillati; phylum Actinomycetota; class Actinomycetes; order Micrococcales; family Micrococcaceae; genus Arthrobacter; species Arthrobacter sp. 05T444. The sequence goes on from NZ_JBFTKK010000021.1 coordinate 55,551, forward strand.
CGCGGCGGCAGTGACCGCCTGGTGGAAAAGCTCGTCGCCGCGTGCGCCCTTGGCACCCGAGGCCACTTCTTCTGCCATCGCGTCCAGCGCGTTCTCGATGGCCTTCATGTCAGAGTCGGTCCGCCGGGTGGCCGCCAGTTCCGCCAGTTTGACCTCAAGCGTGCTGCGCGCCTCCACGATCTCGGGGAGCCTGCTGCGGTGCTCGCGGAGGCCTTTGATCACGGACGGGACGTTGGGCCGGTAGACCAGCACCGCGCCGGTGCCGTGCTGGACGTCGATCACACCGAGCACCTCGAGGGCCACCAGCGCCTGGGCAAGCGTTGCCCGCGAGACACCCAGCCGCTCAGCCAGGTCGCGCTCTGCCGGCAGGGTGTCGCCCGGTCCCAGCTGGGCGGACTCGATGAAGTCCATGAGTTGCTCCACCAGTTGCTCGTAGAGCCGCGGCCGCGAGAGACGGGAGATCTGTTGCGTTGCTGCTTTCCTGGGCATGCGCGTCCTTCCGGCGTCGTCGTCAACCCCAGCCTAGCGGAGAACTATTGACAAAGTCACCTAGTGTCTAGGAGGCTAGGCCAGTGAGCCAGTAAGCCACGTCACATCCAATCTCTTGATCCGGAGGAACAACGATGTCCGCTCCCGTACTGTCCATCATCATCCTGGCGGTGATGTTCCTGCTGGCCACGGTGCTGCCCCTCAACATGGGTGCCCTGGCTTTCGTAGGGGCGTTCGTCCTGGGATCAGTCGTGCTGGGGATGTCCACCAACGACATCCTTGCCAACTTCCCCGGCGGCCTGTTCCTGACGATCGTCGGGGTCACCTACCTGTTCGCCATCGCCCAAAACAACGGCACCATAGATCTGCTGGTCAGGGGCGCCGTCCGGCTCGTCGGCAGCAAAGTGGCCCTCATCCCCTGGGTCATGTTCGCCATCACCGCCCTGATCACCGCCGTGGGCGCCCTGTCGCCCGCCGCCGTCGCCATCATTGCGCCGATCGCCCTGAGCTTCGCCGCCAAGCACAAGATCAACCCGCTCATGATGGGCATGATGGTCATCCACGGTGCCCAGGCCGGCGGCTTCTCCCCCATCGCCGTCTACGGTGTCACTGTCAACGGCATCATCGCCAAGACGGACCTGCAAACGAACCCCATGGCGATCTTCCTGGCCAGCTTCGTCTTCAACCTCGCCATTGCCGTGGTGCTGTCCATCGTCCTTGGCGGCAACAGGTTCCGCTCCACGAAGGCCGGCCGCCTGGTGGAACAGGCCGCTGAAACCCGCATGTCCGTCAGCGTCGGTGCCCGTGCGGCCGGCGTCACGCTGCAGGGCTCCGGCTCGGACATCTCCCCCGCCGGCGTCTCCGCGAAGGGCACCAGCACCCCGGGTTCCGCCGCTTCCGGCGCCGCCGCTTCCGCCGCACCGGCTGCCGGGAACGGTGCCCGTGCCAACGTTCCCCAGCTTGTCACCATCCTCGGTCTGGTGGCCCTCGCCGTCATTTCCCTCGGCTTCAAGGTGGACGTCGGCTTCGTCTCCATCACCATCGCCATCATCCTGGCCCTCGTGTCCCCGGCCGCCCAGAAGGGCGCCGTGAACAAAATCAGCTGGTCAACCGTCCTGCTCATCTGCGGCATGTTGACCTTCGTGGGCGTCCTCGAGGAAGCCGGCACCATCAAGTTCGTTTCCGACAGCGTGTCGAACATGGGCATGCCGCTGCTGGCAGCCCTGCTGATCTGCTACATCGGCGGCATCGTCTCGGCCTTCGCCTCCTCTACGGCCATCCTCGCCGCTCTCATCCCGCTGGCAGTTCCCTTCCTGGCCAGCGGCGAGGTGGGCGCCGTGGGCGTCATCGCAGCGCTGGCAGTCGCTTCCACGATCGTGGACGTCTCTCCCTTCTCCACCAACGGCGCCCTGGTTCTGGCCAACGCACCGGAAGACGTGGACAAGGACAAGTTCTACAAGCAGATCCTCGCCTACAGCGGCATCGTGGTTGCCGCCGGACCCGCCGTCGCTTGGCTGGTCATGGTGGTCCCGGGCTGGATGTAGCCCGGAACCGGAACGCCACCCCTGCAGCAAAGCCCGTACAGCAAGTAAGGAAACCCCGCATGAGCACTGATTTCACGCCCCAGGCAGAGGGCCCCCTCTCGGGCTACCTCGTGGTGGACCTGAGCCGCGCCCTCGCCGGGCCCCACGCCGGAATGATGCTGGCCGACCTCGGCGCGCGCGTCATCAAGGTCGAGAACCCGGGCACCGGAGACGACACGCGCGGCTGGGGGCCGCCGTTCGTCGGCCCCGAGGACGATCCCCAGGCCACGTATTTCCTATCGTGCAACCGCAACAAGGAATCCATTGCCCTCGACCTGAAGAGCGACGACGGGCGGACGGTCCTGCGCGAACTGCTGGAACGGGCGGACGTCGTGATCGAGAACTTCCGTCCCGGCGTACTGGACCGGCTGGGATTCTCGGCCGCCGAGATGCACGCGCTGAATCCGGCGCTGGTGGTCCTGTCCATCACCGGTTTCGGGCACGACGGTCCGGAGTCCCGGCGAAGCGGCTACGACCAGATCCTGCAGGGCGAAGCCGGGCTGATGTCCCTGACTGGCTCCGGCCCGGACGATCCCCAGCGGGTGGGCGTGCCCATCGCGGACCTGCTGTCCGGCATGTACGGCGCGTTCGGCACCCTCGCGGCACTCCTTCAACGCGAACGCACCGGCCAGGGGCAGATAGTCCGCACGTCCCTTCTTGCGGCACTGATCGGGGTCCATGCCTTCCAGGGCACCAGGGCCACGGTCGCGGGTGAGGTCCCCAAGGCGCAGGGCAACCACCATCCGTCCATCGCGCCGTACGGCCTGTTCCACTGCCGGCAGGGCAGGGTCCAGATCAGCGTGGGAAGCGAAAAGCTGTGGGCCACGTTTGCCTCGACCTTCGGGATCGACGCCACGCGGCCGGAGTTCGCCACCAACGCGGACCGGGTGCGCAACCGCGAAAAAGTCATCGAAGAGGTCGAACGGGTATTCTCCGACTTCGAGGCCGAACCGCTGCTCGGCAAGCTCAACGAGGCCGGAATCCCGGCGGGCAAGGTCCGGACGCTGGACGAAGTCTATGAGTGGGAACAGGTCCACTCGCAGGGGCTCGTGATCGACGTCGAGCACAAGATCCTCGGGAACGTAAGCCTGCCGGGGCCGCCGCTGCGGTTCTTCAGCGCGGCCGACACCGCCGAAACAACGCTGAAGGCGCACACAGCCCCGCCGCTGCTGGATCAGGACGGGGACCAGATCCGGCAGTGGCTGGGCCTGGCTCCGGCAACCCTCGGCAGCTCAGGTTCCGGGCAGGAAGGCCGCTGAGAATGCTGACACAACAGAAGGTGCGGCACCTGGGCGCCACGGAGCTCATTGCCGCCGTGATCGATCCCGGCTCCTACCGGAGCTGGGACACCCCGGTCTCGGACCCTGACCCGGGTCCCGAGTACCGGCTGGAACTGGCGGCGGCCCGCGAGAAGACGGGGGTGGATGAGTCCGTCCTGACCGGGGAAGGCCTCATCCGCGGCCGCCGGGTGGCGGTTATCGTCAGCGAGTTCCGATTCCTGGCAGGCTCCATCGGGCTTGCCGCGGCGGAGCGGATCGTGAACGCCGTCGAGCGGGCAACCCGGGAAGGACTTCCACTGCTGGCCGGACCCGCCTCCGGGGGCACGCGCATGCAGGAAGGGACCATCGCCTTCCTGTCCATGGTGAAAATCAGCGCGGCGGTCCGGGCGCACCGGCAGGCCGGACTGCCCTACCTCGTCTATCTGCGCCATCCCACCACCGGCGGAGTCATGGCCTCCTGGGGCTCGCTGGGCCACATCACGGTGGCCGAGCCGGGCGCCCTGCTCGGCTTCCTGGGACCACGGGTTTACGAGGCGCTCTATGGCACACCGTTCCCGGAAAACGTCCAGGTCGCCGAAAACCTCTTCGACAAGGGCCTGGTGGACGCGGTGGTCCCGCCCTGGCAGCTGTCCGACGTCGTTGACCGCGCCTTGGGCATACTTGTCACCGGCCCGCATCCGCGCGTCAGTCCGCCGCGGACCCTGTCCGTAAAACCCTCCGGCGCCGGCGCCTGGGAATCGATCGAAATCTCGCGCAACCCGCGGCGACCGGACCTGCGGCAGCTGCTCGCGTACGGGGCCAGGGACGTGCTGCCGCTCAACGGCACCGGCCAGGGCGAAAAGGATCCGGGACTGCTGCTGGCGCTGGCCCGCTTCGGCCAAAAGTCCTGTGTGGTGATCGGCCACACCCGGCCGCGGCCCTCACAGCAGACGGCCATGGGACCGGCATCCCTGCGTGAAGCGCGCCGGGGCATGCGGCTGGCCGAGGAGCTGGGGCTACCGCTCCTGACGGTCATCGACACCGGCGGCGCCGCACTGTCCAAGGAGGCCGAAGAAGGCGGCCTGGCCGGCGAAATTGCCAGGTCCTTGCACGACCTCATCGGCCTGAACTCCCCCACGGTATCCGTGCTGCTCGGCCAGGGGGCCGGTGGCGGGGCGCTGGCCCTGCTGCCGGCAGACCGGACCATCGCGGCCCAGCACGCCTGGCTGTCCCCGCTCCCGCCCGAAGGTGCGAGTGCCATCGTCCACCGGAGCACCGACTTTGCGCCGGCCATGTCCGAGGCCCAGGGCGTCAGCGTGGCATCCCTGTACGCCAACGGCCTCGTGGACCACATTGTGGACGAACGCAGCGACGCCGCGCTCGAAGGCAAGGCCTTCTGCCAGCGCCTCGGGCAGGCCATCGAGTACGAACTGTCCACCCTGGCGTCCGCAGGGATCAGCGAACTGCTGCCCCGGCGGCTGGATAAGTACCGCAATCTGGGTGGCCTCGTGGCCGAGGCCGCCAACCCGGCCTGACCAAAGGTGCCGACCGGACCGTCCCGCCCGGACCGGCCCGGCCTGCACCTGCTGGCCGGGCCGGCAGGTGCTCGCCGGCGCTTCCTGGCCGGACGTCAGAGCGTGGCGGGATCAGAGCGTGGCGGGATCGGTGTTGGCGCCGCACAGGATCACGGCAACCCGCTCGCCCGCAGCCGGGACGTAGGCACCCGAGCTGAGGGCGGCATAGGCGGTGGCTGCACCGTGCTCCACCACCATGCGGTACTCCGCCCACAGCTGGGAGCGCGCGGCGACGATCTCGTCGTCGGACACCAAAACGCTCCGGACGCCCGTCCGCACGGCCACCTCAAAGCCGATCGTTCCAATCCTGCGTGCGCCGAGCGAGTCTGCGGCGATTCCCGAAACAGCCACATCCACCGGCTTCCCGGCCGCCAGGGCGGCATGAAGTGTCGGTGCGCTGGCGGGCTCCACGCCCACCACCCTCGCCCGGCCTTCTACCGCGGCGGCGATGCCGCCCATGAGTCCACCGCCGCCGACGGCGACCAGCACCGTGTCCACGTCCGGCACCTGTTCGAGGAGTTCCGAGCCGACAGTGCCTGCACCGGCCACTATCTCCGGCTGGTCGTAGGCGTGGCAGTAGACGGCACCCGTCTCACCCGCATAGGCCATCGCGGCATCATAGGCCTCCGCGTATTCCGCGCCGCGCTGGATGACTGAAGCCCCCGTCTCCCTGAGCTTCCTGACCTTCACCGCAGGGGCGGACTCCGGAACGAAGACCGCAGCCGGCACTCCCGCCCTGGCGGCGGCATAGGCGTTGGCGAGGCCGGCATTGCCACCGGACGCCACGACTATGCCGACGTCGTCCTTCAACTCGCCGCGCTCCCTGCAGGCCAGCACGCGGTTAAAGGCCCCCCGGGCCTTGAACGTGCCAGTGTGCTGCATGAACTCGCACTTCAGCCAGACCGCACCGGGAAGGCTTCCGGCGTCGGCCGCCATGACCGGCGTGCGACGCACCAGCCCGGCAATCCGCGCTGTGGCTTCATCAACGTCGGCTCGGGTGATCATCAGTGCTGTACCTCGTTCGCTCGGGCCGGACTGGCAGGAGCAGGCGCCAGCTGAATGCGCCTGCCGACGCTACGCTACCCCGTGGCCCCGAGGGCGGGTTTTCGTGGTGGATGAAGCGGCCTTCACGTGGCGGTGGATCGGGCCGCGGCATTCCGCAACCCGATCCATCCCGGGGTTGCCGCTAGCGGACGGGGTTGCCGAGTTCGCGGAGCGGGATTTTGTTGGTTTCGCGGGCCCAGAAGGCGCCGGCGACGGCGAGCAGTGAGGACGCTGCAACGATCCAGGCGGCGGGGCCCCAGTTCGCCTTTTCGGCGCCGACGAGGGCGGTGCCGAGCAGCGGGGTGAAGCCGGCGCAGAGGATGCCCACCTGCAGGCCGATGGCCATGCCGGAGTAGCGGACCTTGACGTTGAACAGCTCGGAGAACCAGGCCGGGTAGATGGCGTTGGACATCGCGTAGGTCCCGGCGGTGATCAGGGTGCTGGTGAGGAAGATCATCGGAATGTTGCCGGTGGAGATAACCGAGAAGTACACGAAGATCATCGCACCGGAGCCGAGGACGCCGGCGATGAAGATGGGTCGGCGGCCGAACCGGTCGGAGAGGTGCGCCATGAGCGGCTGGGTGAACATGGCCAGGACATTGCCGGCGATGCTGACCCAAAGCATGGTGGAGGCAGGGACCCCGACGGACACGGCGTAGGCGAGGCCGAAGGACTGCATGAAGGTGTTGGTGACGGTTTCGAAGGACATCAGGGCCACCTGGAAGAACTGTGCCGGGTGGGTCTTGAACATCTTCGCGAACGGGAGTTTCACGAGTTCGCCGTGGTCGTGCTTTTCCTCAAAGACCTCGGGCTCGTCGAGGGAACGGCGGACCAGGTAAGCGACGATAAGCACGATGATGGACAGCCAGAACGGAATGCGCCAGCCCCAGGCGAGGCGGTCCACTTCGCTCATCGCGGCCACGGGCAGGAACGCCAGGGAAGCCAGGACGATGCCGGCGGAAATGCCGCTCATGGCGAAGCTGGCGAAGAAGCCGCGGCGCCCTTCCGGGGCTTCTTCGGTAGACAGGGCCGAGGCGCCCGCCGTTTCCGCGCCCGCGGAGAGTCCCTGCATGAGGCGCAGCAGCACCAGCAGGGCAGGCGCCCAGTAGCCGGCGGTGGCGAAGTCAGGCAGCGCGCCGATGAGGAACGTTGCCGATCCCATCAGTACCAGCGTCAGCACGAGGGTGTTCTTGCGGCCGATCTTGTCGCCCAAATGGCCGAAGACCACCGCGCCGAACGGCCGCGCGACATAGGCCACGCCGAAAGTGGCGAACGAGGCAATCAGGGCCACGGTGGGGTTGCCGGCCGGGAAGAAGATCTTGGAGAAGACCAGCGAGGCCGCGGTGGCGTAGATGAAGAAGTCGTAGTACTCCAGCGCGCCGCCCAGGAACGCAGCCAGGGCCGCCTTCCTGGCCCGCTTGAGCTGCACCGGGTCTGCCGTGGCTGTGGAGCCGTTTACGAGGTTGGTCATTCTGATGGTCCTTCCACACTGAAAGACGGTGGTTTAGATGGGTGGGAAATGCAGTTTTGTTCGACTAGCGAACTTCTGTGCGTTATGCGACTAGAAATAGATTACCGCACGGTGAGGGACATCACAATGACTCCGATATGCTCGGTGCAACCCTGTTTGCTTCAGCACCCGCAGGGTGCCCGTGTGTTTTCTAGGGATTGCAGGAGTTCATGGAGGAGCATCCGACGTACTTCGTGAAGTCGGTCGAGAAGGCCTTTGACGTGCTGCGGGCCTTCGCCCCGGATACGCCACGCCTGACCGTGACTCAGATCGCCGCGAAGGCGGACATGACCCGCGCCTCGGCCAGGCGTTTCCTGCTGACCTTGACCGATCTCGGCTACCTGCGTGCCGACGGCCCCCACTTCACCTTGACGGCCCGCTCACTGGAGGTCGGCTCCTCATTTCTTGCGAACCTGTCTATCCCGGACATTGCCGAGCGGCACCTGCGGTCCCTGGCCGCAGAACTCAATGAAACTACCTCTTTGTGCATTCTTGACGGCACGGAGGTGGTCTATGTCGCCTGCATAGCGTCACCCAGGCTTCTCAATGTCTCTATTAGCGTGGGAACCAGATTTCCCGCCTGGGCCACCAGCATGGGGCGCGTGCTTCTGGCGGCACTGTCGGACCCGGAGCTGAATGCCTACTTCGACTCGGTTCAGCTGCAGCGCTTCACCGAGCGGTCGATCGGAAGCCTCGACCAGTTACGGTCCGAAGTAGACCTGGCCAGGGCGAAAGGGTGGTCCATGGTTTCGCAGGAACTGGAAGAAGGCCTGCGTGGCGTCGCCGTGCCCGTCTGGTGCGGGAGCGGCGTTGTTGCAGCGGTGAATGTCTCTTTGCAAACCCACCGCGCGCCCCCGGACACCATCGAACAGACAGTTGTGCCCCTCCTGCAGGAGGCTGCCCGCCAGATCGGCCTGGATTACGACGGCCGGACTGCAGGCAGGCGCACCACCGCCTCAGCGTGACAGTTTTTCGGCGTCGGGCTCCAGGTCGCCGATGTGCCCGGGCGCATTGGCCGCTAGGACCCGCTGGACGAACGCGCAGTACTCCTCCATGTAGTGCCGGAGGAACGCGACGGTGGACTCGTCCTTGACCTCCCCGTCGGCTCCGAAGACCTCGGGATTGAACTTCACATAGGCCTCGGGGGCGTTGAGCTGGGGAGCGTCGAGGAAGCTCAGCACGGCGCGCATGGAGGACTGCATCACCGCGGTGCCGATGCTGCCGGGTGAGGCGCCGATGATCCCGGTGGGCTTCCGCGCGAAGGAGTTGGTCCCCCAAGGGCGTGAGCCCCAGTCGATGGCGTTCTTGAGTGCTCCCGGAATGGAACGGTTGTATTCAGGGGACACGAAGAGGATGCCGTCCGATCCGTCAATGGCTTCCTTCAGCGCCCGCGCTTCCGGCGGGAAGTCGGCGTCGTAGTCGTAGCTGTAGAGCGGCAGGTCCCTGATGGGAATCTCCGTGAACTCAAGCTCCTCCGGGGCGAGACTGATGAGCGCCTTGGACAGCGTGCGGTTGATCGAACCGCTTGCAAGGCTTCCGACGAAGTAGCCGATCTTGTACGTTGCCATGGTGATGATCCTTCCCAACAGCCGGCAGGAACCGGCTGGCCGACGGTGCTTTGGACATTGCTTCGGGCGCTGCTGTGGGCGGTGAGTGGATGGTGCGGGCACGACTCAACACACAGTTCAGCACAGAAGAATATCCGCGGCCAGAGCGGAGGGAAGGTTCTTGACAGTCCGCGAATGCAGGAGCTAGATGAACATTAGGTGATGACCTACAGCACACAACGCCAGCAGAGGAGCGGCAGTCATGACTGAGAACCTGGAAGGGATGCAGCGCATCCACAGCGAGGCCCCTGCCGAAGGGGATGAAACGGCCGACCCTACTGACATCCGCATGCACTCGCAGGACCCCGCCGAAGGCGCGGACATCGCGGACGCGCCCCTCAAGAAAACTTAGGGGGCATTGCCAACAAAGCGGACCGCCGCCGTCGGGCCGTTCCCCCGGGGCGAAACGGCAGCGGGAACTGGCACCCGTGCCAAAACCTGAGCTGAGAGAATAGCCGCATGGACGTCGCTCTGGGACTGCTCGTGCTGGTGGCGGTGGTGTGCGCCGGCAGTGCGCTGGGCAGGAAAATCAACGTTTCTGTTCCGTTGCTGCTGGTCCTGGCCGGAGTGGTTGGTTCTTTCCTGCCCTTCGTTCCGAGAATCGAGCTGAACCCGGAGCTGGTCCTGGTGGGGCTACTCCCGCCGCTGCTCTATGCGGCCGCCCTGCGGACATCCCTCTTTGACTTCGGCTCCAACCGCCGCGCCATCGCGCTGCTGTCCGTGGGGTACGTCATCTTCGGCACCATCGCCGTGGGATTGGTTGTCCATTGGCTGTTTCCCGAGATCCCGCTGGCTGCCGCCATCGCCCTGGGCGCCGTGGTGGCGCCGCCGGACGCCGTGGCGGCCACCGCCATCGCCCGCAAAGTGGGGATGCCGCGCAGGATCGTCAGCATCCTGGAAGGCGAATCGCTGGTTAATGATGCCACCGCGCTGGTGTGCCTCCGCGCCGCCGTCGCGGCACTCTCCGGAACTGTGTCCGCGGCGGAAATCGCCGGAGACTTCATCCTGGCGGCAGGCGGAGGACTGGTGGTGGGCCTCGCGGCGGCCTATGTGCTCACCCAGCTCCGGCTGCGGATCCGCAACGTCGCCATCAACACCTCGACGTCGTTGATGGCACCTTTCGTTGCCTACCTTCCGGCGGAGGCGATCCACGCCTCCGGTGTGCTGGCGGTCGTGGTCACCGGCCTGATTATGGGCACCAAGGCGCCTTCCATGCCGAACGGCGCAGCCCGGGTGAGCCAGCGGAGCAACTGGGACACTGTGCAGTTCCTGCTGGAGAACTCTGTGTTCCTCCTCATCGGCCTGCAGGTCCGGACCATCATCGACGGCGTCCAGGACGATTCCTTGGGCTCTGCCCGCATCTGGGCAGGCTGCGCGGTAATCCTGCTGGCTGTGCTGGTGCTCCGGCCGGTGTGGGTGTTTCCCGCAACCTATCTGCCCCGGCTCATTCCCGCGGTGGCCCGCACGGATCCTGCACCGCCGTGGCAGTTCCCCGCCATCATTTCCTGGGCCGGGATGCGCGGCGTGGTGACGCTCGCGGCGGTCCTCACGCTGCCGGAGGCCCTGGAACACCGCTCCGTGCTGATCTTGGCTGCCCTCGTGGTGGTGGCCGGTACCCTGGCCGCGCAGGGATTCAGCCTGCCCGCCCTGGTCAGGTTCCTCCGGGTCCAGGGCCCGGACCAGCGAGAGGATGCCCTCAGCCAAGCCTCGCTGATGCAGCAGGCCACGGCCGCGGGCGTGGAGAAGCTGCACGAACTGCGGACGGAGGAGGATCCGCCTGAGGTGGTGGCGATGCTCAAGCGGCGGACGCAGGAGCGGGGGCTGGCGGCGTGGGAACGGCTGGGCCGGCCTACGTCGGAAACGGCCACCCCCAGCCAGCGGTACGCCCAGCTGCGGCTAGCCATGCTGGAGGCGGAACGTGCCAAAGTGCTGGACCTGCGGCGAGGCGGCGAGTACGCCCACGAGGTCCTCAGCGAAGTCCTGGAACGGCTGGACGTTGAAGAGTCCATGCTCGACGCCACCCTCGACGAGCAGGACGTCACCGGCTCAGCGCGCACTGCCCGGCCCGGCGGCGGCTGCGATCACCTGGAATCGGCGCCCGACCCCGCAGTCCCGCGGAACCCTTACTGCGAGGCGTGCGTCCGCGAAGGCACCCCAACCGTGCACCTGCGGATGTGCCTGGAGTGCGGGAACGTGGGCTGCTGCGATTCCTCGCCCGGCACCCATGCCTCCAGGCACTTTGAGGAGACGGGCCACCCGGCCATGCGCAGCATCGAACCTGGCGAGGGCTGGCGCTGGTGCTATGTGGACGACCTCCTGGGGTGACCCCTGAAACAGGTACTCATACTCCTTTCCGGAGCGCCGGACGGCCCGCTGGGCGTGGGCTTCTTAAAAAACAGGTACTAACACTCCCGTAATCCGGCGTTAACATAGCGGCGTGAGACTTGATACATAGAGTCCACGCGACAGAGAGTCCACACGACTGGCCTTTCGCTACTGGGGGCAGCTACTCAACGAGGAGTCACGCAGGCATGAACAGTCATGAGCACCGCAATTCCCAATACGTCCGTCCGCTCGACCAAAGCCGCGAGCGCCCCGACCTGAGAAGCGTCCACGTCCGCGAGGACGTGGCCCGTTCGGGACGGTGCGGCAACGTCCATATGGCCACCGGCCGGACCTGCATCCTGCCGGAGCGCCATCATGGTTCCTGCGAATTCGTGGGGCCCCACGAGGCCGAGGGCATCGCAGGTCACTAGAGGGTATGGCATCCGCGTTCTACGCAAGAGAACGACGGCGGGCGGTCCCGCCGTCGTCCGTTCCCTAGCGGGAAGAACCGGCGCCGAAAGTCAGGCTGGGCTCATCCAGTGTGGCGAGGGTCAGCACGGCCTCCTCCACCGTGTCGTGGTCCTCAAGGTCGCGCTCTATCCGGCGCAGCGCCACGGCCACTTCGCGCTCGGGACGGTCACCCGTCATGTCCACGGCCGCCACCACGTATAGCTTGCGCGGCCCCACGAATTCGACATGCAGGTACGTGATCCGCTCGATCTCCGCGTGTTCCAGGATCCGGCGCCCCATGGACTCCTCGATGTCGGGGCTCACGCCCTGTCCCACGAGGAAACGGCGGTTCCTGTCGATCAGGACCACGGCAACGACACCGAGGAGGAGTCCCACGAGGATGGATCCTGCGGCGTCCGGAAGCGGCGATCCAGTGACCTGGTGGAGGAAGATCCCGCCGAACGCAATGACCAGGCCAATGAGCGCTGCCGAATCCTCCGCGAAGACGGCACGCAGGGTGGGATCGGAGCTCTTGAGCACCTGCTCCAGAGTGTTCCGGTCGAGATCCCTTGCGGCCTTCCGCGCCTGCCGGAACGCCTGGATGAAGGACACACCCTCCAGCACGAACGCGGCCGCAAGGACGGCGTAGGCGATGCCAAAGTCACCGGCCGGCTCTGGCGCGAAAATCTGCTGCACGCCGTGCATGATCGACACCACCGCCCCGGCCGTGAACAGGCCGAAAGCCGCGAACATGGACCAGACATAGGCCTCCCGGCCGTAGCCCATCGGGTGGGCCTTGTCGCGCTTTTTCTTCGACTTTTTCTCGGCGAGCAGCAGGAAAACCTGGTTTCCGGTGTCCGCCCACGAGTGGGCGGACTCGGCGATCATTGACGCTGAGCCGGTCAGGAGCGCGGCAATGGTCTTGGCGACGGCAACGAGAAGATTCGCCACGAAGGCGATGATCACGGTCATGCGCCCTGAACCGGCTTCCCGGATCCGATGGTGTGGGCCATGAAGCCCACCGTACCCAACACGGCTCCCGCCACCTAGGGCCGGGCCATTCTCAGGTGTCTGTGCAGTCCGTTCGGCCCGGTCATCTGCCGAATCCGAGGCCCTCTGAGGTCAGTCCGCCGGCAAGTTCCGAAGCCGTCGAGAGGACCCAGCGTTCGCCGTCCTGTTCGTAGCAGACCACCACAGACGCCTCCGCGTCCCGCGCGGCATCCATGGCAAGCAACAGTGCGTCCTCCATGTGGCGTGCGTGCTCCAGCCGTTCGGCCAGGCTGCCCAGGAGGTCGCTGTTGTCGATCAGGAAGTGTGCTTTGCCTTCCACGATGACCTTCAGCGAATATCCCTGTTCCTCATGGACGGATCCGCGGGTCGAGGCAATTTCCGTGACCTTATCGGCACGAACCAGGCTCTGGCTGATCGTGCGGATCCACACGTCACCCATGGAAGCTCCTTTGGTCGTGAGGAACGGGAGGCAGTGTCCTACGAAAGAAACGCTAGTCCTTGCAGGTCCGCTTGTAAGCCCCCAATTAGCCGATACTGCCTAATTTGGGGGACCCTTCAGACCCAAACAGGATTTCCCCAAGCTCTGACAGCGTTTTCCCCAAGCTCCCTCGTGGATATTGGAGCGCACCAAAGAAGCTCCACTCGGGATGGAGCGGTGCCGGCCCACATACGGGCCGGCTTGCGGCAAGGCCGGGTGAAAATGCTCCGGCTTCCGCTCTGCAGCTAGGCGGCACGGCTCTCCTTGGATGCCGCAGGTCTACTTTAGGGGGACACATGTTTCTCACGTTTTGGCGTTTTCGGCGGGCTATCACGCCCCACGCCTGGGCAATGGGCGGCGGCGCACTGCTGGTTATTTTCGTCGCCGCAATGGAAGTGGCGTTGCCCTGGCCAATGAAGATCATCGTTGACGACGTGTTGCAGCCCCGGGGCAATTCCAAGCCGGATCCGACGGCGGCGTACCTGGGGCTCGCCGGGCTCGGCCCGCTCCAGTTGCTCCTTCTCGCCGCATCGGCGCTTCTCACCATGACAGTGATGAATGCCGCGGCGGATTATCTGGGGACCCGGATCCTCAACGGCGTCGGCGAAAAGACCATGGCGGCCATCCGCGCCGACGTCTTTACCCACCTGCAGCGGTTGTCCCTGTCATTCCACGACAAGCAACGGCTGGGGGACCTGGTCACACGAACCACCACGGACGTTGATTACGTCCGCTCGCTCATGGTGTCCATGCTTTCCGTGCTGCTTCCCAACGTGTTCATTCTGGGGTTTGTCACCACCATCTGCGTACTCGTCGACCCGGCGTTCGCGTTGATCGGGATGGCAGTGGCACCGTTGCTGTTCGTGACGGTGCTCTTCTACCGGCGCCGCATCAAGAAGGCCTCCCGGGAGGCACGCAGCAAGGACAGCGACATAGCGGCGGCGATGTCGGAGACGTTCGCGTCCGTGCGGGTAATGCAGACCTACACCAGCGAAGCACGCCATGAGGAGGACTTCCGGTCACGGAATGACGGACGGATGAACGCAGGACTGAGGGTCATACGGCTTCAGTCATTGTTCTCGCCGCTGGTCGATGTCATCGCGACGTTGGGAACAGTACTGGTGCTCTGGATCGGCGCCCAGCGGGTGCTGGATGGAACCATGACACTCGGCCTGTTGCTGGTGTTCATCGCATACCTCAAGGCACTGTATTCGCCGATGAAGTCCCTGGCGAAACTGACAACCGTGATCAGCCGCGGCCAGGCCAGTGCCGAGCGCATCCAGGAAATCCTTGACACGGCGCCGGCCGTCTTCGACAAGCCGGACGCCCGCCCTGCCCCGCGGCTGAGCGGCGGCGTGGAGCTGCGTGGGGTCAGCTTCGGCTATCAGGGGCAGCACGATGTCCTGCACAGTATTGACCTCACGGCCGAGCCGGGCAGCCTGGTGGCCATCACGGGCCCCACGGGTGCCGGAAAATCGTCGCTGGTCAGCCTGATTCCCCGTCTCTACGACGCCACACAGGGGTCTGTGCTTCTCGACGGGCTGGACGTGCGGGACCTGCAGCTCGCCACCGTCCGCAGGCAGATTTCCATGGTGCTGCAGGAATCCATCCTGTTTCGCGGGACGATCTACGACAACATCGCCTACGGATCCGAGGGAGTCACCCGCGAGCAGGTGTTTGCGGCGGCCGAGGCGGCCCATGTGGACGAGTTCGTCCGGAACCTCCCGCAGGGATACGACACGCCGGTGGCCGAGCGCGGCGTTTCGCTCTCCGGCGGACAGCGTCAGCGCATCGCGATCGCCCGCGCCCTCGTGCGGAACACCCCCATCGTCATCCTCGATGAACCGACGTCGGGCCTGGATGCGATTTCCGAGCAGTACGTCATGCGTGGGCTCGACCGGCTCATGGCCGGACGCACAGTGATCGTCATTGCCCACAGGCTGTCCACGCTTAAGCGAGCCGACCACATTTACGTCCTCGACCACGGCCGGATTGTGGAAAGCGGCCGCCACGGGGATCTTGTGGCATCCGGCGGTCTCTACAGCCGGCTGGATGAACTTCAGCATTCACGGGAAACCCCGGCCCTGGCCCTGGTACAAACGGAGGCCAGCGCATGAGCACGCTCAAGCCCCCCACCTACGGTGCATTGCCCTGGCGGATCGGTCGCAAGGGCGCCCTCGAAGTCCTCCTGATCCACCGGCCTGCCCATGACGACTGGTCCATCCCCAAGGGCAAAGCCGAGCCGGGAGAATCCGGCAGGGAATGTGCGGCACGGGAAGTGCTGGAGGAAACCGGCTTTGAGTGCCGTCTTGGCGCGGAACTGCCCAGCATCCGGTATGAAGACAGCAAGAACAGGATCAAAACCATCCGTTACTGGGCAGCGGCGATGGAGTCAGGCAGCTTTACTGCCAACGACGAGGTAGACGCGGTCCGGTGGCTGTCTCTTCCGGCAGCCCTGCGCACCTTAACGGAGCCTCGGGACCGTCCTGCCATCATCTCCCTGGGCACCCAGCTCCAGATGCAGCTGGGCGTGCGCCCGGTGCCCGACCTGGAGAAAATGCTGCTCCTCGTCCGCGGCGCGCAAGTCACCAAACGAAACGAAGAGGGCAGTTCAGATGACGGCCGGATGCTGGCTGAGAATGGTGAATACGCCGCCCGAACACTGGCTGCTTTGGGGTCGATGTTCAAAATAGATCGGGTTGTGTCCGCCCCTTCTGCCCGGTGTGTCGAAACCGTCGCCGAGCTTGCCCGGCAGGAGTCCCTCGAAGTGGAGCGCTCAGACCACCTGACCGGGGGCAGCATCGCAGCGACCCTCGACCTGGTGGCAGAGGCCCGCGGGACGGGAACCGTGCTGTGCACGCATGAGGGCGTGATGGCGGGCGTTGTGGAGCACCTCATCCGCAACGACCGCACGGTGCTGAGTAAACGCTTCCGCGTCCGCAAGGGATCGGCCTGGGTGGTGACCGGCGACGACAGCCGCTACCACTCCGCCTACTACCTCCCGCTGTCTGCATCGGACTTCGGCAGCGGATCATAGCCCCGTGTCCCGCCATTGCGGCGGGGCGTACGCTCGGTTTGTGGACATTGTCGAATTCCTGTCCGAGCGCATCACCGAGGATGAGGCCGCGGCCCGGAAACTTCTCAGTGACAGGACCCTTTCCAAATCGGGCCAGTGGTACGAAAACCGCCTGCTGCTGGAGTGTGCGGCAAAGCGAAGAATTATCGGCATCATCGAGGCCGCCCGGCAGACGGCCTTGGCAACGCTGGTCAGCAACCCGTACGGGGATGGCTCCCAGTGGATTCCGGAGGCCCTTGAATGGACCACTCTGTCCCTGAACGCCCTGGCTCTCCCCTACGCCGACCATCCTGACTTCGAGCAGGACTGGCTGACCACCGGCCGGGCTTAGCCGGAGCCACTCCAGAGACGCCGCCACCATGGCCGCCGGGGTTCCGGCTCGGACAGGTCGGCATCGGCAGCGGCGACGGCGGACCGCCGCTCCTGCCAGCGCTGCACCTCGGCGTCGGCGTCGCGGGTCCTGGTGATCACGGGCGGGCCGCCCTGGAGCTGGCGCCGGGCATCGATGACGCGGGCGTTGAAGTCCTCCACGATGTCCCGCACCTGCTTCTCCGAGTACTGGGAATCCAGCCGGGCGTCCAGCTCTGCGTCCTCGGTCCGGAGGAGGATGGCCTTCGGTCCCATGCCGGTGATGTTCTCGCGCTGGATCAGGCCCTTGACCCACCAGTCGGGGTCGTATCCCTCCCCCAGGCCGGGGATCGGCTTGCCGGCGTATTTCAGGTTGTCGAACTTGCCCTGGGCCATGGCGTCCCGGATCAGGTATTCAACCCTGGCGGCGTCAGAGACCTTCTTGCGTTTCTGTCGCTCTTGCTCCTCCGCGGCGTCAAGCGCCGCTTCCTCCTCGGCCGTGATGCCGGCACCCCGAACGGCGCGCATCTCAGACAGCCGCTCCATCCTGCGCTTGAACTCGCCGGCTGCCCCGCCGCTCATCGTTCACCACCGTTCTCGTCCGCGAGTTGTAGCCCTGCCTTCCAGTATTCCGGCGTGCTTCGTGCCTTTCAATGGCACTGGCAGGAGCGGACGGCCAGGAGACGACGGCGGGAGGCATCCGCCGTCGTCCTCTTGCGTGGCGCGGCACTTGCGTAACGGTGAAATATCTGCGCGCGAACCGGTGTTGGCCCGGACATGACAACAATAGGAATCATCGGAGCAGGACACATTGGAAGCCAGGTTGCCCGCAAGGCGGTGCAGGTCGGCTACGACGTGGTGATCAGCAACTCCCGCGGACCGGAAACCCTGGCGGACCTGGTGGCTGAGCTGGGTCCCCGCGCGCGGGCCGCTACGCCCGCCGAAGCGGCGGCGGCTGGAGATGTCGCCGTCGTCACAGTGCCGCTGAAGAGCCTCCGGGACATCCCCGTGGAGCCACTTGCGGGCAAGATCGTGATCGACACGAACAACTACTATTGGGAGCGCGACGGCCGCATGCCGGCCCTGGACAACGGCGAAGCCACCACCTCGGGGCTGGTTCAGGAGCACCTCTCCCAGTCAAAGGTAGCCAAGGGATTCAACCACATCCTGGCCAAGGACATCACCACCGACGGGACGCCGGCCGGCACCGCCAACCGCCGCGCGCTTGCCACCGCCAGCGACTTCCCGGAGGCCAGCGAGCTGGTGACAAAGCTCTACGACGAATTCGGCTTCGATACCGTGAACGTCGGCCCGCTGTCCGAGAGCTGGCGAGTGGAACGGGACCGCCCGGCCTACGTCGCGCGTCAGACCGCCGCCGAGCTCACCGCGAACCTGGCACGCGCACCGCGCACCATCTGACCAAAGGCCGCGTTGCCGTGCGGCACCCACGGGGCAGACGACGGCGGGACCTCCCGCCGTCGTCGTCCAAACGTTTGATGGGGGCTGAGATCCCCCTACATGGGATCAGGCCAGTTTCCGATTGCCTCGCGCGCGGGGACGGTAACGCCGCCCGGGGGGTCGCCGGCTGCCTGCGCGCCTTTAGCGGCAGCGCCGTCGGCACGCGGCGCCTGCCCGGTGGTATCCGGCACCTCCTGGCTGGCGGTGGCAGAGTCAGAGGTGGCGGGAAGCTCGGACCTCATATTTTTCATGACTGGATCGGTCCCTCCGGCACGTAGGTGGCGGCCGCCCAGCCCAGCGGGTGCAGACAACTCAAGCTGCGTGCACACACCCGGCCACCCGATGCAATAACACTACGGCGAACCCGCATCTGGATGAACCCGTAAGCGGTACCCGACTTTTCGATGCCGCCGATACTTGCTCCCTTGGGTTCGCGGCGCCGAACAGACCGCGCGGATCTACGCAAAACCTGCGGCTTCCCTGCGGCTTTCCTGCGACGCGGTTGCTAGTGTGACTCATCACACGGTGCCGCAACCACGTTTCCATGGGGGAAGAACATGCTTGATAACTCCGCTAGTCCAGCGCGTTCAAAAGCCGGCCGGCGGCCCACCGGGCTCAACTGAGGAACGAATGCAGCGTTCGAACCCCGGCAGGTGGGAAGATCCGTCCCCGGACCGTGTAATCGTGTCGGCCGACGGCAGGCCCGTGCAGGTCCGGCGGTCGGCCAGCGGTCGGATCCCGCAATGGGCCATCGATGAGGCCCTGGGAAATCTGGAGGAACCCCTGCCGTGGCGTGCGGGCCCGATGCCCGGACACAACATATATCCATACCACCCGGGCAAGCGGCCTGGCGGAATCCGCCCATGGCGCCGATGGCTGGCCATTGGATCCAGCCTCGTCCTGCTGGCGGGCCTGTACTTCACTCCGGCGTTGTTCGAACGCTATGTGCTGCCGGCCGTCCTCCCCTATCTGCCCGGCGCTCCGCTGCCACCCCCAGGCGTTGAAGCCTCCGACGTTCCGCTGGGCCAGGCGCCGGCGGGCAGCGGGTCTCGCGCCTACAAGCTGCAGGAGTCCCCCGACCCCGGCCAGCCCTTCGCGGCCTACGATCCATGCCGCCCCGTCCACTACGTGGTCCGGCCGGATAACGCGCCGCCCGGGGCAGACCGGCTGATCCAGCAGGCCGTCATGGAGGTGTCAGCCGCAACCGGGCTGCGGTTCGTCTACGACGGCAGCACCACCGAGGCGCCCAGCGAGGAACGCGAGTCCTACCAGCCCGATCTGTACGGCAAGAGGTGGGCCCCGGTCCTGATTGGATGGTCCACTCCGGAGGAAAGCCCCGACCTGGCCGGGGACGTGGACGGGCTGGGTGGAAGCGGCTATGCCTACACTCCTGGCCGACCCTACGTCCTGGTCGCGGGCCAGGTGGAACTTGACGCCCCTGACCTCACCGAGATGCTGCAGTGGCCCGATGGTTCCGCCCATGTGCGTGCCGTCATCATGCACGAGCTCGGCCACGTTGTGGGACTCGACCACGTTGACGACCCGAAGCAGCTGATGTACCCGGAGGGTTCGGACATCACGGGATTCGCAGACGGTGACCGCGCCGGTTTGGCTCTCCTCGGCGCTGGAGCGTGCGTTCCGGAGCTGTGACGGACGCCGTCATTGGCCGCTGTCCATAGTGACAGGCTGTTAATTCCCTTTTTCCAGCGAATCTTCAGGAACGGTTCTTAGCTTTTATTACAGGCTCAGTCAACCGCGCGGCTGTCTGATCCTGCCGCTAGGAAAGCCCCCGAGATCCGCGTATTCGCAGGAGCGGGGGTCTTTCCGCGCCTGCGCACACCCTGTCAACACGCTTCCAGAGCCAGCACGGAGCCAGCACGGAGCCAACCTAGGAATACCTTGGCGCCGTCAGCCCCCGAGGGGGCCTGTTCGGGTCCCCTCTCCTGTTCAAGGTTTTCCGGAGCGAGCCGCCTCACGATGAGCGCGTCCTATCCCCTTTGAAACAGCAGGTGTGCCATGAAAACCTCAGACACAAGATCCGGCCCTGCAGCAACTGCAAAGCACGCAGGCCCTGCCCCCCAACCGAACCACAGCCAGCGGCGCAGTCGCAGCGGCACGCGGTCCGGAACCTTCCGGCTCATCAGCGCCGCCACAGCCCTCGCTTTGCCGATTGCCGTGGGCCTCCCCGTGGTCAACGCAAACGCGGTGGTGGCGCCGGTGGGCCAGGGCTTCACCGTTACAGCCTCAGACCTGGCCTACATCCTCAAGCAAATCAAGATCGCGGAAGCCCACGTGGCCAACACCACCTCCGAGACCGGCCCCTGCGGGGCCCTCGTCGGGCCGGGCCCCAACCAGATCCCAGACGCGCTGACCTCCTATGGCCTGCGGACAGTCGACGGTTCATGCAACAACCTGATCAACAGCCGCGAGACCTTCGGCGCCGCTGACCAGAAGTTCCCCCGCTACACCACGCCGGTCTTCAATGATGCAGACCCCGTTCCGCCAGGTTTCGGTCCGGCCGGCCCGACCTCCTACAAGCAGAAGACAGGCAACGTCTTCGACAGCAAGCCGCGTGACATCTCCAACCTGATCGTGGACCAGACCTCAACTAACCCCGCCGCCGTTGCCGCAGCAGGCTTCCCCGTCCGGACCCAGGGCAATGTTGGCGTCCACCCGTGCACCACCGACCCCGATCCCCTGGCAACGCCGCCCGTGGACGGCGTTCCCGCCGGATGCGTGCCGTCGCACAACACGCTCTTCATCCCGAACGTCACCACCGACGTCGGGCTGTCGCCACCGTACAACTCGATGTTCACCCTGTTCGGCCAGTTCTTTGACCACGGCGTGGACCAGACCGTCAAGAGCGGCGGCAACGTCTTCGTGCCGCTCCGGGACGACGACCCGCTGGTCGCCGGACCGGACCACGTCTTCGGCAACGCGGATGACCTGCCCGCCAATCAGCGCTTCATGGTGCTGACCCGGGCGCAGAACCAGCCGGGCCCCGATGGGGTCATGGGCACCGCCGATGATGAACAGAATGCGACCAACACGGACTCCCCGTACGTGGACCAGTCCCAGACCTACACCTCCCACCCCTCCCACCAGGTGTTCCTGCGGGAATACGTGGACAACGCAGACGGCAAGCCGGTCTCGACGGGCAAGCTCCTCGGCGGGGAAGCCGGCACCAAGGCCGTTAACGGCATGGCCACCTGGGCCACTACCAAGGAGCAGGCTTCGAAGCTTCTTGGTATCCAGCTGCTCGACAAGGACGTGCTGAACGTCCCCCAGATCGAAGTCGACCCGTACGGCAAGTTCGTCCCCGGTCCCGCACGCGGGCTTCCGCAGTTCGTGACGGCAACGGGACTGGTTGAGGCCAACCGCGCCGACAATGGCAACCTGGGCACTCTGGTCCCGTCGAACGTGCTCTACTTCGACACTCCGTTCCTGACGGACATCGCCCACAACGCGGACCCGTCCCCGCAGGACACTGACCACAACCCATCCACCCCGCCGGTAGCTCCGGTGCCTGACCCGGACAACGTCGCCTCGGCCGATTTCGCCAGCCAGCCTCCGGGCACCTATGACGACGAGATGCTGAACGCGCACTTCACCGCCGGCGACGGCCGCGTCAACGAAAACATCGGCCTGAGCACCATCCACCAGGTTTTCCACTCCGAGCATGACCGTTTGGTGGAGGACTTCAAGAACACCCTGACCAACGACACCTCGGTCAAGGGCGTCGCGGCACTGGCCGAGTGGAAATCGGCCCTGGGCACCCCTGACGGCTGGAACGGCGAGCGCCTGTTCCAGGCCGCCCGCTTCGTCACCGAGATGGAGTACCAGCACCTGGTGTTCGAAGAATTCGCCCGCAAGGTCCAGCCCGCGATCCAGCCTTTCCACGTCTACCACACGGACATCAACCCGGCGATCCACGCTGAGTTCGCGCACGCGGTCTACCGGTTCGGCCACTCGATGCTGACCGAGACCATCGCCCGAACCAACCCGGACGGAACCGACAACTCGATCCCGCTGCTGAACGGTTTCCTCAACCCGCCCTCGTACAGGGACGGCGGCACCGCCGGCGAGCTCACCTCGGAGCAGGCCGCAGGCGCAGTCGTTATGGGCATGAGCGACCAAACGGGCAACGAACTCGACGAATTCGTGACCGACACGCTTCGCAATAACCTGCTCGGCCTGCCCCTGGACCTGGCAACGATCAACATGACCCGCGCCCGGGAAGCCGGCGTTCCTCCCCTCAACGAGGTGCGCCGCCAGATCCACGACTCCACCGGGGACGGCCAGCTCACCCCCTACACCAGCTGGGCTGACTTCGGCCAGAACATCAAGCACCCCGAGTCGCTGATCAACTTCGTTGCGGCCTACGGCACCTACCCGAGCATCACCGGTGCAGCAACACTGGCTGACAAGCGGGCAGCTGCCAAGGCCATCGTGGACCCGGGCCCCGGCGCCACGCCTCCCACCGCCGACATGATGGACTTCATGAACAGCACCGGAGCGTGGGCCAACCAGGAGACCGGCCTGAACAAGGTGGACCTGTGGGTAGGCGGCCTCGCGGAGAAGACCAACCTCTTCGGCGGCCTGCTCGGCAGCACCTTCAACTACGTGTTTGAGAACCAGCTCACCGATCTCCAGAACGGCGACCGGCTGTACTACCTGGCCCGCACGCCCGGCATGAACCTGCGCACCCAGCTCGAAGGAAACAGCTTCGCCGAGATGATCATGCGCAACACCGACGGCACGAACACGCTGAAAGCCGACGTCTTCGCGACGGCCGACTGCAAGTTCCAGCTGAGCAACCTCGCCGGCACTCCGGAGGGCTACCTCGCTTCCGGACCCTCTGTCGCTGACGATCCTTCCACCCCTGACTGCAATGAAAACCTGCTGCTCCTGCGCAAGCCGGACGGCACCATCCAGTACCAGGAAAAGAACACCGTCGATCCGTCCGGCATCAACGGCCAGTCGGTCTACAACGGCACCGCCGCGGCGGACCGGGTAGCAGGCGGCAACGACAACGACACGATCTGGGGCAACGCAGGCAATGACGTCATTGAGGGCCAGGGCGGTGATGACGTTGCCTTGGGCGGCGACGGCAATGACCGCATCACGGACCTGTCCGGCGCCGACGTCCTCAAGGGCGGTCCCGGCAACGACTACACGAACGCCGGCATCGGCGACGACATCATGATGGGCGGCGACGGCCAGGACTTCATGAATGGCGGAGCCAACGACAATGAGACGTTCGCCGGACCCGGCAACGACTTCGTGCGGGCCGGTGACGGTGCAGACGCCGTGTTCGGCGACGGCGGGGACGACTGGATCCAGGGCGGCTCAGGCCAGGACCTGCTCCAGGGCGACCACGGCGCACCGTTCTTCGACGACCCTGCCCAGACCAAACCGGGCAATGACATCATGGTGGGCCAGGTGGGCGAAAACGACTACGACGCTGAAGGCGGCGACGACGTCATGGCCGCCAACGCCGCTATTGACCGGTTCGCCGGCGCCGCGGGATTCGACTGGGCGATTCACCAGTACGACACCGTCGGGGCCAACGATGACATGAAGATCAACCAGAACCTGGCGGGCGTCCCCCTCCAGCTGGTGGTCAACCGCGACCGCTGGCAGGAAACGGAAGCAAACTCCGGTTCGGCGTTCAACGATGTCATCAAGGGCGACGACGTAGTGCCCAGTGCCGTGGGCGGCGCAGGCTTTAGCGGCTGCGACGTCCTCGACCAGACGGGCATCGACCGCATCGCCGGCCTCGGTAACCTCCTCCCCGCTCCGAGCACCCCGCTCGCCCCGGTGGAAGCGGCATCCGCCATGGGGGCCTGCCCCCTCGACGGACCAGTCTGGGGAGACGGCAACATCCTCCTCGGCGGCCTCGGCAGCGACAGCATCGAAGGCCGCGGTGCCAACGACGTGATCGACGGTGACCGGTATGTCCAGGTACGCATCAGCGTGCGGACCAACCCGGCCGACCCGGCCACTGAAATCGGCAGCACCGACCTCATGGAGCACACCTACCAGGCGGGCAACACCCACACCCTGGAAGCGGACGTCGCTGCCGGTGTCATCGACCCGGGCAACCTGGTCGCCGTCCGGGAGGTCATCACACCAACCGCGGCGGACACCGCAGGCAACATCGACTCCGCGGTCTTCTCCGGACCGCAGGCCAACTACACCGTTACCACCACCGGCGGCGACGGCACCGTTGGCTCGGCGGGGTCAACCACCACGGTCACCGACAACGTCGGCGCCGATGGAACGGATACGCTGCGGAACATCGAACGGCTTGTCTTCTCCGACACCGTTGCCCCCGCGGCCCCGATCATCGGCCTGGCAGCAGCAGCAGGAGCGGGCCAGGCTACGGTCAACTTCACCCCCGGGGCTGGCGGCGTTGCCACCAGCTTCTCAGTGAAGGTCGTGGACGCAGCCGGCGCCCAGGTCGGTGCCCTTCGCACTGCACCGGCCGGCGCAACGAGCCTGGTTGTCACCGGGCTGACCAACGGAGCCGCGTTCCGGTTCCAGGTGTCGGCAACGAACGACCTCGGCACGAGTGCCTTCTCCGCTCTGTCCAATGCCGTGACTCCCAGTGCAGCGGTAGTCGCCGCAGCACCGGTCATGGGGGCCGTCACTCCGGGCAACGCCCAGGTCACTGTCAACTGGTCCGCGCCAGGGCCGGTCGCCAATGCCTCTGCGGTCACCGGATACGTTGTACGCACCTACGTCGGCACGAGCACCACGCCGACGCGCACGACGACGGTTGCCAACGTCACCAGCACGGTGATGGGAACCCTGATCAATGCAACCGGCTACACCTTTGATGTTGCGGCGATCAACTCCGTGGGCACCGGCCCGGCCTCCGCCCGGTCCGCACTGGCAACGCCGCGCACGGAGTTTGTGGCCCCGACGGTGACGGCCAGGACACCTGCCTCAGGTGCCCGCTCGGTCAGCCAGTCCGGAAACGTGACAGCGACATTCAGTGAACCAGTCGCAAATGTCAGCACCGGCACTGTCGTCCTGCGGCTCAACGGTTCGGCGACCCCGATCCCCGCCGCAGTGACGTACAACAACGCCACCCGGACGGCGACGCTGAATCCGAACGGGAACCTCCTGCCGGACCGTACCTACACGGCATCGATGTCCTCGATCCGTGACACGGCCGGCAATACGATCGCGTTCACGTCGTGGCAGTTCACTACGGGACCGGCACCCACAATGGTTTCGGTAACTCCGGGCATCAACGCCACGGGGGCCCGCCGCAATGCCAACATCACGGCACGGTTCAGTGAGAACGTCACCGGCATCTCGGCGGCGACAGTGACGGTCACCCGGGTATCCAACGGCGCAGGGGTCACGGCGGCTCTCGGCTTCAGCACCGCGAACCAAACCCTGACCATCAACCCAGGCGCCACCCTCCTGGCCAACACGCAGTACCGGGTCACGATAACCGGCGGCACAGGAGCCGTCCGCGACCTCGCGGGCAACCCGTTCGTCACCCGCACGTGGGTGTTCACCACGGGATCCGCCCTCTAGGCACCAGCGAGGGGCCTCATCACAAGAGAACGACGGCGGGAACCTCCCGCCGTCGTTCTCTTGCGTCTGGTCACATGTGCTCTGTCGGGGCTTTTCGATCCGGAGTCGCCTCAGGTTCCCCGCTGCGGTCCAGGACCTGCCACACGATCACCGATCCGGTGACGGCGGCGGCCACGATACCGGCGATCAGCCATGCGGTCCTGGAGGCCTGGCGGGTGGATCGGAGTTTCCGCTCCGCGCGGCTCAAGGCCTCCCGGACCTGGACACCGTCCACACCTCTGCTTAATCTGGTCATTTCCACCTTCCTTGACTCTGGCTGTTTTCGGTCAGCCTACTGGGCCGCTGAAAATATCCAAATAATAACCGGGATGGAAGGGTAAGCCGCCGGGCTCAGACCAGGCGCGGATGGCCCTAACGGCCTCGTCAGGCTTGTGCCGGGTTGTGCCACCAGCCTTCCCAAGCGGTGGACGTCAGCTGACCCTGGGGGAACTCAGCGACAGCACTGGTTTCGCCGGATTGACGGCTTCCATCTTTCTGGCGGGAACTGAGAAACAGGCTCAAGCTACTCCGAAGCATTGTTATTCCTTTCGATGCGTCACGCGGATCACGTTTTACAAGTAGGAATTAGCGTAGCCAGAGCTTGTTTCATGGCGTCGACTGAACGTTTCAGCTTTGTATCCAGAAGCTCACATGCCACCGCAAGACGACGGCATGTGGCTCCGCTCCAAAGGCACTTGACGCTTCAACTTTCTGGATGTAGATTTAGTTGTAGCTTCAAGTATTGATCCTCCAGCAGAACAGAATCTGATGAAAACCCTCCTGGCCCGCATATTCGGAAAGAAGACCACCATGACGAACATCACCATCATCGGCAACGGCAACATGGCCCGAGGCATCGCCACTCGCGCCCTGGCCGGAGGCCAGAGCGTAGAGATCCTCGGGCAGGACGCCGCCAAAGCGCAGGAACTGGCCCGCGAACTCGGCGCCGGCGTCACCTTCGGCACCACCGCGGACGCTCCGCAGGGAAGCATCGTGGTCCTGGCCGTCCCGTTCGAGGCCGCAAAATCCGTGGTCACCGCCTTAGGCCACACCCTGGCCGGCAAGACCATCGTGGACATCACCAACCCGGTGAACTTCGAAACCTTTGACTCCCTGGTGGTCGAGCCCGGCACGTCCGCGGCCGAGGAAATTGCCAAGCTCGTCCCGGCAAGCTCGAACGTGGTCAAGGCCTTCAACACCACCTTCGCCGGCACCCTGGTCGCCGGGGTATCGGGCGGCCGGCCCCTGGATGTCTTCGTCTCCGGAGACAACGCCGACGCCAACGCTGCTGTCAGCAGCTTCGTCAGCGCCGGCGGCATGCGCCCCCTGGTTGTCGGCCCGCTCAAGCGCGCCCGCGAACTCGAAGGATTCCAGTTCGTCCTCATGACCATGCAGGCCAACCCCGAGTTCGCCGACTTCAACTGGGACACTGGGCTGCAGGTCACCAAGTAGAAGCAGCCGGCGCAAGATCGCCCCGCTGGGCCGTAACACGTCCGGCGGGCGACGGCGACGCGGGACTAAGATCCACTGACGACGGAAATCCTCAAAGGATTATCAATAGTGCTCATGACCCTGTCGGTTACTTCGTCGATCCGGCCGAGGCCGTCAACCTGTGTCAGGATGCCGCGCTCCACATACTTCGCCACCACCGCTTCGGTCTGCCCGTGGTACAGGTCCAGCCGGTGCCGGATCACGGCTTCGGTGTCGTCGCTGCGGCCGGTTTCCTTGGCACGGCCCAGCAGGCGGGTGACCAGTTCCCCGTCGTCAGCCGTCAGCTGCAGGACGACGTCCAGTTTGTGCCCGCTGATGGCGAGGATCGAGTCAAGGTAGCCCACCTGCGCTGTCGTGCGGGGGTAGCCGTCAAGGAGGAAGCCGTGGCCGACGTCATCCTGGCTGAGACGGCTGCGCACCATCTCGTTGGTGACGCTGTCCGGAACGAAATCCCCGTTGTCCATGTACTTCCTGGCCTCAACGCCGAGGGGCGTCTCCCCTTTGACGTTGGCGCGGAAGATGTCGCCGGTTGAGATCGCAACAACGCCGAGGCGTTCCGAGATCCGTTCCGCCTGCGTTCCTTTGCCCGAGCCGGGCGGGCCAATAATCAGCATTCTCGTCATTCAAGTAACCCTTCGTGGTGCCGGTGAAAACTTGTGTTTGGTCCTGAAGCAGGTCTAGAAGAACCCGAGTTTGTTCTCGGAGTGGCTGACCAGGAGGTTCTTGGTCTGCTGGTAGTGGTCCAGCATCATGGCGTGGTTTTCACGTCCGATGCCGGAGGACTTGTAGCCGCCGAACGCGGCGCCGGCCGGGTAGGCGTGGTAGTTGTTGACCCACACGCGGCCGGCCTGGATCT